>NZ_JBICZA010000016.1:36497-161776 GCF_043201585.1 Streptomyces sp. NPDC048297
GCTCCCGGCTCCCGGCTCCCGGCTCCCGGCTCCCGGCTCCCGGCTCCCGGCTCCCGGCTCCCGGCTCCCGGCTCCCGGCTCCCGGCTCCCGGCTCCCGGCTCTAATTGTTTATTGTATCCGGCGCCGTGAGGTGCGCCGATCAATGGTGTTTGCAGATCGTGAAGATTTCCGCCGCGATTTGTGGCAATCGCTACATCGAATTTACGCGCCGTCGCTTCTCTCCAGGGTATGTGCAGCATTCCCCGGGACGTGAAGAACTCAACGGTTCCCCCGTCCAGCGCCGACGACTCCGTGCAGGTGAAAACGGTCTGGATGCGCCGGTCGCCCTCGAACACGGCGAGAAGATCGAGCAGCCGGGTAGCGGACGTGATGTTGTGGACGACACCGAGAACGGTCCGCTCCGCCGCGACGGTCACCCAGCGCCCACTGTCCGCCGTCATCGGCAACGGCAGCCGCCCTCCCACACGCACGCTTCGCTCCCTGCTGTACCCCGTAGTCCGGCCCCCGACGGTGGCCCCCCATCGGCGCCCACCATCTCAGCACTCGATGATGTTGACCGCCAGCCCGCCCCGCGCCGTCTCCTTGTACTTGACGCTCATGTCCGCGCCCGTGTCCTTCATGGTCTTGATGACCTTGTCGAGGGAGACCTTGTGGGAGCCGTCGCCGCGCATGGCCATCTTCGCGGCCGTGACGGCCTTCACCGCGGCCATGCCGTTGCGTTCGATGCAGGGGATCTGGACGAGGCCGCCGACCGGGTCGCAGGTGAGGCCGAGGTTGTGCTCCATGCCGATCTCGGCCGCGTTCTCGACCTGTTCGGGAGTGCCGCCGAGCACCTCGGCGAGGGCGCCCGCGGCCATCGAGCAGGCGGAGCCGACCTCGCCCTGGCAGCCGACCTCGGCGCCGGAGATGGAGGCGTTCTCCTTGAAGAGCATGCCGATCGCGCCGGCCGCGAGGAGGAAGCGGACCACGCCCTCCTCGTCGGCGCCGGGTACGAAGTTGATGTAGTAGTGCAGGACCGCCGGGATGATGCCCGCCGCGCCGTTGGTGGGGGCGGTGACCACACGGCCGCCGGCCGCGTTCTCCTCGTTCACCGCCATCGCGTAGAGCGTGATCCACTCCATCGCGTGCGCCAACGGGTCGCCCGCGGCGCGTAGTTGGCGGGCGGAGACGGCCGCGCGGCGGCGGACCTTGAGGCCGCCGGGCAGGATGCCCTCGCGGGACATGCCACGGCTCACGCACGCGCGCATCACGCGCCAGATCTCCAGCAGCCCGGCCCGGATCTCCTCCTCCGTGCGCCAGGCCCGCTCGTTCTCCAGCATCAGGGAGGAGATGGACAGGCCCGTGTCCTTCGTGAGGCGCAGCAGTTCGTCGCCGGTGCGGAAGGGGTACTTCAGGACCGTGTCGTCCAGCACGATCCGGTCCGCGCCGACCGCTTCCTCGTCCACGACGAAGCCGCCGCCGACCGAGTAGTACGTCTTGGCGAGCAGCTCCGTGCCCGTGGCGTCGTACGCCCAGACGGTCATGCCGTTGGCGTGGTAGGGGAGCGCCTTGCGGCGGTGCAGGACGAGGTCGTCGTCGAAGGAGAAGGTGATCTCGTGCTCGCCGAGCAGGTTCAGCCGGCCCGCCTTCTTGATCCCCTCCACCCGCTCGTCGGCGCTCTCCACGTCGACCGTGCGCGGAGAGGCGCCCTCAAGACCGAGCAGCACCGCCTTCGGGGTGCCGTGGCCGTGGCCGGTGGCGCCGAGCGAGCCGTACAGCTCGCAGCGCACGGACGCGACGGAGCCGAGCAGGCCCTCGTTGCGCAGCCGGCCGGCGAACATGCGCGCCGCGCGCATCGGGCCGACCGTGTGGGAGCTGGACGGGCCGATGCCGATCGAGAACAGGTCGAAGACCGAGATGGCCACGGGGGTGACTCCTCACATACGGGGTGGTGCGGGGGCCGGCACCGCGCTCACCTTTCCAGTGTGCGCGGTGCCGGATGAAACGGGATTTACTTGTTCAGTCCCGGGTACAGCGGGTGCTTGTCGGCCAGGGCCTCGACCCGGGCCTTGAGCGCCTCGGCGTCGTAGGACGGCTTCAGCGTCTCGGCGATCACGTCCGCGACCTCGGCGAAGTCCTCGGCGGTGAAGCCGCGGGTGGCGAGGGCGGGCGTGCCGATCCGCAGGCCGGAGGTCACCATCGGCGGGCGCGGGTCGTTCGGGACCGCGTTGCGGTTGACGGTGATGCCGACCTCGTGGAGACGGTCCTCGGCCTGCTGGCCGTCCAGCTCGGACTCGCGCAGGTCGACCAGGATCAGGTGGACGTCCGTCCCGCCCGACAGGACGTTGACCCCGGCCTCGCGGGCGTCGGCCGCCGTGAGGCGCTCGGCGAGGATGCGCGCGCCCTCGACCGTGCGCCGCTGGCGCTCCTTGAACTCCTCGGAGGCGGCGACCTTGAAGGAGACCGCCTTCGCCGCGATCACGTGCTCCAGCGGGCCGCCCTGGAAGCCGGGGAAGACCGAGGAGTTCAGCTTCTTCGCGAAGTCCTTCTTGGCGAGGATGACGCCGCCGCGCGGGCCGCCGAGGGTCTTGTGGGTCGTGGAGGTGACCACGTCCGCGTACTCGACCGGGTTCGGGTGCAGACCGGCGGCGACCAGGCCGGCGAAGTGCGCCATGTCGACCCACAGGTACGCCTCGACCTCGTCGGCGATCCGGCGGAACTCGGCGAAGTCCAGCTGCCGCGGGTACGCCGACCAGCCGGCGATGATCACCTTGGGGCGGTGCTCCTTGGCGAGCCGCTCGACCTCGGCCATGTCGACCAGGCCGGCCTCGTCCACGTGGTACGCGACCACGTTGAACTGCTTGCCCGAGAAGTTCAGGCGCATGCCGTGGGTCAGGTGGCCGCCGTGCGCGAGGTCCAGACCGAGGATGGTGTCCCCGGGCTGGGCCAGCGCGAACAGCGCCGCCTGGTTGGCGGAGGCGCCGGAGTGGGGCTGCACGTTGGCGTACTCGGCGCCGAACAGCTCCTTGATCCGGTCGATGGCGATCTGCTCGGCGACGTCGACGTGCTCGCAGCCGCCGTAGTAGCGGCGGCCGGGGTAGCCCTCGGCGTACTTGTTGGTCAGGACCGAACCCTGGGCCTCCATCACCGCGAGCGGCGCGAAGTTCTCGGAGGCGATCATCTCCAGCGTCGACTGCTGGCGGACCAGCTCGGCGTCGACCGCGGCGGCGATCTCGGGGTCCAGCTCGTGCAGGGGGGTGTTCAGGACAGTCATGGGGCTACGACTCCTCAGCCGGCGATCTCGGCGTCGTACTCGGCGGCGGAGAGCAGGTCGGACGGCTCCTCCGTGACACGGACCTTGAACAGCCAGCCACCCTCGAAGGGGGCGGAGTTCACCAGCGACGGGTCGTCGACGACGTCCTGGTTGGCCTCGACGACCTCACCGGTGACCGGCGAGTACAGGTCGGAGACGGACTTGGTCGACTCCAGCTCGCCGCAGGTCTCGCCCGCGGTCACCGTGTCACCGACCTCGGGGAGCTGGGCGTAGACGACGTCGCCGAGGGCGTTGGCCGCGAACTCGGTGATGCCGACCGTCGAGACGCCGTCCTCGGCGGCCGACAGCCACTCGTGCTCCTTGCTGTAGCGCAGCTGCTGCGGGTTGCTCATGGCCTGAATTCTCCTGTATGCGGGAAAGTGCTGGTCGACGGGGGAGTGCGGAAAGCGCTGATGAGCAGGCGAAATGTGGGCAGGGTCACGTGCTCGGGACGCGACCGGGGCCCAGCCTGCTGGCGCTTTGGGCCAGTGACTACTTCTGGCGCTTGTAGAAGGGCAGCGCCACGACCTCGTAGGGCTCGTGGTTGCCGCGGATGTCCACGCCCACGCCCTCGGTGCCCGGCGCCGCGTGGGCGGCGTCGACGTAGGCCATGGCGATCGGCTTGGCCAGGGTGGGGGAGGGGGCGCCGGAGGTGACCTCGCCGATCACCTGGCCGCCGGCGACGACGGCGTACCCGGCGCGCGGGACGCGGCGGCCCTCGGCGACCAGCCCGACCAGGACGCGCGGCGGGTTCTGCTCGGCGCGCGCGGCGGCCTCGGTGAGCGCCTCGCGGCCCACGAAGTCGCCCTCCTTCTCGAACTTCACCACCCGGCCGAGCCCGGCGTCGAACGGCGTGAGCGAGGTGGTCAGCTCGTGCCCGTACAGCGGCATGCCCGCCTCCAGGCGCAGGGTGTCCCGGCAGGACAGGCCGCACGGCACCAGGCCGACGCCCTCGCCGGCCTCGGTCAGTGCCTGCCACAGCTGCACGGCGTGCTCCGGCTTCACGAACAGCTCGAAGCCGTCCTCGCCGGTGTAGCCGGTGCGCGCGATCAGCGCGGGGACGCCGGCGACGGTGCCGGGCAGGCCCGCGTAGTACTTCAGGCCGTCCAGGTCGGCGTCCGTGAGGGACTTCAGGATGCCGGGGGACTCGGGGCCCTGGACGGCGATCAGCGCGTAGGCGTCGCGGTCGTCGCGGACCTCGGCGTCGAAACCGGCGGCGCGCTCGGTCAGCGCGTCGAGCACGACCTGGGCGTTGGAGGCGTTCGCCACGACCATGTACTCGGTCTCGGCCAGCCGGTAGACGATCAGGTCGTCCAGGATGCCGCCGTCGGCCCGGCAGATCATGGTGTAGCGGGCGCGGCCGAGCCCGACGGAGGCGATGTTGCCGACGAGCGCGAAGTTCAGCAGCGCGGCGGCCTGCGGGCCGGTCACCGTGATCTCGCCCATGTGGGAGAGGTCGAACAGGCCCGCACTGGTGCGCACCGCGACGTGCTCGTCACGCTCGGAGCCGTAGCGCAGCGGCATGTCCCAGCCGGCGAAGTCGGTCATGGTCGCACCGAGCGAGCGATGGAGGGCGTCCAGCGCGGTGTGACGGAGTTCGGTACTGCTCATCGGTCGGTCGTCTCCCAAGGCAAGAAGGGCGAGGAAGTTCCTCCCCATCTGTCATCGGAACCTGAGAGGTTCGCCATGACCACCGACTCGGGAAAAGTCGCAGGTCAGGACTTGCACCTTGGGTGGGGCCACCGTCATGGCGGCCCGCTTTTCAGATGTGCCTCGCCCGCGCGGTAACGGGGCCTGAGAGATTCAAGGGAGGGACTTGCTCCTTCGGCGCCCCAGCGAAGACTGCTGGGAACTCTCCCGCGCGGATTCAAGCGGCCGGTATGCAGTTGGCGGGCACATCATTGCACGCCACACCCCGGACCGTCAGGGCCGCATCTGTAACCGAGCTGTCGCACGACGCGCACCGAACCACTGGACACCGCGCATTACCTTCTCTTTACATGTGAAGGGCAAGGGGGATGCCCCGGGCCCAGCAGGGGAGGACGAACACGGTGAACAGGACCACGGCCTACGCCACCACCACCGGCATCGCGGTGCCGAAGCAGCCCTGCGCCCCCGCCGTCGAACGCGGCACCGGTCGCCCGGCCCCGGTCGTCCGCGACCTGCGCGAGCGCGCCGGCCACAGCCCGCACACCCTGCACTTCGGACCGAGAGACCTGGTGGTGATCACCGGCCTGCCCGGCAGCGGCAAGTCCACCCTGATGCGGCGCGCGGTCCCCGGCCCGCGGATCGACTCCCAGGACACCCGCGAGCGCTGGGACGCCCGCACGCCCCGCCTCCTGCCCTACGCGCTCTACCGCCCCCTGGTCCGCCTCTCCCACTACGCCGGCCTGCGCCGCGCCCTCGCCTCCGGCGAGGCGGTGGTCGTGCACGACTGCGGCACCCAGGCCTGGGTGCGCGCCTGGCTGGCCCGCGAGGCCCGGCGCCGCGGCGGCACCCTGCACCTGCTCCTCCTCGACGTCACCGCCCGCACCGCCCGCGAGGGCCGGCGCGAGCGAGGCCGGGACGTGTCGCGGTACGCCTTCCGGCGCCACCGCGGCGCGACCGCCCGGCTGCTGCGCGCGGTGCAGCGCGGCGAAGTGCCCGCCGGCTGCGGCTCGGCGGTGCTGCTGGACCGGCCGGCGGCGGACGTCCTGCAGCGGATCGTGTTCACAGGGTGAGGGCCGTCACCCGTACCGGATAGCCTTTGGCACCACAGCACGGTTCCCAGCAGGCGGTAGGCACATGGACTTCCCGGCGGACGTTCCCGCGGACTTCCCGGCACAGGCGCACCCCCACCCGCACGGCGGTTGGCCCGGCAACGAACTGGAGGAGGTGCTCTCCGCCTCCCTGGGCGTCCCCTCCGCGGGCGGCCGGATCGTCGAGGTCCTGGGCCGCAGCTTCCTCTGGATACCGCTGCCGGGCGGCGGCGGCCCGCACAGCGGCCCGCTGGACCTGCCCACCCTGGACATCGAAGGCCAGGTGTACGTCCCGGTCTTCAGTTCCGAGGAGCAACTGCACCAGGCCACCGGCTCCCACATGTCGTACACCATCGCCCCCGCCGTGGAGTTCGCCCGCGGCCTGCCCCCGCAGGTGGGCCTGGCGGTCAACCCCGGCGGCGTGGTCGGCGTCCCCCTGCCGCCCGAGGCGGTGGCGGACCTCTCCCGCGCCGGCCGCACCCCCCTGGACGGCCCCGCCTCCGGCGGTCGCGTCCGGCTCTTCGAGCCCGACTGGCAGGACGACCCGGTCGACTTCCTCTCCGCCGCCTCCGCCGAGTTCGCCGCGACCGGCGTCGTCCGCACCGCCCGCCGCTGCCTCGCCGCCATCGAGACGGCCGACCCCGTGATGTTCATCGGCGTCGAACTCTCCCCGTACGAGGGCGACATCCGCGCCCTCCCCCTGGGGGCGCTCGGCAGAGCCCTCGGCACCCAGCCGGTCCCCTGGCCGGTCAACCTGGTCCTCATGGACATCGCCGACGACCCCGTCGCCACCTGGCTCACCACCAACGTCCGCCCCTTCTACGAGTCCGGCCACTAGAAGCCGCGACCACGCCCACCAGAAGCCGTGAACACGCCCACTGGAAGCCGACGACAGGTGCAGCAGACCCAGGGGCGCGGGGAACTGCGCGAGAACCACGCACAACCCGCACCCGCCGACGCACACAAGGCCCCGAGCCACCAGGCGCTTAAGCTGTCTCCAAACGTGGGGCACTGAAAAGAGAAGGGCACGACAGGTGAGCGCGAGCCACAGCGGCAGCGTCGAGCACATGCTGCGCCAGGTCACCCCCGGCCGCTACGACGCCTACGAAGCGCTGCTGCGCGCCCTCGCCACCCCCTCCTCCGGCCAGATCTGGATGTTCCTGTGGCACGGCCAGGCCGGCTCCCCGGACGCCCAGTACGGGGACATGGAGGTCGACGGCTCCCACTACGCCCCCTGCGTCACCTCCGCGCAGGAACTCTCCGCGAGCGGCTGGAACCGGTCCTACGAGGTCGTCGACGGGCTCGACGTGGCCCGCACCCTCTACCCCGACCACTACGGCCTCTGGCTCAACCCGCACGCCCCGGGCGGCGGCGTCGGCATCCCCTGGCTGGACCTGCGCCGCATCGCCACCGGTCTGGACCGCCAGCCCGCCGGCCCCCTGCGCCTGTCCGAACCGGCCGTCGACATCCCGCAGTTCTACGCCCTGCTCGCGCAGAACGCCCACCGCACCCCCGCGCTGCGCTCGCTGCGCCGCGCCTGGGTGCAGCCCGCGCTCGGGGCGCCGTACCTCGCCCTCGGCCTGGACGTGTACGACACCTCGCCGGCCGCGGTCGACTCGGTGCGGGCGATGATGCAGCAGTCCGTCGGCGCCGTACCGGAGGGCCTGCCGGTCTCGACGGTCGCGATGACCGACGACTACGACCCCGTCGTCATGTGGATGCGCGCCAACTCCCGCCCGTTCTACGACCGCGACGCCCACGCGGCCGCCCCCCAGCCCCAACCCCGCTCACCGGCCCCCGGCTACGGCTACCCGCCGGTCCACGGGGCCTACTGAGCGCGTGCGCTGAGTCGAAGTCGGCGGGTCAACCGTCACTGTGTGTGACCGATTCGTCCGCGCGTCGGTTCCGGACGTTCGGATAACGGAACCCCCATAGCCGCATCACGGTTACGCATACTTTCGCCGTCAGCTCTGGCGGCTGATCGCGGCCACGCTGAAGACTCCCCACTCAGGACACCAGGTGCTCACCTCACGTCCTGAGCAAGTCGACAAAGCCGCAAACCTTGGCGGCAGATGCGGGCCGGTCAACAACCGGCTGGAGGGGTCGGATTCACAGTGACAGCACCGCTCGAGACCACCGGGGCTGAGGCCGAGACCCCGCCCGAGGCTGTGCTCGCCGGGGTCAAGAAAGCCCAGATCGAAGGTCGTTCGCTCACACAGATCGCCTGGACCCGGTTCAAACGGGACAAGTTGGCGGTTGCGGGTGGCGTCGTCGTCATCCTGCTCGTGCTCATGGCGGTGCTCGCCAAGCCGATCGAGTGGGCCTTCGGGCTTGACCCCAACGAGTTCCACCAGAACCTCATCGACCCCGCCCTGCTCGCCCCCAAGGGCAGCTGGGGCGGAATGAGCTGGGCCCACCCGCTCGGCGTCGAGCCGCAGTACGGCCGCGACATGCTCGCCCGCATCATCGAGGGTTCCTGGGTCTCGCTGCTGGTCGCCGGCGGCGCCACCCTGCTGTCCGTCGTCATCGGCACCGTGCTCGGCGTCGTCGCCGGCTACTACGGCGGCTGGGTCGACAGCGTCATCAGCCGGCTGATGGACACCTTCCTCGCGTTCCCGCTCCTGCTGTTCGCCATCGCCATCTCGGCCTCGGTCCAGGACGGATTCTTCGGCTTCAACGGGCTGCCGCTGCGCATCGGCGTGCTGATCTTCGTGATCGGCTTCTTCAGCTGGCCCTACATCGGCCGTATCGTGCGCGCCCAGACGATGAGCCTCGCGCGGCGCGAGTTCGTGGAGGCCGCCACCAGCCTGGGCGCCCGGGGCCCGTACATCCTGTTCCGGGAACTCCTGCCCAACCTCGTCGCTCCGATCCTCGTCTACTCGACGCTGATCATTCCGACGAACATCCTCTTCGAGGCCGCGCTGAGCTTCCTCGGAGTCGGTATCGCACCGCCGCAGGCCTCCTGGGGCGGAATGCTCAGCAACGCAGTGGATCTCTACACCGCAGATCCGCAGTTCATGTTCGTGCCCGGACTGGCGATCTTCATCACCGTCCTGGCGTTCAACCTGCTGGGTGACGGGCTGCGTGATGCGCTCGATCCTCGCAGCAAGTGATCCAACGATCGAGGGGGCATTCCTCACGTGAAGACGAGAAGGGTTACCGCCGCCGTGGCGACGGTCCTGGCGGTCTCGCTCGGCGCTGCCGCGTGCGGCGGCGGTAACGACAGCAAGAACAACGGCGGTGGCGGCACCGCCAAGAAGGACGCGGCGCTGGACTCCATCGTCAACGCGTCGAGCAAGAAGGGAGGGACGGTCAACCTCGAGGACTCCGACGTCCCGGACTCCCTCGACCCCGGCAACACGTACTACGGCTTCGTGCAGAACTTCTCGCGTCTCTACGCGCGTACGCTCGTCACGTTCAAGCCGGCCGCGGGCAAGGACGGCCTCACGGTCGTCCCCGACCTGGCGGACTCCCTCGGCAAGGCCAGCGCCGACGCCAAGACCTGGACGTACCACCTGCGTTCCGGCCTGAAGTTCGACGACGGCACGCCGATCACGTCCAAGGACGTCAAGTACGCGATCGAGCGCTCCAACTTCGCGCCCGAGGCCCTGTCCAACGGCCCGACGTACTTCAAGGCGTACCTAGAGGGCGGTGACAAGTACAAGGGCCCCTACAAGGACAAGAAGGGCCTCGACTCGATCGAGACCCCGGACGACCAGACGATCGTCTTCCACCTGGCCAAGCCCTTCGCCGACTTCGACTACCTGGCGACCTTCTCCCAGACGGCCCCCGTGCCGGCGGCGAAGGACGACGGCGCGAAGTACGTCCAGCACATCGTGTCCTCCGGCCCCTACAAGTTCGCCTCGTACGAGGAGGGCGCCAGCGCCTCCCTCGTCCGCAACCCGAACTGGGACCCGAAGTCGGACCCGATCCGCAAGGCGCTGCCGGACAAGATCAACGTCAAGTTCAAGGTCAACCCGGTCACGGTCGACAACGACCTGCTCGCCGACAAGATCACGGCCGACATCACCGGCGCCGGTGTGCAGCCGCAGACGCAGCCGAAGATCCTGAACGGCAAGTACGCCCCGCAGACGGACAACTCGTACGCGGGCGCGACGGGTTACATGGCGCTGAACCTGCACGTCGCCCCGTTCGACAACGTCCACTGCCGCAAGGCCGTCCAGTGGGCCCTCGACAAGCAGTCGGTCATCGACGCCATGGGCGGCTCGCCCAAGGGCGACGTGGCCACCACGCTGCTGCCGCCGTCGGTCAACGGCTACACCAAGTTCGACTCCTACGCCACGCCCGGTCACAAGGGTGACGTGGCCAAGGCCAAGGACGAGCTGAAGCAGTGCGGCAAGCCGAGCGGCTTCTCCACCACGCTGACCGCCCGCGCCGACCGCCCCGCCGAGGTCGCGGCCGCCACGGCCATCCAGAACTCGCTGAAGGCCGCCGGCATCACGGTCGACATCAAGCAGTTCCCCTCCGGCAAGTACTTCTCCAACTTCGCCGGTGTCCCGAGCTACGTCCACCAGCACAAGCTCGGCATGATGATGATGGCGTGGGGCGCCGACTGGCCGACCGGCTACGGCTTCCTGGACCAGATCATCGACGGCAGCGCCATCAAGCCCTCGGGCGGCAACAACCTGATGGAGCTGAACGACCCGAAGATCAACAAGGCTCTGTCCGACGCCATCTCGAACACCGACTCCGCGGCCCGCACCAAGGCCTGGGGCGACATCGACAAGATGGTCCTGGACAACGCCTCGGTCGTCCCGCTGATCTACCGCAAGAACCTGCTGATCAGGCCTTCGTCCGCGACCAACGTCACGGTCACGCAGGCGTACCTCGGCATGTACGACTACACGCTGCTGGGCTCCTCGAAGTAACAGCAGGCCGGATACCCCTGAAAGGCAGGTGAAGGTTCCGGGCGGCCGGGACGGACAACCCCGTCCCGGCCCCCCGGAGCCGCACAGCTGTGGCTGCGTACATCATCCGACGCGTCTTCGGCGCCGTAGTGCTGCTGCTGGTGGTCAGCGCAGTCACCTTCGCGATCTTCTTCCTGGTGCCCCGCCTGGGCGGCCAGACGGCCACCCAGCTGGCCACCCAGTACGTCGGCAAGGACGCCAACCCCGAGTCCATCGCCGCGATCAAGAAAAACCTGGGCTTCGACCAGCCCATCTACATCCAGTACTGGGACTACATCAAGGGCCTGTTCGTAGGCGCCGACTACAAGTTCGGTCCTGACGCCACGCACTGCAGCGCCCCCTGCTTCGGGTACTCCTTCAAGAGTCACATCGAGGTGTGGCCGCAGCTCACGCAGCGCATCCCGGTCTCCTTCTCGCTGGCCGTCGGTGCGGCCGTGATGTGGCTGATCTTCGGTGTGACCACCGGTGTCATCTCCGCGCTGCGCAAGGGCAAGCCCGTCGACCGCATCGCGATGTTCATCGCGCTCGCCGGCGTCTCGCTCCCGATCTTCTTCACCGGCCAGGTCATCAACGCGCTGTTCATCTACCAGTGGCCCATCTGGGACAGCACCGACTACGTGCCCTTCACCCAGAACCCGGGCGAGTGGGCCTGGCACCTGCTGCTGCCCTGGATCAGCCTCGCGTTCCTCTTCTCGGCCACCTACGCCCGGCTCACCCGGGCCGGCATGCTCGAGACGATGAGCGAGGACTTCATCCGTACGGCCCGCGCCAAGGGCCTGCCGGAGCGCACGGTCGTCACCAAGCACGGCCTGCGCGCCACCCTCACCCCGATCGTCACCATCTTCGGCATCGACTTCGGCACCCTCATCGGTACCGCGGTGCTGACCGAGACGGTCTTCTCGCTCCAGGGCATCGGTGCGTACTCGATCCAGGCCATCAAGGACAACGACCTGCCCATCGTGATGGCCGTGACCCTGGTGGCGGCGTTCTTCATCGTCTTCGCAAATCTCGTCGTCGACCTGGTGTACGCAGCCATCGACCCCCGCGTGAGGTACTCGTGAGCAAGCTCGAAAAGGCGGCACTGGGCGAACCGGCCACGGACGTCGCCGCCCCTTCCGACGCCCAAGACGCGTTCCTCTCCGTTCGCGATCTGCGCATCCACTTCAACACCGACGACGGTGTGGTCAAGTCCGTGAACGGCGTCAGCTTCGACGTCCGGCGCGGTCAGACCCTCGGCATCGTGGGCGAGTCGGGTTCCGGCAAGTCCGTGACGTCCCTCGGCGTCATGGGACTGCACCGCGCCGCGAACGCCCACGTCTCCGGTGAGGTGTGGCTGGACGGTCAGGAACTGATCGGCGCCGACCCGGACGAGGTGCGCCGGCTGCGCGGCCGGAAGATGGCGATGATCTTCCAGGACCCGCTGTCCGCGATGCACCCGTACTACACGGTCGGCGCCCAGATCATCGAGGCCTACCGGGTCCACCACAAGGTCAGCAAGAAGGTGGCCCGCACGCGCGCCATCGAGATGCTCGACCGGGTCGGCATTCCCGAGCCCGCCAAGCGCATCGACGGCTACCCGCACGAGTTCTCCGGCGGTATGCGCCAGCGCGCCATGATCGCGATGGCGCTGGTCAACAACCCCGAACTGCTCATCGCGGACGAGCCGACCACCGCCCTCGACGTGACCGTCCAGGCGCAGATCCTCGACCTGATCCGGGACCTGCAGAAGGAGTTCGGCTCCGCGGTCGTCATGATCACGCACGACCTCGGCGTGGTCGCCGAGATCGCCGACGACGTCCTGGTGATGTACGGCGGCCGTTGCGTGGAGCGCGGACCGGTCGAGGAGATCTTCGACAAGCCGCAGCACCCGTACACCTGGGGCCTGCTCGGCTCGATGCCGCGCATCGACCGCGAGACCGCCGAACGGCTCACCCCGGTCAAGGGCCAGCCGCCGAGCCTCATCAACGTCCCCTCGGGTTGTGCCTTCCACCCGCGCTGCCCGTACGCGGACCTCCCCAAGGGGAACGTCACCCGCACGGTGGTTCCCGAGCTGCAGCTGGTGGAGGGCGGCCACTGGTCCGCCTGCCACCTCTCGGCCGAGGACCGTACGCGGATCTGGACCGAAGAGATTGCGCCGAAGCTGTGAGTGAGACGAAGAAGACAGACACCGCCGAGGACCCCGCCGGCAAGGCCGCGGTCCCGCAGCAGGCGTCGGCTCCCGAGGACGGCAGGACGGACGGGGAGGTGCTGCTGAAGGTCAGGGGCCTGCGGAAGCACTTCCCGATCAAGAAGGGCCTCCTGCAGCGCCAGGTCGGCGCCGTGAAGGCGGTCGACGGCCTCGACTTCGAGGTGCGCAAGGGCGAGACCCTGGGCGTCGTCGGCGAGTCGGGCTGCGGCAAGACGACCATGGGCCGGGTCATCACCCGGCTCCAGGACCCGACCGCCGGCACCGTCGAGTTCGAGGGCCGGGACATCACGCGGCTGAGCACCGGGCAGATGCGCCCGATGCGCCGTGACGTCCAGATGATCTTCCAGGACCCGTACGGCTCCCTGAACCCCCGGCACACCATCGGCTCGATCGTCTCGGCGCCCTTCCGGCTCCAGGGCGTCGAGCCCGAGGGCGGGGTGAAGAAGGAGGTCCAGCGGCTCATGGAGCTGGTCGGCCTCAACCCCGAGCACTACAACCGCTACCCGCACGAGTTCTCCGGCGGTCAGCGCCAGCGCATCGGCATCGCCCGCGCGCTCGCCCTGAAGCCGAAGCTGGTCGTCGCCGACGAGCCGGTGTCCGCGCTGGACGTGTCGATCCAGGCCCAGGTCGTCAACCTCATGGACGACCTCCAGCAGGAACTGGGCCTGACGTACGTGATCATCGCGCACGACCTCTCGGTCGTCCGGCACGTCTCGGACCGGATCGCGGTGATGTACCTCGGCAAGATCGTCGAGCTGGCCGACCGTGACTCGCTGTACCGGGCGCCGATGCACCCGTACACCAAGGCGCTGATGTCGGCCGTGCCGATTCCCGACCCGAAGCGGCGGGGTGCCAAGAGCGAGCGCATCCTGCTGCGCGGTGACGTCCCCTCGCCGATCGCGCCGCCCTCCGGCTGCCGTTTCCACACCCGGTGCTGGAAGGCCACGCAGATCTGCGCGACGACCGAGCCGCCGTTCCTGGAGCTGAAGCCCGGTCAGCAGGTCGCCTGCCACCACCCGGAGAACTTCGCCGACCAGGCCCCGCAGGACACGGTCCTGCTGACGGCGGCGAAGGAGGCCTCGGAGCTGGTCGGCGAAGCGGTCCTGGAGGAGTCGGCGGAGACGTCGGCCGCGGTGGCGGCGGAGGTCGCGGAGATGGAAGCGGAGGCCGAAGCCGAGGTCGTGGCCGTTATCGAAGCCGAAGCCGAAGCCGAAGCCGAAGCCGTGGCCGAGGTCGCGGCAGAAGCCGAGGCGGCGACGGAGGAGTCCGAGTCTCCCGAGTCCCCCGCCCCCGAGTCCCCGGCCCCCAAGGCCCAGGAGTCGGACGACAAGTAGTCGAACGACAAGAGGTCGAACGACAACGAGCACATGGCGACCGGGCGGAGTCATGTGCATGCCCGAACGGGAGAGTGACGGGAGAGTGCGGAGTCGTCCGTGACCGTCGTGACCGTCCACCGGCCGGTACACGCTCGAAGGGACGACTCACGGCACTCTCCCGCCACTCTCCCGTCCGGCACGCGCCCGCGGAGTACCGGGGCACCCGCTCGGCCCTTGACAGGTGAGAATGTCGGGGTGCAGGTACAGCAACTCTTCAGTCCCTCCGTTCAGCACACGCTGGATGTCATCGGCATCTTCGTGTTCGCGATCTCCGGCGCGCTGCTCGCCGTCCGGAAGAACTTCGACGTGTTCGGCATCGCCGTGCTCGCCGAGGTCACCGGGCTGGGCGGAGGGCTGTTCCGTGACCTGATCATCGGGGCCGTCCCGCCGGCCGCCTTCACGGACCTCGGGTACTTCGTCACCCCGCTGCTCGCCGCGCTCGTGGTCTTCTTCCTGCATCCCCACGTGGAGCGCATCCAGTCGGCGGTCCTGGTCTTCGACGCGGCCGGCCTCGGCCTGTTCTGCGTCACCGGTACGACCAAGGCGTACTCCTACGGCCTCAACCTGACCGCGTCCGCGACCCTGGGCCTCGCCACCGCGGTCGGCGGTGGCGTGCTCAGGGACGTGCTCGCCAACGAGGTTCCCTCGCTGCTGCGCTGGGACCGCGACCTGTACGCGGTCCCGGCGATGGTCGGCGCCGCCATGGTGGTGGTGTGCATCCACTACGACGTGCTGACCCCGCTGGCCAGCGGGGTCGCGGTCGTCACCGCTTTCGTCCTGCGCCTGCTCGCGATGAGGTTCCACTGGCGAGCGCCGCGTGCGTGGAACCGTCGCTCGACGGTGGTCGAGGAGTAGTCCCGGCCGCGGACCCGGCCATGGACTCGGCGGCGGCCCCGGCCGTGGCTCCGGCCGTGGTTCCGGCAGTCGTCCCCGCGATGGAGTGGTCGATGCCCCTGGCCCGGTTCTGGCCCATCTGCAGGGTCAGCCAGCGGAACACCGCGGGCACCTGCGGCCGCCACAGCGCCATGGTGTGACCGCCCGCGCTGCGCGGCAGGAACACCACGTGCACGGTCGTCGGCGCCTTGGCGACCGACTCCAGCGCCACGCCCCCCTGGTAGCCGTCACCGGACTCGCCGGAGACGTACAGCGCGATCTTGGGCGGCACGGCCCGCCGTTTGAGGAGCAGGTAGGGGTTGTTCGCGGCGCGCAGCCCGGGGCTCTGCGCGGCGAGGGAATTGCGTTCGCCGATCGGGTCGTTGTAGCCCGACATGCTGACCGCGGCCCGGTAGCGGTCCGGGTGGGCGACGGCCAGTTTGAGCGCGCAGTGCGCACCCGCCGAGTACCCGGCGACCGCCCAGCCCTGCGGCGCCGGCTGGGTGCGGAAGTTGTCCATGACCATCTTCGGCACGTCGACGCTGAGCCAGCTGTCGGCGTTGACCTGGCCGGGGATGTTGGCGCAGCCGGTGTCCACACCGGCCAGCAGGTTGGTGCGGGGCGCGACCAGGATGAAGGGCGCCACCTGGCCGCTGCGCATCAGCGGCAGCAGTTGCTCGTGCGCCTTGAGCGACCCGAACCAGGCCTTCGCCGAGCCGGGGTAGCCGGGCAGCAGTTCCACCACCGGGAACTTCTTGTTCCGGTAGGCCGGTTCGCCGTACTGCGGCGGCAGCCAGACGTAGACCTCGGCGTTCACTCCGGACACCTGGCCCTTGAGCTGGGTGACGCGGACTCCGCCGGCCGTGCGCATCCCCGGTCCGTCGGTCGGGCTGAACACCTGCCTGACCTTGGGGAGACTCCTGAGCGCCATGCCGCCCGTGCCGTCCTTGCCGAGATCGGCCGCCTGCTGGACGTGGTCGCCGGTGCCGAGCAGGTCGGCCCAGTTGTCGTACAGGTTGTTCTGGTTGTTGACCAGCACGAAGACCAGTGTGACCGCCGTGCCCTGGGTGAACAGCAGCATCAGTACCCGGGCGGCGGTGCGCAGGGGCCGGGGGCCCTGCAGCCGTGACCAGAGCACGAGCGGCAGTATGAGGGCGACGACGGACAGCACGATCGTCGTGTAGAGGAACGGAGTCCCGGTGAGGCTCATGTCCCCATAGAGGGCGATGAACGGCCCTGGGTTGTGGACGTGTCCGGACACTTACCGAGAAATTGCCGGAACCTCACCCGGGCGCGGGACGCGGTCAACCGGGTGACCCGATCTCGTCAACAAGCCTTCCATGGAAAAGCTACCGCTTAGTATTCTCCTGTTGTACCGTTCAGCCATGCCAGACGCAGCTTCCGCAACCTCGCCCACTCTCGGCTTCGCGCGAGCGGGGGGAACCCCGTCGCGGGCCGTGATCGGCGACAGCGAGTTCGACGGCGAGTTCGTCAGCGAGTTCGACCGCGACACCGCGGTCACCCGGCGCGAGCCCGGCGTGTACGACGTCGACCTCTCCGCCGGCTGGACCGTCTTCGACGCCGTCAACGGCGGGTACCTGCTGGCCATTCTCGGCCGGGCGCTCGCGGACGCGCTCCCGCACCCGGACCCGTTCACCATCACGGCGCACTACCTGAGCGCCTCCCGGCCGGGCCCCGCGGTCGTCCGCACCGAGACCGTCCGCACCGGCCGCACCCTCTCCACCGGCCAGGCCTCGCTCCTCCAGTACGACGCCGAGGGCCGCGAGGTCGAGCGCATCCGCGTCCTCGCCTCCTACGGCGACCTCGCCGGCCTCCCCGACGACGTCCGTACGACGGCCATGCCGCCCGCGATACCGCCCATGGACCGGTGCTTCGGCCCCCAGGACTCCGCATCCGATGTCCGGCTGCCGTCGAGCGGTACCCCGGTCGGGGGCGGTTCCGCCATCGCCGACCGGCTGATGATCAAGCTGGACCCGGCGACCCTCGGCTGGGCGCTCGGCGCGCCCTCCGGCAAGGGGGAGATGCGTGCCTGGTTCGGGCTGGCCGACGGCCGGGACGCGGACCCGCTGTCGCTGCTGCTCGCGGTGGACGCCCTGCCGCCCACCGCCTTCGAGATCGGCGTCAAGGGCTGGGTCCCGACGGTCGAACTCACCGTCCACGTCCGCCACCGTCCGGCCCCCGGCCCGCTGCGGGTGTCCATCACGACCCGCAACCTGGCCGGCGGATTCCTGGAGGAGGACGCCGAGGTCTGGGACAGCGAGGACCGGCTGGTCGCCCAGTCCAGGCAGCTCGCCCGCGTCAGGCTCGGCTGAGCGGCACCCGCCCCATCCACGCGGCCAACCGCTCGTGGATCCCGGCTCCTTCGGCGGCCTCCCGCCGGTCGTCGAAGGGGGTCCCGGCGTCGCGCGGACGGGAGTCGGGCAGCTGCCGGCGCGCGGTGTCGAGCGCGAACCCGGCCAGTTCCGGGTCGAGTTCGAAGGGGTGCCCGAGCCCCTCGGCGAGGTCCCAGGTGTGTGTCACGATCTCCATCACATAGCCCGACAGCGCCGCGTGGCCGGGGACCTCGCCCCACGGCACCCGCACCATGGACGTCATCCGCTCGTCGCTCGCCCAGGCCTTCAGCACCCGGACACGGGCCTCGTCGTAGGCCTTCGCCCAGCCGTCGTCCGCGATCCCGTCCGCGATCGGCTCCACCGCGAACCCGTCACCGCCCTCGCCGACCACCGCGATGCGCCGGGTGCCGTCCACGATGTGGCCGAGCAGGGCGCGGACGTCGAACTCGGTACAGGGGGTCGGGCCGGTGAGCTGCGGCGGCCGCGCCGTCGCGATGAGCGCGGCGGCCTGCGCGGTGGCGCGGGTGTAGACGGGGCGGGGGTCGGTGAAGCGGGGGGTGCCTGTGGTCGGGGTCGGGGTCAGGGTCGGGGCTTCGGTCGCGGTCGCGGCTTTGGCCTCGGGGATGGCGGCGGCTTCGGCTTCGGTCGTGGCGGCGGCCTCGGTGGCGGGCGTGGTGTCGGGCGTGGTGGTGGCGTCGGGTGTGGTGGTGGTCTTCGAGGTGGTCACGGTGTGCCTCTCCCTGAGTCGGTAGGCAGAGGATGCGCCGTTAACCTGACAGAATCCGTCAGCATTTGTGCGAGGTACGGGCGGGGCGGGATCCTGGGTCCGTGAAGTCCGACCGGCTGCTGTCGATCCTGCTGCTCCTGCAGACCCGGGGCCGTGTCCCCGCGCACGAACTCGCCGGCCGGCTGGAGGTGTCGGTCCGCACGATCTACCGGGACGTCGAGGCGCTGTCCGCCTCCGGTGTCCCCGTGTACGCCGAACGCGGCCGGCACGGCGGCATCGAACTCCTCGCCGGATTCCGCACCGACGTCACCGGACTCACCGCCGACGAGTCCCGCGCGCTGTTCATCCTCGCCGCCCAGGGCGCGCACGCCGCGCTCGGCCTGGACGCCGCGCTCGGCTCGGCCCTGCGCAAGGTGATGGCCGCCCTGCCCGCCCCGCACCGGCCCGCCGCCGAGGTCACCAGCCGGCGCATCCTCGTCGACGCCACCCGCTGGCGCAGCGGCCCGCTGGAGGCCGTCGACCTGGAGGTGCTCCAGGACGCCGTGTTCCTCGACCGGCGCCTGCGGCTGCGCTACCGGCACAGCGGCGAACAGGCCCCGCGGACGTACACCGTCGACCCGTACGGCCTGGTCGCCAAGGCCGGCGTCTGGTACCTGGTCGCCGACCGGCGCGCCCGGCCCCGGCTCTTCCGCGCCGACCGCGTCCACGCGGCCCGCCTGCTCGACGACCCGGTGCGGCGCCGGGACGGTGTCGAACTCGCCGAGGTATGGGAGGAGTTGCGGCGCCGGGTGGAGGATCCGCAGGACGGGATCGACGTCACGGTCCGGCTGCGGCGCGAACGCCTCGACATGTTCCGGCGCATGGCCGCGTCCCAGATCACCGACTTCCCCGACGACGACGGCGAGAGCGAGTGGGTCACCGCCCGGCTGTCGTACCCGGCGCTGCGCGCGGTGCGCCAACTGCTGGCGTTCTCCGACACCGTGGAGATCCTCGGCCCGCCCGAGGCGCGGGCGGAGCTGGTGCGGGGAGTGCGTGCGGTCGAGGCGCTGTACGGGGAGACGGGCGGCGCAGGCAGGTGACGCGGGCGGGTGGCGTCCCCGGTGGGCCTGTCAGTCCAGCCAGTGCCGGCGGCCGATGCCGATGAGCCGCAGCTGCCGGGTGGCGCGCCGGGTGACCTCGTCCCGCTCCTGCGGCGAGGCGTCCACGGTGTCCAGGAAGAGGCACGCGGTGATGAGCATCTGGTCGACGTAGAGGTGCGCGAGCATCAGCAGGTCGTCGTCGCTCCAGCCCTCGGCCTGCGGGTCCTTGGCCAGCTCGGCCTTCACCTCCTCGGCGAACCGGGAGAGCTGGGCCTGGATGGCCTCGCGCACCGGCTGGACCCCGCCGTTGCGCTCGCGCGCTATGAAGCGGATGTGCGCCGGGTGCGCGTCGACGTGATGGGTGATCAGTTCGATGGCGCGGTGGATCCGCTCGTCGTTGTCCTCCGTCGTCGCCACCGTGTCGCGGACCATGGGGTGCAGGCTGCCGAGCGCCTCGTCGACCAGCGCGACACCGAGATCGGCGGTGGAGCGGAAGTGCCGGTAGAAGGCGGTCGGGGCGACCCCGACGGCCCGGGTGACCTCGCGCAGCCCCAGGCTGCTCAGGCTCTGCTCCGCCAGCAGCGTGAGCGCCGCGTCCAGGAACGCCTGCCGGGTCTTCTGCTTCTGGGCCTGCCGGATGCCGAGGGTGTGACTCATGTCATCCAGTTAACAACTGTTCTCTGGAATTGAAAAGCCGTGCACGACGCTAGACTCTAAGTCAGTGAACAACTGTTACTACAACTGTTCACCCAAACTTCACACCCGGACTGCACTCAAACTTCACACCCGGACTGAGGGGGGACCCCCACCCATGCTGTTCCTCGTCGCCGCACTCATGCTGCTCGGCGTCGTCCTCGGCACCGTGGCCCACGCGCCACTGACCGTCAGCGTCGCCGTCGCCGCCGGCATCGCGCTCTGGCTCGGCGTCTTCGCGATCCGCGAGCGCCACGGCCGCCGCCACAACTCGGCCGGCTGACCTCCAACGACATCCAGGAGCTGAGCACCGTGCACCTCACCGCACCGGCCACCGGCCGCACCGACACCCGTCCACGCGACGCCGACGGCATGGCCGTGGCGTCCTTCATCCTCGGCCTTCTCGGCCTCCTCGTCCTCAACATCTTCCTCGGCCCCGTCGCCATCGCCCTGGCCGCCGTCGCCCTCTGGCGCGGCACCGCCCGCCGTGGCCGCGCCTACCTCGGTCTCGCCCTCGGTGTGGCCGACCTGGCCGTCCTGGTCGTCGCGATGCAGCTGTCCCACACGGTGTCGTGGAGCCTGTGACGCGGCCGTTCGGTGTCTGACCGGCGTACGAACCGGAGCCGGGCCCCGAGGACGACGGGGTACGGCCGCCCGGGTGACCGCCCTGACGCGCCGACCGCCGGCCCCCGCCGCGCCCCGATCCGGGCGCCCGCCGCCCAGGCCGACAGCCAAGGGCCCGTAGAATCGGCCGCACCATGGCTTACCTCGACCACGCTGCCACCACTCCGATGCTCCCCGAGGCGGCAGAGGCGCTGACCGCCCAGCTGGGCCTTGTCGGCAACGCGTCCTCCCTGCACGCCTCCGGCCGCCGGGCCCGCCGCACGGTCGAGGAGTCCCGCGAAACCCTCGCGGACGCACTGGGCGCCCGCCCCAGCGAGGTCGTCTTCACCTCGGGCGGCACCGAGGCCGACAACCTCGCGGTCAAGGGCCTGTACTGGGCCCGCCGCGACGCCGACCCGGCCCGCACCCGTGTCCTCGCCAGCCCCGTCGAGCACCACGCTGTCCTGGACGCCGTGCACTGGCTCGGCGAACACGAGGGCGCCACCGTCGAGTACCTCCCGGTCGACACCCACGGCCGCGTCCACCCGGACGCCCTGCGCGAGGCCCTCGCCCGCAACCCCGACGACGTCGCCCTGGTCACGGTGATGTGGGCCAACAACGAGATCGGCACCGTCCTGCCGGTCCGCCGACTCGCCGACGTCGCCGCCGAGTTCGGCGTCCCGCTGCACGCCGACGCCGTCCAGGCCTTCGGTCAGGTCCCGGTCGGCTTCGCCGACTCCGGCCTCGCCGCGATGACCGTCTCGGGCCACAAGATCGGCGGCCCCTACGGCATCGGCGCGCTGCTCCTCGGCCGCGAGTACACACCCGTCCCCGTCCTGCACGGCGGCGGCCAGGAACGGCACGTCCGCTCCGGCACCCTCGACGTCCCCGCCATCGCCTCCTTCGCGGTGGCCGGCCGTCTCGCCGCCGAACGGCAGGAGTGGTTCGCCCGCGAGATCGGCGCCCTGCGCGACCGGTTGACCGACGCCGTGCGCACCGCGGTCCCGGACGCGGTCCTCGGCGGCGACCCCGCACCCGGCGGACGCCTCCCGGCCAACGCGCACTTCGCCTTCCCCGGCTGCGAGGGCGACTCCCTGCTCCTGCTGCTGGACGCCCAGGGCATCGAGTGCTCCACCGGCTCCGCCTGCACGGCGGGCGTCGCCCAGCCGAGCCACGTCCTGCTCGCCACCGGCACCGACCCGGAGCTGGCCCGCGGCACCCTGCGCTTCTCCCTCGGCCACACCTCCACGGAGGCGGACGTCGAAGCGGTCGCCAAGGCGATCGGTCCCGCGGTGGAAAGGGCCCGCGCGGCGGGGCTCAGCTGAGCCCGAGCGGATGCGGGCACGGAGAGGCCCGCGGGCACGGAGAGGTGTCGCGGGCGTGGAAATGCCCGCAGGCGCGGAAGCCCGGCGGGCACGAAAACGACCTACGAGACGGGTTCCCTTCGCCGGTATTACCCGGATCAGGTGACTGGGGGTCGCCGTCGGGTCAGTCCTTGCACCTTCTGGCCTCTCAGTCCGACCGTCGACGTCGGCACCAGCGGAAACCTGAACCTCGCGCTGACGTCGGCTACTCCGCTCGGACTCCCTCACTCGCCTCGTAGGCCTGACTCCAGGATAGAACCGCCCATACGGAAAAAACAGGCCGAACCGGGATTCTTTACCCTGCTACGCTCCGCGCCGCGCCGTGACCGTCCGCGCCCGCTTCACGCCGTCCGCCGCGCCAGCTTCATATACCGCTCCCAGTCCCAGTGCGGCCCCGGGTCGGTGTGGTCCGTGCCGGGCACCTCCACGTGCCCGATCACATGCTCCCGGTCGACGGACATGCCGTACCGCCCGCATATCGCCGCCGTCAGCCGCGCCGAGGCCTCGTACATGGCGTCCGTGAAGGAGGAGGCGTCCTCCACGAAGCCCTCGTGCTCGATGCCGACACTGCGCTCGTTGTACCCCCGGTTGCCCGCGTGGAAGGCCACGTCCAGCTCCCGGATCAGCTGGGTGATCCGCCCGTCCTTGCGCACGATGTAGTGGGCCGCCGCGCGGTGCGCCGGGTCCTGGAAGACCCGTACCGCCGACGCGTAGCCGCCCTGGGTGACATGGATGACCACCCGGTCCACCGGATAGTCGTCCGGCCGGTCCGCCCGGCGGTAGTTCGCGGGGGAGGCAGCCACCCAGCGCGCACCCCGGAAGTCGACCGCCCCCGCCACCCGGGACTTCTCCACGCCCGGCAGCCGCCACCACAGATGCGACAGCTCCTCCCGGGCCAGCGCGGCCGTCCCCAGGGCGGCCGCGGCCCCGCCGACGAGCAGCGCGCGCCGCCCCAGCCGCCGATCCGAGTCGCTCATACCCACCCCGAGTCCGTCCGCGATACCCCCACGTGATCGTCAACGCATATCCGGCGGTCCCGGTTCCCGCGGCCCCGTACCCTGGAGGGGCTATGACCGATACCCCGCAGCGCCCCCTCCGCGTCCTCGCCGCCATGTCCGGCGGTGTCGACTCCGCCGTCGCCGCCGCGCGCGCCGCGGAAGCCGGGCACGACGTGACCGGCGTCCACCTCGCGCTCTCCGCGAACCCGCAGTCCTTCCGCACCGGCGCGCGGGGCTGTTGCACCATCGAGGACTCCCGCGACGCCCGCCGTGCCGCCGACGTCATCGGCATCCCGTTCTACGTCTGGGACCTCGCCGACCGCTTCCGCGAGGACGTCGTCGAGGACTTCATCGCCGAGTACGAGGCCGGCCGCACCCCGAACCCGTGCCTGCGCTGCAACGAGAAGATCAAGTTCGCCGCGCTGCTCGACAAGGCGCTGGCCCTCGGCTTCGACGCGGTCTGCACCGGTCACTACGCGAAGGTGATCGTGAACGAGGACGGCACCCGCGAACTGCACCGCGCCTCCGACATGGCCAAGGACCAGTCGTACGTCCTCGGCGTCCTGGACGAGAAGCAGCTCGCCCACGCCCTGTTCCCGCTCGGCGACACCGTCACCACCAAGGACGAGATCCGCGCCGAGGCCGAGCGCCGGGGCCTGGCCGTCGCCAAGAAGCCCGACTCGCACGACATCTGCTTCATCGCCGACGGCGACACCCAGGGCTTCCTCGCCCAGCGGCTCGGCAAGGCGGAGGGCGACATCGTCGACGAGTCCGGCAGCAGGCTGGGCACCCACGAGGGCGCGTACGGCTTCACCATCGGCCAGCGCAAGGGCCTGCGCATCGGCACCCCGGCCCCCGACGGCAAGCCGCGCTACGTCCTCGACATCTCCCCGGTGACCAACACGGTGACCGTCGGCCCGGCCGCCGCCCTCGACGTCACCGCGCTGACCGCGATCAAGCCCCGCTGGTGCGGCACCGCCCCCACCGGCTCCGGCACCTACACCGCGCAGTTGCGCGCCCACGGCGGCGAGACCGAGGTGAGCGCCGAACCCGTCGACGGCGAACTGCGCGTCACCTTCACCGAGCCGGTCCGCGGCGTCGCCCCCGGCCAGGCGATCGTCCTCTACGACGGCACCCGCGTGGTCGGCTCGGCAACGATCGCCTCCACCACGCGCGCGACAGCGACGACGGTCTGACGGGGCCACGAGGCGCATCCGCGCGGTGGCGGTGGCGGTAGTGGCCCGGTCTGGTCGGACGCGCGCCGTACGTGTGTGCCCGGTGATGGTCAGCCGGTGAGGAAGTCCGCCAGGACCGGTCCGAGGACGCCCGGCTCGACCATGTGTGTCTGGCCCGCCAGTTCGAGGTACGTCCCCCGCGGCACCGTCTCGGCGACCGCGAGGGCCGCCTCTCGCATCCATGCCGGGCTCGCTCCGCCCGCCACGGACAGCAGGGGCACACAGACGGCGGCGAGCCGCTCGCGGGGCAGCAGACCGTCGCCCATGACCGCGTTGTCGTACGCCAGGCTCGGCGCGACGGCCTCCATGCCGGCCCACATCGGGGACTGGCGGGCGCGCTCGATCATCTCCTCGGCCAGCCCGGTCAGCCGCAGGAACAGCGCCACCGCGTCCCCGCGCCGGCCCTCGCCCAGCGCCTCGCGCAGATTCGCCGTGTACGCGGCATTCTGCTCGGCGCCGCCGCGCAGGAAGTCCGCGAACGGCGCCTCGTACACGGCCGCCTGACGCACCGGCAGCCCGCTCGCCACGGCCTCCAGCACCAGCGCGCCGCCCGAGGACACCCCGAACAGCGACGCCTCGCCGCCCACCGCGTCGAGCAGCGCGGCCAGGTCCTCCACCTCGCGCTCCACCGCGTACGGCGCGGTGTCACCGCTCCCGCCGCGGCCCCGGCGGTCGTAGACGACGGCGGTGCAGCGCCCGGCGAGCCGCTGCGCCAGAGGGGCCAGGGTGCCGCCGGTCGACATCGCACCGCTGACCAGGATGACGGTGGGCCCCTGGCCGACCACCTCGTAGGCGAGGGAGGTGCCGTCGCGGGAAGTCGTCTTCTTGTCCATGCCGGTGCAGACTGCCGCACCGTGGCCGACTCATCGGTCACGACACGGCGGTATCGGGGAAGGTCAGGCCACTTCGACCTCGTAGAAGCACAGGTGGTCCTTGATCTGCGCCACCTCCGCCTTCGGAGTGGGGTACCCCCAGACCAGGTCCGGGGAGTCCGGCAGCGACCAGTAGGACGCGGTGCCCTTGAAGGGGCAGACGGTGTGGGTGCCGGACGGGATCAGCAGATCCGTGCGGACGTCCTCGGCGGGGATGTAGTACCGCACCGGACAGCCCGTCTCGCGCAGCAGCAGGGGCCGGTCGGTCTCCGCGAGGACCGTGCCGTCGTGCACCACGCGTACGTGCCGGTCGCCCTGCTCGATGGTGATGGTGTGTCCTTCGGCCATACCGGGACAAGCGCCCGCGGGGCCCCTTCTTGTTCCCGATACGGTGGAGCGCATGAACATCTGTGTCTTCCTCTCCGCCGCCGACCTCGACGAGCGTTACACGCGCCCCGCGCGCGAGTTCGCGGAACTGATCGGCAAGGGCGGCCACACCCTGGTGTGGGGCGGCTCCGACGTCGGTCTGATGAAGGTCGTCGCCGACGGCGTGCAGGAGACCGGCGGCAGGCTGGTGGGCGTGTCCGTGGACTTCCTCGCACTCAAGGCGCGGCCCGGGGCCGACGAGATGGTCATCGCGGCCGACCTCGCCGAGCGCAAGCGGCTGCTGCTGGAGAAGGCCGACGCCGTGGTGATCATGGTGGGCGGCACCGGGACGCTCGACGAGGCCGCCGAGATCCTGGAACTGAAGAAGCACGGGCGCACCGAGAAGCCGGTGGTGCTGCTGAACACCGCGGGCTTCTACGACGGCCTCCAGACGCAGTTCCGCCGCATGGAGGCCGAGGGCTTCCTGCCGCGTCCGCTGTCCGAGCTGGTGTTCTTCGCCGACGAGCCGGCCGGCGCACTGGCCTACCTGGAGTCCGCGACATGAGGGGCCACCGCCGCCGGGGAGCGCGCCCGGTGATGCGAGCATGGCGGGCATGGCTACTCATGTGATCACCGGGGCCGGTTCCGGCATCGGCGCGGCGGTCGCCCGCCGCCTGCACGCGCGCGGGGACGACCTCGTGCTGCACGCGCGCGACGCGGGCCGTGCGAAGGAGCTGGCGGCCGAGTTCCCCGGGGCGCGCACGCTGGTGGGGGACCTCGCCGACCCCGACCGGCTGTCCTGGGCGTTCTCCCACCAGACCCTGCCGGACCGGGTCGACTCGCTGCTGCACATCGCCGGCGTGGTGGACCTCGGCGAGGTCGGCGAGCTGACCCCCAAGGCCTGGCGCCACCAGCTCGACGTCAATCTCGTCGCGCCCGCCGAGCTGACCCGGCACTTCCTGCCCCAGCTCCGCGTCGCCCGCGGCCATGTGATCTTCGTCAACTCCGGTGCCGGGCTGAACGCGCACGCCGGCTGGTCCGCGTACGCCGCCTCCAAGCACGGGCTCAAGGCCCTCGCCGACGCCCTGCGCGAGGAGGAGCACGCGGGCGGCGTCCGCGTCACCTCCGTCTACCCCGGCCGCACCGCCGGCCCCATGCAGGCCAAGGTCCACCAGCAGGAGGGCAGGGAGTACGACCCCACGAAGTGGATCGACCCCGAGTCGGTCGCCACGACGATCCTCATGGCCCTCGACCTCCCGAGGGACGCGGAGGTCAACGACCTGACGGTGCGACCGGGGCGCTGACGGTGCGTCCGGACCGCTGGCGGGCGGGGCGCCGGACAGCCGATGGGCACAGCCGCGGACAGCTGACGGGCGGGACCCCCCGGGCGGCCGCACGGCATACGCTGCCGGGGTGAGTGAGAAGAGCGTGTTCAGCTTTCCGGGAGCCACCGGTGTCGGGTCCATGCCCGGTACGGACGCCCGGGAGGCCGCCAAGACCGTGACCGGCAGCTTCGAGGACTTTCCGTACCTCGCCGAGCTGCCCGCGCGTGGGCCCGGCGCCGACATGATCGGCCGTACCGCGGGGATGCTCGTCGAGCTGTACGCGCGCGTGGAGCCCAGCGGCTGGCGTATCGGCGACCGGCCGGGCCGGGACACCCGGCGGGCCCGGTCCTGGCTGGGGGAGGACCTTGACGCCCTGGAGGAGTTCACGCAGGGTTACGAGGGGGACCTGAAGGTGCAGGCGGTCGGGCCGTGGACCCTGGCCGCCGCCCTGGAGCTGAAGAACGGCGAGGCCGCCCTGTCGGACCCCGGCGCCTGCCGCGACCTCGCCGCCTCCCTGGCCGAGGGACTGCGACTGCACCTCGACGAGATGCGCCACCGCGTCCCGGGCGCCCGCCTCGTCCTCCAGCTCGACGAACCCTCCCTCACCTCCGTCCTCCGCGGCCAGGTGAGGACCGCCAGCGGCTACCGCACGCACCGCCCGGTGGACCGGCAGGTCGTGGAGGGCACCCTGCGGGACGTGATCGCGGTCCACGGCGGCGGGCCCGTGGTCGTGCACTCCTGCGCCCCCGACGTGCCGTTCGCGCTGCTGCGCCGCGCGGGCGCGGCCGGCGTCTCCTTCGACTTCTCGCTTCTCACCGAGCGTGACGACGACGTGATCGGCGAGGCCGTCGAGGCCGGGACCCGGCTGTTCACCGGTGTCGTGCCGGGCACGGACGGCCCGTTGTCAGACCCTGCCGGTAGCGTCATGGGTGTCAGGACGTTGTGGCGCAGGCTGGGGCTGAGCGCCGGGCTGCTCGCGGAGGCGGTCACGCTCACCCCGGCCTGCGGTCTCGCGGGCGCTTCCCCCGCCTACGCGCGCGAGGCGCTCGCCCACTGCGTCCGGGCGGCGAGATCCCTCGCGGACAACCCTGAGTAACGGGAGGACACCACGGTGGCCGGCGACAAGCAGCAGGCACAGACGGCGGTTCCCGCCGAGGCACGGGAGAAGCACGCCCACCTCGCGGAGCAGGTCGAGGAGCACCGCTTCCGGTACTACGTGAAGGACGCCCCGGTCGTCAGCGACGCGGAGTTCGACAGGCTCCTGAAGTCGCTGGAGGCGCTGGAGGCGCAGTACCCGGAGCTGCGCACCCCGGACTCGCCGACCCAGAAGGTCGCGGGCTCGTACGCGACGGAGTTCACCGCGGTCGAGCACCGCGAGCGCATGCTCTCCCTCGACAACACCTTCAACGACGAGGAGCTGGCCGCCTGGGCCGACCGCATCGCGCGCGAACTGGGCGACCAGGAGTACCACTTCCTGTGCGAGCTGAAGGTCGACGGCCTCGCGGTCAACCTCACCTACGAGCACGGCAGGCTCACACGCGCGGCCACCCGCGGCGACGGCCGCACCGGCGAGGACATCACCCCGAACGTCCGCACCATCGCGGAGATCCCGGACCGCCTGCACGGCGAGGAGGTCCCCGACCTCGTGGAGATCCGCGGCGAGGTCTACTTCCCGATGGAGAAGTTCGAGGAGCTGAACGCCCGTCTGGTCGCGGCCGGCGACAAGCCCTTCGCCAACCCCCGCAACGCGGCGGCCGGTTCGCTGCGCCAGAAGGACCCGCGCGTCACCGCCACCCGCCCGCTGCACATGGTCGTCCACGGCATCGGCGCCCTGGAGGGCTTCACCGGGATGACCCGGCTGTCCCAGGCGTACGGCCTGCTGAAGACCTGGGGCCTGCCCACCTCCCCGCACAACCGCGTGGTCGACGACCTCGACGGCGTACGACGGTTCATCGCCCACTACGACGGCGAGAACCGCCACTCCGTGGAGCACGAGATCGACGGCGCCGTCATCAAGCTCGACGAGCTCCGCCTCCAGGGTCGCCTCGGCTCCACCGCGCGCGCCCCGCGCTGGGCGATCGCCTACAAGTACGCGCCGGAAGAGGTCAACACCAAGCTCATCGACATCAAGGTGGGCGTCGGACGCACCGGCCGGGTCACGCCGTACGCGCAGGTCGAGCCGGTCACGGTCGCGGGCAGCGAGGTCGAGTTCGCCACCCTGCACAACCAGGAGGTCGTCAAGTCCAAGGGCGTGCTCATCGGCGACACCGTGGTCATCCGCAAGGCCGGTGACGTCATCCCGGAGATCCTCGGCGCCGTGGTCGACCTGCGCGACGGCACCGAGCGGGAGTTCGTGATGCCGAGCGAGTGCCCCGAGTGCGGGACGCCGCTGCGGCCGATGAAGGAGGGCGACATCGACCTCCGCTGCCCGAACGCGCGCACCTGCCCCGCCCAGTTGCGCGAGCGCGTCACCTACCTCGCCGGCCGCGAGTGCCTGGACATCGAGAACTTCGGCGCGGTGGCCGCCGCCGCGCTCACCCGGCCGCTGGAGCCGGCCACCGCGCCGCTGGTGGACGAGGGCGACCTGTTCGACCTGACGGTGGACATGCTGCTGCCCATCAAGGCGTACGTCCTCGACCCGGACAGCGGTCTGCCCAAGCGGGACCCGAAGACCGGCGAGGAGAAGGTCGTCATGGTCTTCGCCAACCAGAAGGGCGAGCCGAAGAAGAACACCCTCGCCCTGCTGGAGAACATCGAGGCGGCCAAGACCCGTCCGCTCGCCCGCTTCCTGAACGGCCTGTCCATCCGGCACGTCGGCCCGGTCGCCGCACAGGCCCTCGCCCGCGAGTTCCGCTCGATCGACCGCATCGAGGCGGCGAGCCAGGAAGAGCTGTCGAGCACCGACGGCGTGGGGCCCATCATCGCCGCGGCCCTCAAGGACTGGTTCGCCGAGGAGTGGCACCGCGAGATCGTCCGCAAGTGGAAGGCGGCCGGAGTACCGCTGGAGGACGAGGCGAGTGGTGAGGACGAGGGGCCGCGTCCGCTGGAGGGGCTCACCGTCGTCGTCACCGGCACCCTGGAGAACTTCACCCGGGACGGCGCCAAGGACGCGCTGCAGGGCCAGGGCGCCAAGGTGACCGGTTCGGTGTCGAAGAAGACCGCGTTCGTCGTGGTGGGCGAGAACCCCGGATCGAAGTACGACAAGGCGATGCAGCTCAAGGTTCCGGTTCTGAACGAGGCCGGTTTCACGGTCCTCTTGGAGCAGGGCCCCGAGGCGGCGGCGGAAGTCGCGCTTCCGACCGAGGAGTAGCGGTTGAAGGCCACCCGTACGGTGCATATCAGTTGCATACGGGTGGCTCGGTCGTATTCGGGCAACCGTCGACGACGGCTGCCCGAGGACCCCATCCGCGGCCTACTGTTGAGATGTGCACCTGCCGTGCCCAGCTACGGCTGGCGCATCCCCGTGCCCGCAAAACGGTACAGGGAAGGGCAAATCGACGCGGAGCCGCTGATGGTTGTCGGGCATCGGGCCGCGTGGCGCGGGCACCGCCGGCTGTGAGAGGGACGGGAATGGAACCGACCGAGAGCGCCGCCCCGTACGCACGGGTGCGCCTGCGCCTGCGCACGGTCGCGTGGCGGGGGACCCGGTGGGCCGGCCGAGCGGCCGTACACACGGGCCTGCGTGCCCGCCGGACCGGACCGGCCGCCCCGGCCCATTCCCCCACCGCCTTCCCCCTGGCCGTCAAGGCCGCCCCCGGCCTGCCCGGCACCGATCCCGAACGACATGTGTCCTGGCCCGCGCTGCCCACGGGCGTCGTGGCCGCCGCCGCACTGGCCCTCGCCGTCGGCTTCTACCGCGCCTTCTCCGGCAGTCACGCGCTCTTCCCGTCCGGCACGGTCGGCTGGTCGCTGGCCCTGCTCACCGGCATCATCGTCGGCCACCTCGTCATGCTCGGCCGGGCCCGCTGGTGGGGCGGCACCGGATCCGGCGCCGCCCTCACCCTCGCCGTCCTGCTGCTGTACGGCTGGGTGCCGGCCGGCATGGTCAGCCTCACCGTCGTCGTCCTGGTCGGCATAGCCAGGCGCCACAGCTGGCGCCAGGGGGTGCTGCACGGCGCGGTGGACATCCTCGGCATCGGCGCCGGCGCCCTGATGCTCGGGGCCTTCGGCCGCGTACCGAGCGTCGAGGAACCCTGGCGGCCCGACAGCTGGGGCATCGCCACCGTGCCCGCGGTGGTGCTCGCCGCGGGCGCCTATCTCGCGGTCAGCCGCGGCCTGCTGTGGTACCTGAACGCCCCGCGCGGTGGCGGAGTGCCCACCGTCGCCCGCACCGCCCTGGTCCGCCAGGCACTGGTGGCCGCGGCCCTGCTCGGGATCGCGCCGCTGGTGTGCGTGGTCGCCGACACCCAGCCCGTCCTGCTCCCGCTGTTCGCCGTCCCGCTCGTCGCCCTCGACTCCACCCTGTGGATGGCCCGTGCCCGCGCGGAGGAGCAACTGCGCGACCCGCTGACCGGACTGCCCAACCGGCAGTGGCTGCTGGAGCGGATCTGGACCGCCCTCGACGACGCCGAGCGCATCGGCGCACGCGCGGCCCTCATGCTGATCGACCTCGACCGGTTCCGGTCGGTGAACGACACCCTCGGCCATCTCGCCGGTGACCGGCTGCTGCTGCAGATCGCCGACCGGCTCCGGCTCGCCCTGCCGCGGGGCGCGGAGGTCGCCCGGCTGGGCGGCGACGAGTTCGCGGTGTTACTGCCCGTCGCCGACTCCACGACGTCGGCCACCCGGATCGCCCGCAGCCTCGTCGCCGCGCTCAGCTCCCCGCTCGACCTGGACGGGCTCACCCTCGTCCTGGAGGCCAGCGCGGGCGTCGCCGTCTTCCCGGACCACGCCCTGGACGCCGAGGGGCTGCTGCGGCGCGCGGACGTGGCGATGTACCAGGCGAAGCGGGACCGCACGGGCGTGGAGGCCTACGAGTCCAAGCGGGACTCCAACACCCCGGACCGGCTGGGCCTGCTGGGGGACCTGCGGCGGGCGCTGGACGCGCACGAGGTGCAGCTGCACTACCAGCCGAAGGTCCGCTTCGACGGGCAGGTCGCCGGGCTTGAGGCGCTGGTGCGGTGGGTGCATCCCGAGCGCGGGAGGGTACCGCCGGACGAGTTCATCGCGATAGCCGAGTCCTCGGGGCTGATGCCCCATCTGACGGAGTACGTGCTGGAGACCGCGCTCGGGCAGGTCGCCCGCTGGCGGGCACAGGGGCTGCGCGTGCCGGTGGCCGTCAACGTCTCCCCGCGCGACGTCCACACGCCCGGCTTCGCGGGATCGGTCGCGGCCCGGCTGGCCCGGCACGGCGTCCCGGCCGGAGCGCTGCAGCTGGAGATCACCGAGCACGTGCTGCTGGAGGACCCGCAGCGGGCCGCCGACACGCTCGCGGCGCTGACCGGGCACGGCGTGAAGATGTCCCTGGACGACTTCGGCACGGGGTACTCCTCCCTGGTGCACCTGCGCCGGCTCCCGGTGAGCGAGCTGAAGATCGACCGGTCGTTCGTGGCGCGGCTCGCGGTGGACACCGAGGACGCGGAGATCGTGCGGTGCACCGTGGATCTGGCGCACTCGCTGGGGCTCGTCGTCGTCGCCGAGGGCGTGGAGGACGACGAGACCTGGGAGCGGCTGCGGGACCTGCGGTGCGACGCGGTGCAGGGGTGGCTGGTCGCCGCCGCGATGCCTCCGGACGAGACGACGGCGTGGCTGCTGGCACGGGGGTCCCGGGGCTGGCAGCGGCCACGCGCCGCGCTCCCGGCCGCCGAGTAGTCCCCCACCCCGCTGGTCTCCCCACCCTGCTCGTTTCCCCCGTTACCGTTTTCATGGCTCCGCAACGGGGCCTCCGGCCTTCGGGCCCGGCATGACTTTCCCCTCCTGGTGTTGATGATCTGGGGGGTGGTGTCACCGGGCTCGGAGGCATCGACGGACCGCGGATGAGGGCTTGAGCACCGGCACGACCCGAGCCGGAAGAGCTCCTCGGGGAGCTGACCCCAAAGAGCCTGCTGGAGGTCCAGGAGCGGTACGACAACCACGTCCTGGCAAGCGAGGTCTGGACGCCCGGCCCCGCTGAGGAGGGCCGAGCCGGTGCCCCGGCGGCGGGGCACCGGCAAACCGTTTCACGGGCACGGCGCCCTGCCCCATAGGATTGGCCCCAAACCACACACACTCACCCCAGAGGATCGCTGCATGCCTGGCATCACGCGCGAGGAGGTCGCCCACCTCGCCCGGCTGGCGCGTCTGGAGCTGAAGCCCGAAGAACTCGACCACTTCGCAGGCCAGCTGGACGACATCATCGGCGCGGTCGCCCGCGTCAGCGAGGTCGCCGACCAAGACGTACCGCCGACCTCGCACCCCCTCCCGCTGACGAACGTCATGCGGGTGGACGAGGTCCGTCCCTCGCTCACCCCCGCGCAGGCGCTCTCCGGCGCCCCGGCCCAGGAGCAGCAGCGTTTCAAGGTGCCGCAGATCCTGGGGGAGGACTAAGAAGTCATGACGGACATCATCAAGCTCACCGCGGCCCAGATCGCCGAGAGGATCGCCTCCGGCGACCTCACGGCCGTCGAGGTCGCCGAGGCCCACCTCGCCCGTATCGAGGCCGTCGACGAGAAGGTGCACGCCTTCCTGCACGTCGACCGCGAGGGCGCCCTCGCCCAGGCTCGTGCCGTGGACGAGAAGCGGGCCCGCGGCGAGAAGCTCGGCCCGCTGGCCGGCGTCCCGCTCGCGCTCAAGGACATCTTCACCACCGAGGGCGTGCCGACCACCGTCGGCTCGAAGATCCTCGAGGGCTGGATCCCGCCGTACGACGCCACTCTCACCAAGCGCCTGAAGGCCGCCGACGTCGTCATCCTCGGCAAGACCAACATGGACGAGTTCGCCATGGGGTCGTCGACGGAGAACAGCGCCTACGGCCCGACCGGCAACCCCTGGGACCTCACCAAGATCCCCGGTGGCTCCGGTGGCGGTTCCTCCGCCGCGCTCGCCTCCTTCGAGGCCCCGCTCGCCATCGGCACCGACACCGGCGGTTCCATCCGCCAGCCGGCCGCCGTCACCGGCACGGTCGGCGTCAAGCCGACGTACGGCGCGGTCTCCCGCTTCGGCATGGTGGCGTTCTCGTCCTCGCTCGACCAGGGTGGCCCGTGCGCCCGTACGGTCCTGGACGCGGCGCTGCTGCACGAGGTCATCGCCGGCCACGACCCGCTGGACTCCACCTCCATCGACGCCCCGGTCCCGGCGGTCGTCGAGGCCGCCCGCAACGGCTCGGTGCAGGGCATGCGCGTCGGTGTCGTCAAGCAGTTCCGCGGCGAGGGCTACCAGGCCGGCGTCATCCAGCGCTTCGACGAGTCGGTCGCGCTGCTGAAGGAACTGGGCGCCGAGATCGTCGAGCTGGACTGCCCGTCCTTCGATCTGGCGCTGTCGGCGTACTACCTGATCGCGCCGTCCGAGTGCTCCTCCAACCTCGCCCGCTTCGACGGCCTGCGCTACGGCCTGCGGACGGGTGACGACGGTTCGCACTCGGCCGAGGAGGTCACCTCCCTGACCCGCGAGGCCGGCTTCGGCCCCGAGGTCAAGCGCCGCATCATGCTCGGCACGTACGCGCTCAGCTCCGGCTACTACGACGCCTACTACGGCTCCGCCCAGAAGGTCCGCACGCTCATCACGCGCGACTTCGAGAAGGCCTTCGAGCAGGTCGACGTCATCGTCTCGCCGACGACGCCCACCACCGCCTTCCCGATCGGCGAGCGCGCCGACGACCCGATGGCGATGTACCTCGCGGACCTGTGCACCATCCCGACCAACCTGGCGGGCAACGCGGCCATGTCCCTGCCCTGCGGCCTCGCCCCGGAGGACAACCTCCCGGTGGGCCTGCAGATCATCGCTCCGGCGCTGAAGGACGATCGCCTCTACAAGGTGGGTGCAGCCGTCGAGGCCGCCTTCGTGGAAAAGTGGGGCCACCCGCTGCTGGAGGAGGCACCGTCGCTGTGAGCAACGCACTGTCGAAGGCCAAGGGCTTCAAGAAGTCGAAGTCCGGCACGTACCTGTCCATGGGCACGACCGCGTTCGGCGCGATCGGTGTGGCCAAGCAGATCAAGAAGGCCCGCGCCGAGCACGACACGCTGCGGCTGATCGACGCCACCGTGTCCGCCGTCGCGATCGTCACCGGCCTCGCCATCCTCTACCGCGAGCTGAAGCGGCTGGGCGACGACGACGTCCTGCTGGGCTGAGAGGGAAGTTTCACCGTGACCACCACGACCGACCTGGTGTCGTACGAGGACGCGCTGGCGTCGTACGACCCCGTCATGGGCCTTGAGGTCCATGTCGAACTCGGCACCAAGACCAAGATGTTCTGCGGGTGTTCGACCGAGCTGGGCGCCGAGCCCAACTCGCAGACCTGCCCGACCTGCCTCGGCCTGCCCGGCGCGCTCCCGGTCGTCAACGCGACCGGCATCGAGTCGGCCATCAAGATCGGCCTCGCGCTGCACTGCGAGATCGCCGAGTGGTGCCGCTTCGCCCGGAAGAACTACTTCTATCCGGACATGCCGAAGAACTTCCAGACCTCCCAGTACGACGAGCCGATCGCCTTCAACGGCTACCTCGACGTGCAGTTGGAGGACGGCGAGTCCTTCCGCGTGGAGATCGAGCGCGCGCACATGGAGGAGGACACCGGCAAGTCGACCCACGTGGGCGGCGCGACCGGTCGTATCCACGGCGCCTCGCACTCGCTGCTGGACTACAACCGCGCCGGCATCCCGCTCATCGAGATCGTCACCAAGCCGATCGTCGGGGCCGGCGAGCGTGCCCCCGAGGTCGCGCGGGCGTACGTGCGTGAGCTGCGCGAGGTCATCCGTGCCCTCGGTGTCTCCGAGGCCCGCATGGAGATGGGCCAGATGCGCTGCGACGTCAACCTGTCGCTGATGCCCAAGGACGCCGAGAAGTTCGGCACGCGCTCCGAGACGAAGAACGTCAACTCGCTGCGTTCCGTCGAGCGTGCGACCCGCTTCGAGATCATGCGCCACGCGGCGGTGCTCTCCTCGGGCGGCACGATCATCCAGGAGACCCGCCACTTCCACGAGGACACGGGGTCCACGACCTCGGGCCGCGTGAAGGAGGAGGCCGAGGACTACCGGTACTTCCCGGAGCCCGACCTCGTCCCGGTGGCCCCGTCGCGCGAGTGGGTCGAGGAGATCCGCACCGCGCTGCCGGAGATGCCGCTGGCCCGCCGCACCCGCCTGCTGGCGGAGTGGGGCATCTCGGCCACCGACATGCAGGCGATCCTCAACGCCGGTGCGCTGGACCCGATCGTCGCCACGATCGACGCCGGTGCCGACGCGGCCTCCGCCCGCAAGTGGTGGATGGGCGAACTGGCGCGCAGCGCCAACGAGTCGGGCAAGTCGCTGGACGAACTGGCCATCACGCCGGCACAGGTCGCCCGGGTCACCGAGCTGGTGACCTCCGGTGACCTGAACGACAAGCTGGCCCGCCAGGTCATCGAGGGCGTCCTCGCGGGCGAGGGCACCCCGGACGAGGTCGTCGACAAGCGCGGTCTCAAGGTCGTCTCCGACGACTCGGCGCTCGGCACGGCCGTCGACGAGGCCATCGCCGGCAACCCGGGCGTCGCCGACAAGATCCGCGGTGGCAAGGTGGCCGCGGCCGGCGCCCTGGTCGGCGCGGTCATGAAGGCGACCCGCGGTCAGGCCGACGCGGCCCGCGTCAAGGAACTGATCCTGGAGAAGCTGGGCGTCAGCGAGGGCTGAGCCCACGCCGCTCCCCACGGCCCCGCAGGACATGTCCCGGCATGTCCTGCGGGGCCGTGGTCGTTGTCGCCTCTCGCGCTGCGGAGCCCGACGACCAGATGCGGCTAGATGCGGCGTCCCACGACCCGGGTGAACCCGAGCAGACGCCCCTCGTCGGCGTTGATCAGGTCCACCGAGTCACGCGCCAGGCCCGCCATGAACTCGCTCGGGCTCTCCTCGGCGCACACCTCGCTCCACAGCAGCCAGTCGCGCCAGCCGTCCTGGAGCCAGTCGGCCGTCTCGACGGTCACAGCACCCGTGCGCGTCCAGTTCCGGCGCCACCAGGCGGGGGAGTGGAACGACCAGAAGCCCGGTTCCCAGTGGGGTGCGAGACGGGCGGGCGGCTCGGTCCCGTCGAGTTCCTCGCGCACCGACGGCACGACGACGCCGATCCGGCCGCCCGGCCTGAGCAGCCGGGTCACCGTGGGCAGATACAGGTCGTCCGTGCCGAAATAGTGGTAGGCGTCGACGGACACGATCGCGTCGAAGCTTCCCTCCGCGAACGGCAGGTCGTGCGCCTCCGCGCGCACGGGCAGCACCCGGTCGGCGACGCCCGCCTGCGCGAGGCGTACGGCGTTGTCGTCGGGCTTCACCCACAGGTCGGCGGCGACGACCTGGACGTCGTACTCGCGGGCCAGGAAGACGGACGTCATGGCGCGCCCGCAGCCGAGGTCGAGCACGCGGGCGCCGGGCCGCAGCCGGTCGAGGCCGAGCGCGGGCGCGAGCCACTCCAGCAGCCACAGGGCGTGCGGACCCATCTGGTTCTCGATGGTCCAGCGGGCGTCGTAGCGGTTGCTGCGGGGGTAGCGGGGGTGGGTGAGACGGTCAGTGAGCGGGGTGTCCGGGGTCCTCGGGGTCCTCGGGGTGATGTCGGACATCGGTGAACGGGCTCCTTGGTTCCTTCGTACGGGAAAGGGGTGTGCGGGAGCTCGGTCGGACCGTCAAAAAAGCACCTGCTTCGGTCGTCGGCGACATGCCGGGAACGGACGGCGGGACGCTAACAGCTCACCCGGCGCACCGCATCCGAATTGCTCCACCGCGGGTACTACGCTCGACCGTCATGAGTGGACGCACGGATTCCGATACCGGCACCGACTCCGCCCCCGTCATAACCGAGGCGGACGAGCGGGCGGACGAGCGGGCACAGGAACCGGCGGACGGCGCGCAGGGTGTCCCGGAGGCCCGCCGGGCCCGCTGGATCGCCGCCGGGACCGGAGGCCTGCTCACCCTCGCCGGGCTGGGCGCCGCACTGCTGCGGCTCACCGGATCCGCGCCCGCCCTCGTGTCCGCCGCCTACGCCCTCGGCGCCGCCGTGTGCGCGAGCGCCGCGTCCCTCGGATTCCGGGGCCGCACCCGGCGGGCTCTGTGGCTGCTGATCGCCGGGACGATGGTCATGGCGCTCGGCGACCAGTTCGACTGACAGGCCCGCCCCTGCCGGAGTCCCGCGCCGCCCATGAGAGGCTCGACCGTCGGCGTGGAGGAACTGCGGAAGGAACGACAGCGCGATGTACGCGACATCACTGGGTGACGACGGTGCCGAACTGCGGCCCCTGGAGGTCTGGCACGCGGCGGACCTGCTCGCCAACATCGACCGCGGACGGGAGTTCATCGGCCGGCACATCGGGCTGCCGGACGTGATCACCGACCTGGACTCCGCCCGCGCCTTCGTGAAGTCGTACGCCGACAAGCGCGCCGCCGACGCCGGCAGCCTGCACGGTGTCTGGCTGGACGGGAAGCTCGTCGGAGGCCTGCTGTTCCGGGTCTGGGACACCCCGGGCGGCGTCTGCGAGGCCGGCTGCTGGCTGGAGCCCGCGGCGGCCGGGCGGGGGCTCGTCACCCGTGGCATGCGGGCCCTGCTGGACTGGGCGTTCGACGAGCGCGGCATGCACCGCGTGGAGTGGTTCGCCTCCTCCGCCAACCGGTCCAGCGTCCAGGTGGCCGAGCGGCTCGGGATGACCCGTGAGGGCATGCTCCGGCAGAACTACCCGCACCGCGGCGTGCGCGCGGACACCGAGATCTGGGCGGTGCTGGCCCCGGAGTGGCACGCGGCACGCGCGCGTACCGCCTGAGACCCGCATTGAACGATCATCAAGGACTCTCTCCGACCGGTCATTAAGGACCTTCTCAGAGTTCGTCCGTACGGTGCCGGGCATGGCAACGAAGACAGATGACGTGACGAAGACAGATGACGTGACGAAGACGGACGACGTGACGAAGGCGGACGACGAGCAGGCACCGGCCGTCGACACCGAAGCGGAGAACGCGGAAACCGACGGGCTTGAGGAGCTTGAGGAATCCGGGGAGCTTGAGGAAGTCGAGGAGCTTGAGGAGAAGGCGCCCTCCGGGGTCGGCCAGGGCGCCGGTGCCGTGGTGTCCGCCGCGCTGGGCCTGGTCTCGCTGAACGGTGGCTGGATCGGCGGCGTCGCCTCCGCGCGGGAGCAGCTCATCGGCCAGCTGCGGACGTCGTCCTCGGCCAGCGTCGCCCAGCAGCTCACGGCGGTCTACGGCAACGCCTGGCAGACCACCGCCCTGTGGGCGGGCCTGTTCGCGGTGGTCGCGCTGATCACCGGCGCGGTCGTGCTCGCCCGGCCCGCGTTCGGCGCCCCCGGCCGGCCTCAGGCCCCTTGGATCAGGTCGGTCGCGTGGGCGGGCGTCTCGCTCGGCGTCGTCGGTCTGCTCCTGGCCGTCCTGAAGTACTCCGACGCCCTGCTCGGCCTGCCCTCGGCAAGCTGAGGAGAACCGCACGTCACAGGGGCCTTAGGGCGTCCGGCAGCACCTTACGGACGCCCTGGGGCCCCTTATCCGTGTCCGACGGCCCTTCACTCGCCCGAAGATGCGGAACTCTCCCGATGTGGCGCACCCCCTGGGGGACGAAGGTGGAGGCATCGCAGACAGCGAGGCACGACACCCGCTCCCAAGGAGACGTCATGTACGAGTTCGACCTGCACCGGATGCGTTCCGCCGAACTGCGCCGCGAGGCCGCGTCGGAGCGCCTGGCACGCGAGACCGCACGCGCGGTACGCGCCGCCCGCCGCGAGGAGGCGGCCCGGCACGACGGCGCCGGTGCCGAGACCCATACCGGCCGCCGTCGCCGGCTCCGGCTCCCACGCCCCGCGTGAACGCACGACCGGCGGGACGGGGACGTACGACCGTCCCGCCTGCCGGTACGACCGTCCCACTTTCCGGTACGACCATCGCACCGGACCTGTGGAAAACCAGTGACCCCTTGTCCGGACCTCGTGCGATGCTCGGGCTCGTGGAGAACAGGTCCGTCAGTCCCGTTTTCGTCGGCCGCGCCGACGAGTTGGACACGTTGAACGACGCGCTCGCCCGTGCCGTCGGTGGGGGTACCTCCCAGGCTTTCGGTACTGGGGGAGAGCCGCAGGCGCTGCTGCTCGGTGGCGAGGCGGGGGTCGGCAAGACCCGCCTCGTCGAGGAGTTCGCTGCGGCCGTCGCCGGCCGCGCCGTCGTCGCCGTGGGCGGCTGCGTGGAGATCGGCGCCGACGGGCTGCCCTTCGCCGCCTTCTCCCGTGCCCTGCGCACCCTGCGCGACGCCCTGCCCGACCGGTTCGCCGCCGCCGCGGCCGGACAGGAGGGGGAACTCGCCCGGCTGCTGCCCGAGTTGGGCGAGGCGGCCGGCGGCCGCCACGACGAGGAGGGCATGGCCCGCCTCTTCGAACTCACCGCCCGGCTGCTGGAGCAGGTCGCCGCCGAGCACACCGTCGTCCTCGCCCTGGAGGACCTGCACTGGGCCGACGCCTCCACGCGCCACCTCCTCGCCTACCTCTTCCGCACCCTGCGCACCGGCCGGCTCCTGGTCCTCGCCACCTACCGCTCCGACGACATCCACCGCCGCCACCCGCTGCGCCCCCTGCTCGCCGAACTCGACCGGCTGCGCACCGTCCGCAGGATCGAACTCGCCCGCTTCACCCGCGAGGAGGTCGGCCGCCAGATCGCCGGCATCCTCGCCACCGAACCCGACCCCGCCCAGGTCGACGACATCTTCGAACGCTCCGACGGCAACGCCTTCTTCGTGGAGGAACTCGCCGTCGCCGCTTTCGAGGGCTGCTGCACCGGGCTCACCGACTCCCTGCGCGACCTGCTGCTGGTCCGGGTCGAGAAGCTGCCCGAGAGCGCCCAGCGGGTCGCCCGGGTCGTCGCCGAGGGCGGCTCCACCGTGGAGTACCGGCTGCTCGCCGCCGTCACCCGGCTCGCCGAGGACGACCTCATCGAGGCGCTGCGGGCCGCCGTCGGCGCCAACATCCTCACCCCGGCCCCCGACGGCGACGGCTACCGCTTCCGGCACTCCCTCGTCCGCGAGGCCGTCGCCGACGACCTGTTGCCCGGCGAACGCTCACGGCTGAACCGGCGCTACGCCGAGGCGGTCGAGGCCGACCCCACGCTCGTCCCCGCCGACGCCCGCGTGATGCGCCTGGCCAGCTACTGGTACCACGCCCACGACCCCGCCAAGGCCCTGCCCGCCGTCCTGGACGCCTCCGTGGTGGCCCGCCGCCGGCATGCCTACACCGAGCAACTGCGGCTCCTGGAGCGGGCGATGGAGCTGTGGGACACGGCCCCCGAGGAGGTCCGCTCCGCCCTGCGCCCGCTCGACCACGCCGAGGCCTACCCCGCCTGCGGCTGCGACCCGGGGACCACCCCGCTGTGCTACCTGGACCTGATGGCGGAGGCGGCGGTCGCCGGCCGCTTCGGCGGGGAACGCGAACGCGCCCTGAAGATCACCAAGCGGGCGCTGCGGATCCTGGAGGAGGACCCCGACCCGCTGCGCGCCGCCTGGTTCTGGGTGCAGCGTTCCCGCCTGGTCCAGGCGCAGGCCCGGGGCGACGGCTGGCAGGAACTGGCCACCGCCCAGGACCTGGTGCGCGGTCTGCCGCCGTCGCAGGTGCACGCGGAGGTGCTGGCCGTCGTCGCCAACTGGTCCATGCTGCACCGGCCCGGACCCGAGGCCTTCGCCGCCGCCGAGCGGGCCGTGGAGTACGCGCGCATGGTCGGCGCCCGTGAGATCGAGCTGCACGCGCGCCTCACCCTGGGCGGCCTCAGCGTCGACGCGGGTGAGACCGACGCGGGGCTCGCGGAGCTGCGCACGGTCCTGGAGCAGGCGCTGGCGGAAGGCGTGGCCCACGTCGCCGGCCGCGCCTATACGAACCTCCCCTCCTCCCTGCAGACCGTCGGCCGCGACGGCGAGGCGCGGCCCGTGCTGCGCGAAGGGGTCGCCTTCAGCCGCCGGCACGGGATGCCGGACTCCGAGGCGTGGGCGTGGGGCAACCTCTCCGAGGCCGGCTACGCGCTCGGCCGGTGGGAGGAGGCCGCCGAGGCCGCCACGAACGCGCTCCGGATCGGACACAGCACGAAGCCCCGCGGCATGGGCGCCCTGCGCCTCGCCCACCTCGCCCTCGCCCGGGGCGATCTCACCGACGCCGCACGCCACCTCGACACGGCTCGCGCCCACTACGGCAGCCACGACCCGATGCCCCAGCAGGGACTGCCCGTCGCCCGGGTCGCCCTCGGCGTGGCCGCCGCACAGGGCCGCGTTCTCGATGCCCGCGCCGAAGTCCTCCCGGTGCTGGACGCCGGCTTCCCACCCGGCACCCACCGCTACGCCTGGCCCCTGCTGCGGGCCGCCGCCACCGCCGAGGCCGACGCGCGCACCCTGCCCGCCGCCGACCCCGGCCGCGCCGAACTCCTCGACCGCCTCTTCGAGACCGTCCGCACCCTCACCACGGGCGTGCCCCTGTGGCAGGCGTACGAGCAGTGGACCCGCGCCGAACTGCTCCGTGCCCAGGACCGGGGCGGCGCGGACACCTGGGCCCCGGTGGTCACGGCCTTCGAGTGCCTGGACCGCCCCTACGACCTCGCCCGTGTCCGCTACCGGCTCGCCGAGGCCCTGCTCACCGACGGCGGCGAGGACGAGCGCGAGCGTGCCGTGGAGCTGCTGCGGCTGTCCGGGGCGGTCGCCGAGCACCTCGGCGCCAGGCCGCTGGCCGACGCGGTCGCCCGGCTGGCCCAGCGCGCCCGCCTCACCCTCACCCGCGCTCCTCGGGGCGCCCTCGCACCGGCCGATCCGGCCGAGGCCCTCGGCCTCACCAGCCGGGAGCGGGACGTCCTGCGCCTGGTCTCGGCCGGCCGCACCAACCGGCAGATAGCCGAGGAACTGTTCATCTCGCCGAAGACCGCGAGCGTCCACGTCTCCAACATCCTGGCCAAGCTCGGCGTCTCGGGCCGGGGCGAGGCGGCGGCGGTGGCCCATCGGCTGGGGCTGTTCCCGGCCGACGCGCTCACTGCCGGTGCGCCGGACTGAGCCGTACGCTGGGGGAATCCGGCAGAGGGGGAGAGGCCGTGTTCAACGCCTTCGAGGAACTGTTCGCGCCGGGCCGCAAGCACACCCACGACGAGCAGAAGCGCCTGGAGCTGACCCGGGAGGACGTCGGGGACAACGATCCCGGGCGCGGACCCATCGACCTGGCCTCGGGAAAGGTCGTCGTACGCCCGCCCGTCTCACCCCCGGCCGGACAAGAGCCCACGGCGGAGGGGGAGGACGCGACGGACGAGGGGATGGACGGGGTGGAGGAGGGGACGGCAACGGCCACCGGGGACGAACCCGGGGAGGCGTGAGCCGGAGACCTGCTTGAGCCGGAGGCCTGCTTGAGCCAGAGGTCGGCCTGCTGAAACCGGAGGATCACTCCAGCCGGAGGATCACTTCACCCGCACCTCCAGCACCCGGTCGTCGCCCGCCTTCGGCTTCCCCCGGCCGTCCGTGTTGCTCGTCACCAGCCACACCTTGTCGCCTCCCGCCGCGACCACCGTCCGCAGGCGGCCGTACTCGCCGGTGAGGAAGGCCTGCGGGGGCGCCGAGGCATCGGTGCCGCGCAGCGGGACGCGCCACAGCCGCTGCCCCTTCAGGGAGGCCATCCAGATCACCCCGTGGACCCAGGCGATACCGCTGGGGGAGGCCTCGTCGGTGTGCCACTGGGCCAGCGGGTTCTGGAGACCGGGAGTGGAGGACCTGCCCTCGGCCTCCGGCCAGCCGTAGTTGCCGCCGGGCTTGATCGCGTTCAGTTCGTCCCAGGTGTCCTGGCCGAACTCCGAGGCGAACAGGCGCTGCCGGGAGTCCCAGGCGAGGCCCTGGACGTTGCGATGGCCGTACGAGTACACCGGGGAGCCGGGGAACGGGTTGCCCGGGGCCGGCGCGCCCTCCGGGGTCATGCGGAGGATCTTGCCGCCCAGGGACTTCTTGTCCTGGGCCAGGCCCCGCTCGCCGCTCTCGCCCGTGCCCGCGTAGAGCATCTTGTCGGGGCCGAAGGCGATCCGGCCGCCGTTGTGGATGAAGCCCTTCGGGATGCCCCGGAACACCGTGTCGGGAGCGCCCAGTTGCTCACCGGCCGGCTTGTGCTCGTCGTACAGCATCCGCACGATGCGGTTGTCCGAGGCCGAGGTGAAATAGGCGTAGATCATGTGGTCCGAGGCGTAGTCGGGGGACAGGGCGAGGCCCAGCAGGCCGCCCTCGCCGGCCGGGGAGACCCCGGAGACCGTGCCCAGCTCGGTCTTCCCGCCCGTCCTCGCGTCGATCCGGACGATCGTGCCGTCGTCGCGGTCGGAGACGAGCAGGTCCCCGCCGGGCAGCGGCGCCAGGCCCCACGGCGACTTCAGGCCCTCCGCGACCGTGCGCAGCACCTTCACCGAGCCGGTGGCGGGAGGGACCGATTCCGTGGCGCCCGGGGCGGAGGCCGCGCCCGGTGCCGTACCCCCGGCAGCCGAACTCCCGGCAGCCGAACTCGGGCCGCCGTACGGGAGGCCTCCGCCGCCGGAGGAGCAGCCCGCCGTCAGCAGGAGCGTGGCCGCGGCCAGCACGGCCGGCACAGCACGACGTCGCACGATCATGTCCCTTCGCAGCGGCGGCCCGAGACGGCGTCTCCTTCTCATCCACCGCTCGCTCCGCCCGGGTTCCCGGTCCACGGAAACCGTATGCGCAAACGTCCCGCTCCACGACGTCATCCCGTCAGCCCCAGGACACCGTCCGCGTCAGTCCCAGGACCCCTGTGCGGAAGGCAGCCCGGACACCTCCGCGAGGTCGCCCGGGGTCAGCCGCAGGCCGGCCGCCGCCGCGTTCTCCCGCGCCCAGCGCTCCTGCTTGGCGCCCGGCACCGCGACCACGTGCCTGCCCTGCGCCAGCACCCACGCCAGGGCCACCTGCGCCGGGGTGACGTCCTCGCCGTGGCGGCGGGCGACACGGCGCAGACCGGCGACGATCGGCTGGTTGGCGGCCATCATCTCGGCGGTGAAGCGCGGATGGCGGGCGCGTACGTCGTCCGGTTCGAAGCCCTCGCCGGGGGTGAGCGTGCCGGTCAGGAAGCCGTTGCCCAGCGGCATCGCCGCGAGGAGACCCACGCCGCGCGCCTCGCACCACGGCAGCAGCGCGTCCAGCGCCTCCGGCGACCACACCGACAGCTCCGCCTGCACGGCGCTCACCGGGAAGACCTGCTGCACCCGCTGGAGCTGGCGCAGCGTGACGTCGTGCAGCCGCGCCCCCGAGCGGCGCCCGCCGCGCGCGCCGACCGCGCACAGCCCCAGCGCCCGCACCTTGCCCGCCCGCACCAGCTCGGCCATCGCGCCCCAGGTCTCCTCGACGGGCACCTCGGGGTCGGCGCGGTGCAGCTGGTAGAGGTCGATCACATCCGTCTGCAGGCGCCGCAGCGAGGCGTCACAGGCCCGCTTCACGTACCCGGGGCGGCCGTTGGCCACGATGTGCTGCTCGCCCACTAGCAGCCCCGCCTTCGTCGACACGAAGGCGTCCGCGCGCCGCTCCTTCAACACCCGCCCGAGCAGCAGCTCGTTGGTGAACGGGCCGTACATGTCGGCCGTGTCCAGAAGGGTCGAGCCCATGTCGAGCGCCCGGTGCACCGCCTTGAGTGACTCCTCGCCCCGCTGCCGTGAGCCGCTGTACGCCCAGCTCATCGGCATGCACCCGAGTCCGACGGCCCCCACCGCAAGCGCCCCCGCGCCGATCGTCCTGCGCTCCACCTGCCCGCGAACCTCCCTCTTCCCGGTCCCCAACCTAACCTCTGCCTCTTCGCGGCCTGACATAGCCTCCATGCATGACTGCTGATGTGTGGCTTCCCATCCCGCCCGAGGAGATCGAGGGGCTCCCCGAAGGACCCCGTTACCTGTTCTGGGACGGGGGCGAGGACGGCGGCCAGGAGTTCCCGGGCGACCCGGCGGACTGCGTCATGTACGTGGTGCCGTACATGAAGCGGTACCCGGTCAAGGTGCGCCCGCTGGAGCGGCTGACCAACGTCCGGGTCATCCAGACGCTCACGGCCGGCGTCGACGACATGACCGCGCAGCTGTCGTCGATCGTGCCGGGTGTGCGGCTCTGCAACGCGCGCGGGGTGCACGAGGCGAGCACGGCCGAGCTGGCGCTCACCCTGATCCTCGCCTCCCTGCGCGGCATCCCCCAGTTCGTGCGCGCTCAGCGGGAAGAGCACTGGCAGGGCGGGTTCCACCCCTCCCTCGCCGACCGCAGTGCCCTCATCGTGGGCTACGGCGCCATCGGCGCCGCCATCGAGGACCGGCTCGCGCCCTTCGAACTGGCGCGGGTGGCGCGCGTCGCGCGCTCCCGGCGCGCCACGGCGCGCGGTCCCGTGCACCCGCTCACCGAATTGCCCGCACTGCTTCCCGAGGCCGATGTCGTGATCCTCTCGACGCCCCTCACGGACGAGACGCGGGGCCTGGCCGACGCCGGTTTCCTGGGCCGGATGAAGGACGGCGCGCTGCTGGTGAACGTCTCCCGGGGGCCGGTCGTGGACACCAAGGCCCTGCTCGACGAGCTGGAGAGCGGCCGCATCACGGCGGCCCTCGACGTGACCGACCCCGAACCGCTGCCGCCGGGGCACCCCTTGTGGCAGGCGCCCGGTGTGCTGATCAGCCCGCATGTGGGCGGCCCCAGTTCGGCCTTCCTGCCGCGCGCCAAACGCCTGCTCGTGGACCAGTTGAACCGTTTCGTGAACCACGAGCCCCTGCGGAACGTGGTCCTGACCACGGGGGTGTAGTCCCCCATGCGGTGATCGTCACGGAGCGTAGAGAACCTATGTCCCTGAGTGACGATCCTGGTGTATCGTCCCGACAGGGGCTGCGCCGTCGACGTTCGGCGCGGGGGACGGACACTTCAGATCTGCGAGGGGGGCGACGGGCGATGTACGGCCTATGGACGAACGATCCGACGCGGCGGAGCCGCCGACGGCGACCCTGGCGGGCGCCCACGCGCGGACGCGGCCACCACGCGGCCCAGCACAGTCACCACCGCAGTCACGCCGGCCGCAGGAAGTACGCGCACCGGGACCCGAGGGACCTGGGGGCGCCCCGAACCGGGAGTCTCCGGTGAACGCGCCGACCTCCGTGACGGCCCCGCTCGACGAAGCCCTGCGCGCGCCGCGGCCGAAGGGCGCGCCGCCGTCCCGTCCGCGGCTGACCGGCGACAGGGCGCGACTGGCCCAGCAGCTCGCCCTCGCGCTGGTCTGCGCGGCCTATGGAATCGGGTCCGCCTTCGACTGGGGCTCGCCGGAAGTCGCGCTGTTCATGGGCGACTTCGGGCTGAGCGCCGCGGCCGGCACCGCCGCCGTCTCCTGCTTCCGCTTCGCCCGCAGCTCCCGGGTCCGCTTCCGCCCCGCCTGGCTGCTGTTCGCCCTGTCCTCGGCGATGGCCTGCCTGGGCAACGCGATCTGGGGGTGGTACGAGGTCGTCCTGGGCCGGGCCGTGCCCAGCCCGAGCTACGCCGACCTGTTCTTCCTGTGCTTCGCGCCGCCCGCCATCGTGGGCCTGCTGGTCCTCGCTAAGCGGCCGGTGACCAGGGCGGGTTGGATCTGCCTGGCGCTGGACGCCTGGCTGATCGGCGGGTCGCTGCTCACCCTGTCGTGGAGCCTCGCGCTCGCCCAGGCCGCCCGGTTCGACGGACCGAGCGTGGCACACACCGCGCTGTCGCTGGCGTACCCGCTGCTCGACATCGTGCTCGTCAGCATGGTCCTCGCGCTGCACTTCCGCCGCAGCCCCGGCAACCGCACGGCGGTGAACACCGCGATCGGCGCGCTCGCCCTGACCGTGATGTGCGACGCGCTGTTCACCTCGCCGCTGCTGCACAGCAGTTACCACTCCGGACAACTGCTGGACGCGGGCTGGTTCGCCGGTTCCCTGCTGCTCGCCTACGCCCCCTGGGCCGCACCCCGCGGCAAGGGCGCGCCGCCGGCGCACGGACCGGACGGGCACGCGCGCGTGGTCCACGAACACGTGCCCGGCCAGCGCGGCACCCCCGCCACGCCTTCGCCCGCCGCACCTTCGCACGCCCATACGCCCGCCGAACACACCCACCCGACCGCACCCGACGGACACCCGCACCCCCTCGCGGCGCCCGACGGACACCCGCACCCGCCCGTGTCCGCCGAGCACGCGCACCCTCCCGCGCCGACCGCGTCCGCCGCGCACCCCCACGAGCCCGCGCCCGTGCCCGCACCCGGCGGCGAACACGGCGCCGCCCCCGGCGCCGAGCCCGGCCGGTACCCGGCGGGCCGCCCCCTCACCGGCTCGCTCGCCGCTCTCACCCCGTACCTCGCCGCCGCGGTGTGCACCCTCGGCATCCTGTACAACGTCCTCAACGGCCGCAGGCCCGACCACGTGGTGCTGATCACCGCGGGCGCCGTCGTCCTGGCCCTCGTCATCCGGCAGGGCATCATGCTGCTGGACAACATCACCCTCACCCAGGAACTCGCGCAGAAGGAGAACCACTTCCGCTCCCTGGTGCAGGGCTCCAGCGACGTCATCATGATCGCCGCCCCCAACGGCGTCCTGCGCTACGTCTCCCCGGCCGCCGCCGGGGTCTACGGCCGCCCCGCCGAGGACCTGGTGGGCACGGAACTGGCCGGGCTCATCCACCCCGAGGACCTGGGCTGCGTGGTGCACGAGGTGCGCCGCTTCCTCGCCGCCAGCCCCTTCGACGAACCCACCACCCGCATCGAGTGCCGTTTCCGCTCCGGCGGCGGGGGGGGCTGGCTCAACGTCGAGTCCACCGTCAACCGCCACCACGGCGGCCTCATCTTCAACAGCCGGGACGTGACCGAGCGGGTGCGGCTGCAGGCCCAGCTCCAGCACAACGCCGAGCACGACCCGCTCACCGACCTGCCCAACCGCGCCCTGTTCACCCGGCGCGTGCAGCAGGCCCTGTCCGGCCGCCGCGCCACCGACCGGGGCGCCGCCCCGTGCGGCACGGCCGTGCTCTTCATCGACCTGGACGGCTTCAAGGCCGTCAACGACACGATCGGCCACCAGGCCGGCGACGAACTGCTCGTCCAGGCCGCCCGCAGACTCCAGGACGCCGTCCGGCAGGGCGACACCGCCGCCCGCCTCGGCGGCGACGAGTTCGCGGCCCTGATCACCGGGGACGGCAGCCGGGACCGCGCCGCCCGGGAGCGGAACATCCTGGAGCTGGCCGACCGCCTCAGAGGGACCCTCTCCCAGCCGTACGCCATCGACACCAACGACGTCCGGGTCAACGCCTCCATCGGCGTCGCCTTCGCCGAGCCCGGCCTCGGCGCGGGCGAACTGCTGCGCAACGCCGACCTCGCCATGTACCGGGCGAAGGCGGCCGGCAAGGGCCGCGTCGAGCTGTACCGGCCGCAGATGCAGCAGGACGTCGTACGCAAGGCGGAGCTGGCCACCCGGCTGCGGGCCGCGCTGCACGACGGCGAGTTCGCCCTGCTGCACCAGCCCGTGGTGTGCCTGGACAGCGGCCGGATCACGACGGTCGCCACGCACGCGCGCTGGCGCTCCTCCCAGGGCGTGCTGTTCACCCCGGCCGAGTTCCTCCGGGTGGCCGAGGACGGCGACAAGACGGCGGAGCTGGAGCGCTGGATCCTCCAGGAGGCCGTGGAGGAGGCCGCCGAGCGGGCCGCGGCCGGGCTCGCCGTACCCGTGGCCGTACGGATGAGCGCCCGGCGGCTGCTGGACCGCTCGATGCCGCTCGGCTCCATCGAGGCGCTGCTGACCCGGCACGGGCTGCCGCCCGGCGCGCTGGTGGTCGAGCTGGCCGACACCGACCCCAGGATCTGCCTGGACGATCTGGAACGCCGGCTGACCGCCCTGAACCGGCTCGGGGTACGGATCGCGCTGGACGGCTTCGGCACCGGCCACGCGGCCATCGCGGCCCTCAGAAGACTGCCCGTGGACATCCTCAAGCTGGACCGGGGCCTGGTCGAGGGCGTCGTGGAGTCCGCGCGACTGCACAAGATCACCGGCGGGCTGCTGCGCATCGCCTGCGATCTCGGGCTGCCGTCCGTCGCCGAGGGCGTGGACCGGCCGGAACAGGTCGTGGCGCTGCGCGCGATGGGCTGCACGCACGGGCAGGGCATGGCGTTCGCCGGCCCGCTGGACGAGTACCGGCTGCGCCGGGCGCTCGGTTCCGGCCACTACCCGGTACCGGGCGCACCGGCCGAACCGGCCCTCGTGGGCGGGGTGCGCGAGCCGCAGGGACACACGGGAGGCGAGCGGGCCCTGCAAAGGGGCGGCGCGGGGGTGTACACAGGGGGTGTGTCCGCCGCTGTCCTCGGAGGTGGAAGTGCCCTTCGTTCACATAATGAGACGCCTGTCCCACCCACTTGACACTAGGTGCACGTCGGGGAGAGGGTCAGTTCCATGCGCACCCGAATTCTCGTACTTGGACAGCGCGTCGGCTGAGCTGGGACACACCGGAGAACGCTCCGCAATCCCCAGCGCCCACCACACCGACGCGCTCCCCTCGCTTGCCTTACGGCACGAGGGGTTTTTTGTTGCACGAGCACCATTCGTGCGGCAGTCCAACTCCGAACAAACCTCGCAAAAACCCTCAGCATCGAGAAGAGAATGCCGATGACCGAGCAGGCCACCGGGGCCCACCATCCGCAGCCGCGGCCCCGTTCCGGAGGACAGCAGTCCGCGCCCGTCGAGCACGTCACGGGTGCGCAGTCCCTCATCCGCTCCCTCGAGGAGGTCGGCGCTGAGACGGTATTCGGCATTCCCGGCGGTGCGATCCTCCCCGCGTACGACCCGATGATGGACTCCACCCGGGTCCGTCACGTGCTGGTCCGGCACGAGCAGGGTGCCGGCCACGCGGCCACCGGCTACGCGCAGGCCACCGGCAAGGTCGGCGTCTGCATGGCCACCTCGGGCCCCGGCGCCACCAACCTGGTCACGCCGATCGCCGACGCCCACATGGACTCGGTGCCGCTGGTCGCGATCACCGGCCAGGTCGCCTCCAAGGCGATCGGCACGGACGCCTTCCAGGAGGCGGACATCGTCGGCATCACGATGCCGATCACCAAACACAACTTCCTGGTCACCAAGGCCGAGGACATCCCGCGGGTCATCGCGCAGGCGTTCCACATCGCCTCCACCGGCCGCCCGGGTCCGGTCCTGGTCGACATCGCCAAGGACGCCCTCCAGGCGAAGACCACCTTCTCCTGGCCGCCCACCATGGACCTGCCCGGCTACCGCCCGGTGACCAAGCCGCACGCCAAGCAGATCCGCGAGGCCGCCAAGCTGATCACCTCCGCCAGGCGGCCCGTCCTGTACGTCGGCGGCGGCGTCCTCAAGGCGGGGGCCACCGCCGAGCTGAAGGTCCTCGCCGAACTCACCGGAGCGCCCGTCACCACCACCCTGATGGCGCTCGGCGCGTTCCCCGACAGCCACCCGCTGCACGTGGGAATGCCGGGCATGCACGGTGCGGTCACCGCCGTCACCGCGCTGCAGAAGGCCGACCTGATCATCGCCCTCGGAGCCCGTTTCGACGACCGCGTCACCGGCAGGCTCGACAGCTTCGCCCCGTACGCCAAGATCGTCCACGCCGACATCGACCCGGCCGAGATCGGCAAGAACCGCGAGGCCGACGTGCCGATCGTCGGTGACGCCCGCGAGGTCATCGCCGACCTGGTCCAGGCCGTGCAGAAGGAGCACAGCGAGGGCAGCAAGGGCGACTACACCGCCTGGTGGAGCGACCTGAACCGCTGGCGCGACACCTACCCGCTCGGCTACGACCAGCCCGAGGACGGCTCCCTGGCCCCGCAGCAGGTCATCGAGCGGATCGGGCAGCTCGCCCCCCAGGGCACGATCTTCGCCGCGGGCGTCGGCCAGCACCAGATGTGGTCCGCGCACTTCGTCCAGTACGAGCAGCCCGCCACCTGGCTGAACTCCGGCGGCGCCGGAACGATGGGCTACGCGGTCCCGGCCGCGATGGGCGCCAAGGCCGGCATGCCGGACCGCACGGTCTGGGCGATCGACGGCGACGGCTGCTTCCAGATGACCAATCAGGAACTGACCACCTGCGCCCTGAACAACATCCCGATCAAGGTCGCCATCATCAACAACGGCGCCCTCGGGATGGTCCGCCAGTGGCAGACCCTGTTCTACAACCAGCGCTACTCCAACACCGTGCTGCACAGCGGCCCGGACGACGTGAACCCGGCCGCCCGGGGTACCCGGGTCCCGGACTTCGTGAAGCTGTCCGAGGCCATGGGCTGCGTGGGCCTGCGCTGCGAGCGGCCCGAGGACCTGGACAAGGTCATCGACGAGGCGAACTCCATCAACGACCGCCCGGTCGTCATCGACTTCATCGTCCACGAGGACGCGATGGTGTGGCCGATGGTCGCCGCCGGCACCTCCAACGACGAGATCATGGCCGCCCGGGACGTCCGCCCCGACTTCGGCGACAGCGAAGACGACTGAGCGAGACGACGAACGAGAGACGACCGAGAGAGACGAACGAGAAATGTCCAAGCACACGCTCTCCGTCCTGGTGGAGAACAAGCCGGGCATCCTGGCCCGCATCGCCGCCCTGTTCTCCCGCCGCGGCTTCAACATCGACTCGCTCGCGGTCGGCGTCACCGAGCACCCCGACATCTCCCGCATCACCATCGTCGTGGGCGTCGAGGAACTGCCGCTGGAGCAGGTCACCAAGCAGCTCAACAAGCTCGTCGAGGTGCTGAAGATCGTCGAGCTGGAACCCGGTTCGGCCGTCCAGCGCGAACTCGTCCTGGTGAAGGTGCGCGCCGACAACGAGACGCGCTCCCAGATCGTGGAGATCGTCCAGCTGTTCCGCGCCAAGACCGTCGACGTCTCCCCGGAGGCCGTGACCATCGAGGCCACCGGATCGAGTGACAAGCTGTCCGCCATGCTCAAGATGCTGGAGCCGTACGGCATCAAGGAGCTGGTCCAGTCCGGCACGATCGCGATCGGGCGTGGCGCGCGTTCGATCACCGACCGCTCGCTGCGCGCACTCGACCGGTCCGCATGACGCCCTGTCCGGTCGGCCGGGACGACGCGCGCCGACCGGATGGCGAGACCCTCAGACTTCCCTTCCCCCCACCGGCATACGGTGGGACGCACAACCTGCACACCAAGGAGAGAACCCAAAGTGGCCGAGCTGTTCTACGACGCTGACGCCGACCTGTCCATCATCCAGGGCCGCAAGGTCGCGGTCATCGGCTACGGCAGCCAGGGCCACGCCCACGCGCTGTCGCTGCGGGACTCGGGTGTCGACGTCCGCGTCGGTCTGCACGAGGGCTCCAAGTCCAAGGCCAAGGCCGAGGAGCAGGGCCTGCGCGTGGTGACCCCGGCGGAGGCCGCCGCCGAGGCCGACGTCATCATGATCCTGATCCCGGACCCGATCCAGGCCCAGGTCTACGAGGAGTCCATCGCCCCCAACCTGAACGACGGCGACGCCCTCTTCTTCGCCCACGGTTTCAACGTCCGCTTCGGCTTCATCAAGCCCCCGGCCGGTGTGGACGTCGCCCTGGTCGCCCCGAAGGGTCCGGGCCACCTGGTCCGCCGCCAGTACGAGGAGGGTCGCGGCGTCCCCGCCATCGCGGCCGTCGAGCAGGACGCCACCGGTGGCGCCTTCGCGCTCGCCCTGTCGTACGCCAAGGCCATCGGCGGCACCCGCGCCGGTGTCATCAAGACGACCTTCACCGAGGAGACCGAGACCGACCTGTTCGGTGAGCAGGCCGTGCTGTGTGGCGGCACCTCCGCCCTGGTCAAGGCGGGCTTCGAGACCCTGGTCGAGGCGGGCTACCAGCCCGAGATCGCCTACTTCGAGTGCCTGCACGAGCTGAAGCTGATCGTCGACCTCATGTACGAGGGCGGCCTGGAGAAGATGCGCTGGTCCGTCTCCGAGACCGCCGAGTGGGGCGACTACGTCACCGGCCCGCGGATCATCACCGACGCCACCAAGGCCGAGATGAAGCAGGTCCTCGCCGAGATCCAGGACGGCACGTTCGCCCGTAACTGGATGGACGAGTACCACGGCGGTCTGAAGAAGTACAACGAGTACAAGAAGCAGGACTCCGAGCACCTGCTGGAGACCACCGGCAAGCAGCTGCGCAAGCTGATGAGCTGGGTCAACGAGGAGGCGTAAGCCTCATGCCAGGGGGGTCGGAGCAGATTGCTCCGGCCCCCTTTGTCCACCCCGTCCAGCCCCGGACGGGTGATCCTTCCGCAGAGGCGCAAGACGGCCTCCGTGGCGCTACTAGACTGCTGCACACCAACGCGTCAGGCCCACAGCGTCGTGCGTCTTCCGCGGCTAGCCCCTCCTCCGCCTGCGGCCGTCGGGACGGCCGTCCGCATGCTCTGGACTTGTGAGGACCTCACGTGAGCTCGAAACCCGTCGTACTCATCGCTGAAGAGCTGTCGCCCGCGACTGTCGACGCGCTCGGACCCGACTTCGAGATCCGGCACTGCAACGGCGCCGACCGCGCCGAACTGCTGCCGGCGATCGCCGAAGTCGACGCGATCCTGATCCGCTCCGCCACCAAGGTCGACGCCGAGGCCATCGCCGCCGCGAAGAAGCTCAAGGTCGTCGCCCGCGCGGGTGTCGGCCTCGACAACGTGGACGTCGCGTCCGCCACCAAGGCCGGCGTGATGGTCGTGAACGCGCCGACGTCCAACATCGTGACCGCCGCCGAGCTGGCCTGCGGTCTGATCCTCGCCACCGCCCGCAACATCCCGCAGGCCAACGCCGCGCTGAAGAACGGTGAGTGGAAGCGCAGCAAGTACACGGGTGTGGAGCTGGCCGAGAAGACCCTCGGTGTCGTCGGCCTCGGCCGCATCGGCGCCCTGGTCGCCCAGCGCATGTCCGCCTTCGGCATGAAGGTCGTCGCCTACGACCCCTACGTGCAGCCCGCGCGCGCCGCGCAGATGGGCGTCAAGGTGCTGTCGCTGGACGAGCTGCTGGAGGTCTCCGACTTCATCACCGTCCACCTGCCGAAGACCCCCGAGACTCTCGGCCTGATCGGCGACGAGGCGCTGCGCCGGGTCAAGCCCACCGTGCGCGTCGTCAACGCGGCCCGCGGCGGCATCGTCGACGAGGCGGCGCTGTACGCGGCGCTGAAGGAGGGCCGGGTCGCCGGCGCCGGCCTCGACGTGTACGCCAAGGAGCCCTGCACCGACTCCCCGCTGTTCGAGCTGGACGAGGTCGTGTGCACCCCGCACCTCGGCGCGTCCACCGACGAGGCGCAGGAGAAGGCCGGTATCGCCGTCGCCAAGTCGGTGCGCCTCGCGCTCGCCGGTGAGCTGGTGCCGGACGCGGTGAACGTCCAGGGCGGTGTCATCGCCGAGGACGTCAAGCCGGGTCTGCCGCTCGCCGAGCGCCTCGGCCGCATCTTCACCGCGCTCGCCGGTGAGGTCGCGGTCCGCCTGGACGTCGAGGTCTACGGCGAGATCACCCAGCACGACGTGAAGGTGCTGGAGCTGTCCGCGCTCAAGGGTGTCTTCGAGGACGTCGTCGACGAGACCGTGAGCTACGTCAACGCGCCGCTGTTCGCTCAGGAGCGCGGTGTCGAGGTGCGCCTGACCACCAGCTCGGAGTCGGCCGACCACCGCAACGTGGTCACCGTGCGCGGCACGCTCGGCACCGGCGAGGAGGTGTCGGTCTCCGGCACGCTGGCCGGTCCGAAGCACCTCCAGAAGATCGTCGCGATCGGTGACTACGACGTCGACCTCGCGCTCGCCGAGCACATGCTCGTCCTGCGCTACGAGGACCGCCCCGGTGTCGTCGGCACCGTCGGCCGCATCCTCGGCGAGGCGGGTCTCAACATCGCCGGCATGCAGGTCGCGCGTGCCGCGGTGGGCGGCGAGGCGCTGGCCGTGCTGACCGTCGACGACACCGTCGCCCCGGGCGTTCTGGCCGAGGTCGCCGAGGAGATCGGCGCGGCGTCCGCCCGCTCGGTGAACCTGGTCTGACCTCGACCCCGAAGGCGCCGGGCCGGCTGGACAGTTCCAGCCGGCCCGGCGCCTTCTGCGTACCGTGTGCCGGGCGGGGCTCAGACCGTGGCCGTCTCCTTCGGCTCCTCGGCCGGGGTCTGCCGGACCCGCATGCCCCGCAGGGTCACCGTCGCCGCGATCGCCGCGAGGACGAGAACCGCGGCGCCCGCCGTCGCCGCGCCCTGCATCCCGTGGGTGAACGCCTCGCGGGCCGCCGTGGCCAGGGCGTCTCCCGCGCGCCCCGGGAGGTGGGCGGCGACGGCCAGGGCGCCGCCGAGGGTCTCGTGCGCGGCGGACGGCGCCGAGGCCGGGATGTCGTGGCGGTAGAGCGCGGTGCCGATGGAACCGAGGGCCGCCATGCCGAGCGCGCCGCCGAACTCCGCGCCCGTCTCCAGCAGGGAGGACGCGGCGCCCGCCTTCTCCACCGGGGCCGCGCCGAGGGCGAGGTCCGTCATCTGGGACATCACCATGACGATGCCGGAGGCGAGGACGGCGCACGCGGCGAGGACGAGCCAGAGGGAGTCCGTGCCGGCCAGGGCCAGCATCCCGTAGCCGGCCGCCGCGACGGCGAAGCCCGCGGTGACCACGTGGGCGCGGTCGACGCCCTTCTGGACCAGGGCGGTCGCCGCCGGAGCGGCCATGCCGATCGGCACCGACGGCAGCAGCGCCCACAGGGCCGCCTCCATGGCGCTCTTGCCGAGCACCGACTGCAGGTACTGCGTGGTGAAGTACACCGATCCCATCATCGCGAAGGACGAGACGAGGTTGAGCAGGACGGCGGGGGCGAAGCCGCGACCGCGGAACAGCTCGGGCGAGATCATCGGTGAGGCCGCCGTGCGCTGGCGGTGGACGAACAGGGCCGCGAAGAGCAGACCGACGGTGACACAGACGACGTACTGCGGGTGCCAGCCCTCGGAGGGGATCTCCTTCAGGCCGTAGATCACGGGGAGCACGGCGGCCAGCGACAGCGGGACGCTCAGGAGGTCGAAGCGGCCGGGGGCCGGGTTCTTCGACTCGGGCAGCAGGATCGGGCCCAGCACCAGCAGCAGCGCCATCGCGGGCAGATTGACCAGGAAGACCGAGCCCCACCAGAAGTACTGGACCAGGACACCGCTGAGGACCGAGCCGAGTGCGACGCCGCCGGTCATCACGCCGGACCAGACGCCGATCGCCTTCGCGCGCTGACCGGGGTCGGTGAACATCGTGCGGACCAGCGCCATGGTCGAGGGCATCAGGGTCGCCCCGCCGAGGCCGAGGACGGCGCGGGCCGCGATCAGGGTCTCGGCGCTGTCGGCGTAGGCGGCGACCAAGGAGGCGGCGCCGAAGGAGGCGGCGCCGATCAGCAGGAGCCTGCGGCGGCCGATGCGGTCGCCGAGCGAGCCCATCGTCATCAGCAGGCCGGCCAGGACGAAGCCGTAGACGTCGAAGATCCACAGCTGCTGGGTGCCGCTCGGCTCCAGGTCCGCGCTGATCGCCGGGATGGCGAAGTAGAGGACCGAGACGTCCATCGAGACCAGCAGCAGCGGCAGCATCAGCACGCAGAGGGCGGTCCATTCGCGCCGACCGGCGCGCCCGGCAAGGGAGTTGGTGTGCGTCGAGTGCGTCATGGCAGCGACTGTACGGACGTCTTAAACGTGTGTCTAGTACGGACGTATAAATCGTTCGTCTAGGACGGTTGTATGGATCGCGGGTACAGTGGCCCGCATGGGACACCGTGAGGATCTGCTGGAGGGCGCCAAGCGCTGCCTGCTCCAGAAGGGGTTCGCGCGCACCACCGCGCGCGACATCGTGAAGGAGTCCGGGACCAACCTGGCCTCGATCGGCTACCACTACGGCTCGAAGGACGCCCTGCTCGCGCAGGCCTACGTCGCCCTGGTGGAGAACATGTCCGACGCCTTCGGCGAGGAGGAGATCGCCGCGCAGGAGGGTGCGCCCGGGTCTCTGGAACGCTTCCGGTGGGTGTGGTCGAACATCGTCGACACCATGCGCGAACCCGGCTCCGTCTGGCGGCTCAGCATGGAGGTCATGACCATCGAACTGTCCGGGGTCCGCGAGCACTTGGCCCGTGCGCAGCGCGAGGGCGGGCGCGGCCTCGTGTCGCTGCTGATGGGTCTGCCGGAGGACGAGGTCTCCGACGAGACGGCGGACACCCTCGGCCGCTTCTACCTGACACTGATGACCGGGCTCATCGCCCAGTGGTCCTTCGACCCGAAGACCGCCGCCGACGGCGACGCGCTCACCGAGGGGCTGCGCCAGGTCGTCGAGGCGGCCGGGCGGAGCTGACCCCTCAGGTCAGCCGCGCCCGCTTCAGCGCCATGTGCAGCAGCAGCCGGTCCTCGCCGTCGTCCAGGTCCAGGCCCGTCAGCCGCTCCACCCGGGACAGCCGGTAGTACAGCGTCTGGCGGTGGATGCCCAGTTCGGCGGCCGTGCGGCCGGCCTGGCCCGCGCAGTCGAGATAGACCTCCGCGGTGCGGGCCAGCTCCTGCTGGGCGGGGGAGAGGAGCGGGCCGACCGCCGGGTCGAGGGCGGACTCCGGGGGCAGCGCGGTCAGCAGCCGGTACGGCCCGACGCGCCGCCACTCGGCGACCGGCCCGAGCCGCGGCTCGGCCAGCGCGGCGCGCGCGGCGGCGGACGCCTCCTGCCAGATCGTCCCCAGCTCGACCAGGCCGACACGGGGTTCACCGACTCCGGCGGCGGGCATGGCACCGGCGGCCGGCGTGGCACCGGCGGTCGGCGTGACCCGCGCGCCGCGCGTCCCCCGGGCGCCCTCCGCCTCCTTCAGCAGGCGCGCGGCGGCCGTCAGGGCCGGCGCGTCCACGTCCGTCGAGCGGAGCCGGACCAGCACCGCGAGGCTCTGCGCGGTGGCGCCCCACGGCACCGTGCACAGCGCCGTGGCGTGCGGGACCGTACGGGCCGAGGGGGCGTCGTCCGGGTCGGCCGAGGGCCACGGGGCCAGGCACACCACGGTGTGCGGGCCGTCCGCGCGGGCACCGAGCGCCGTGCGCAGTTCGGCCACCGCCATGTCCTGCTGCCAGCCCCGCTCCGCGGTGAGCACCGCCCGCAGTTCCCGGCCCAGACCGGCGCCGGCCCGCGCCTCGTCGGCGAGCAGCGCGCCGATCCGGCCCGTCACCCGCATGGCGGCGGCCAGTTGCGCCTCCGTCGGACCCGGGTCGTCGTCCAGCAGCCAGACATAACCGAGGACGACGCCCCGATGGCGCACCGGCAGACAGATCCGGCCCCGGTAGACGCCGGCCTCCGGAGTCGGCGGGATCCGCACCGGCCCGGTCGCGCGCGTGATGCCGAACCCCTCGAACCACGCCCGCACCGCCGCCGTGGAGCGCCGGGTCAGGATCGAGCGGGTGCGCACCGGGTCCAGCGCCGACGCGTCCAGCTCGCCCTCACTGTCGTACGCGCCGAAGGCGATCAGCTCGAAGTCCCGGTTCTCCAGGGTCGCCGGAACGCCCAGAAGCTCCGAGATCTCGTCCACCAGCTCCTGGTAGTCACCCGCGCGGTGAAACGCTCCACCATCCGACGTCACCGCTGCATTCTCCCGCATTTCCGGGCGCCTTCATACATCTGTCTGAGAACCGGGGAACGGATGCGTGACAGCTGTCGATGGCAGACGATCGGAGAGATCCTTAGGTTTCACGGTGGTTCTCCGTGCCGTACCCGAATCGTCGGTCTGCGGCCGTCTTCGGTGCTTTTGTTGTGGAGGTGCCCCGTGCTGGGTCCCGTGATTCTCGCCGCGTCGCGCAGCGACCGGATGCGTCGTCTGATCTCGGCGGCCCCGGTGACGAAGCAGGTCGTCGACCGCTTCATCCCCGGCGAGGCCGTGACCGACATCGTCCCGATCATCCGGGACCTGACGGCCAGGGGCCTGGAGCTGACGATGGACGTCGTCGGCGAGGACATCACCACCCCGGAGCAGGCCACCGCCGCCCGGGACGCCTACCTGGACCTGATCGAGCACCTCAAGGACCTCGGACTCGGCGAGAAGGTCGAGATGTCCGTCAAGCTCTCGATGTTCGGCCAAGCGCTGGAGGGCGGCCACGAGCTGGCCCTCGCCAACGTCCGCCCCGTCGTCGAGGCCGCCGCCGCCATCGGGACGACCGTCACGCTGGACGCCGAGGACCACACCACCCTCGACTCGATGTTCGCCATCCACGAGGAGCTGCGGAAGGACTTCCCGCAGACCGGCTGCGTCATCCAGGCCTACCTCTTCCGTACCGAGGCCGACGCCCGCCGCCTCGCCGACGCCGGTAGCCGTGTGCGTCTCGTCAAGGGCGCCTACAAGGAGCCCGCCGAGGTCGCCTACCAGCAGAAGCACGAGATCGACAAGGCCTATGTGCGCATCCTGAAGACGCTGATGGAGGGCGAGGGCTACCCGATGATCGGGTCCCACGACCCGCGCCTGATCGCCATCGCCCAGGAACTCGCCCACCTCGCAGGACGCAAGCTCGACGAGTACGAGTTCCAGATGCTCTACGGCATCCGCAGCGACGAACACCTGCGCCTGGCCGCCGAGGGCCACCGCATGCGCGTCTACACCGCGTACGGAACCGACTGGTACGGCTACTTCATGCGCCGCCTGGCGGAGAAGCCCGCGAACCTGCGGTTCTTCGTGCGCAGCATGATCAGCAAGGGCTGAAACCGAACACCCGCTCACGCAAAAGGAGTTACGGATCTCATGGACGCTGTGACCCAGGTCCCCACCCCCGTCAACGAGCCGGTGCACGGCTACGCCCCCGGTTCGCCCGAGCGCGCCCGGCTGGAGGCCAAGCTCAAGGAGCTGGCCGAGAACCCGATCGACCTGGCGATGACCATCGGCGGCGAGAAGCGGATGGGCGGCGGCGAGGCCTTCCAGGTCGTCCAGCCGCACAACCACAAGGCCGTCATCGGCACCGGCCGGCACGCCACGCAGGCGGACGCCCAGGACGCCGTCGACGCGGCCCTGGCCGCCGCGCCGGCCTGGCGCGCGATGGCCTTCGACGACCGCGCCGCGATCATCCTGCGCGCCGCCGAGCTGCTCGCCGGCCCATGGCGCGAGACCATCGCCGCCTCCACCATGCTGGGCCAGTCCAAGACCGCCCAGCAGGCCGAGATCGACACCCCTTGCGAGCTGGTCGACTTCTGGCGCTTCAACGTCCACTACGCCCGCCAGATCCTCGCCGAGCAGCCCCCGGCGAACTCCCCGGGCGTCTGGAACCGCCTCGACCACCGCCCGCTCGAAGGCTTCGTCTACGCGATCACGCCGTTCAACTTCAGCGCCATCGCGGGCAACCTGCCCACCGCGCCGGCGCTGATGGGCAACGTCGTGGTGTGGAAGCCGTCCCCGACCCAGACCCACGCCGCCGTGCTGCTCATGCGGCTCCTGGAGGAGGCCGGTCTGCCCAAGGGCGTCATCAACCTCGTCACCGGCGACGGCATCGAGGTCTCCAAGGTCGCCCTGGAGCACCGCGACCTCGCCGGCATCCACTTCACCGGCTCGACGAAGACCTTCCAGCACCTGTGGAAGACCGTCGGCAACAACATCGACAAGTACCGCACCTACCCGCGTCTGGTCGGCGAGACCGGCGGCAAGGACTTCCTGGTCGCCCACCCGAGCGCCGACCGCGCCGTCCTGAAGACCGCCCTCACCCGCGGCGCCTTCGAGTACCAGGGCCAGAAGTGCTCGGCCACCTCCCGCGCCTACATCCCGGCCTCCATCTGGAACTCGGGCTTCAAGGAGGAGTTCGCGGCCGAGATCGACGGTCTGACGATGGGTGACGTCACCGACCTGTCGCACTTCATCGGCGCCGTGATCGACGACCGTGCCTTCGCCAAGAACAAGGCCGCGATCGACCGCGCCCAGCAGGACCCGACCTGCACGATCGTCGCGGGCGGCAGCTACGACGACTCGGTCGGCTACTTCGTCCGCCCGACCGTGATCGAGTCCTCCGACCCGGAGAACGAGATCTTCCGCACCGAGTACTTCGGCCCGGTTCTTGGCATCCACGTCTACGAGGACGACAAGTACGACGAGATGCTGGAGCAGATGGAGTCGGTCTCCGACTACGCCCTGACCGGCTCGGTCATCTCGGGCGACCGTGCCGCCGCGGCCCACACGATGGAGAAGCTCCGCTACGCGGCGGGCAACTTCTACATCAACGACAAGTCGACCGGCGCCGTCGTCGGCCAGCAGCCCTTCGGCGGTGGCCGCGCCTCCGGCACCAACGACAAGGCCGGCGCCCCGCAGAACCTCCTGCGCTGGACCCTGGCCCGCGCCATCAAGGAGACGCTGGTCGCGCCGACCGACTACTCCTACCCGCACATGGGCTGACCGGCCCCCGCGATCCCGGGCCGGAAAGCCTGACCTCCGAGCAGGCTTTCCGGCCCGTAGCCATGTCCGGTTCGTCACACTGGTGCCATGACGGTGATGACCGACGACGGCGTACGGCTGTGGACCGAGCGCTCGGGCGGTGCGGGCGATCCGCTGGTGCTGTGTCATGGCGGACCGGGCCTGTGGGACATGTTCGGCGAGGTGGCCGCACTGCTCGCGGACGTCACCCCGGTGATCCGCTGGGACCAGCGCGGCTGCGGGCGCTCCGAGCGGTGCGCGGGGCCGTGGAGCACCGAGCGGTTCGTGGCGGATCTGGACGCCGTACGACAGCACTACGGGCTCGGCCGGATGGCGCTGCTCGGCCACTCCTGGGGCGCCCAGCTCGCGCTGAGCTACACCCTCGCGCACCCGGAGCGGGTCGGTGCCCTGCTGTACGTGTCCGGGATCGGGATCGGCCCGGACGCCGACTGGCACCCCGCGTACCGGGCGGCCTACCTGTCCCGGCTCGCCGACCACCCCGAACGCCTCGCCCGCTGGAAGAAGCTGGGGGCCCTGGCCGGGCGCACGCGGGACCAGGAGCGGGAACTCGCCGTGCTGCGCTGGTCCACCGAGTTCGAGGACCGCGACCGTGCCCTGGAGAGCGCCGGACGCATGGCGGAGCCCTGGCTCGGCGTCAACGAGTCCTGCGGCGGCGCCCTGAACGACGAGCGCAAACAGACCTGGGGCACCCCTGAGCTGTACACCGCCTGCCAGGGCCTCGACGTGCCCGTCCTGATCGTCGACGGCGCCCGGGACATCCGCCCGCGCTCCGCCGTCGACTCCCTCGCCAAGGCCCTGCCGCGCTCCCGGCGGGTGATCCTGCCGGACGCCGGGCATCTGCCATGGGCGGAGGACCCCGACGGTTTCCGGAGCGCGATCGCGAGCGCGCTCTGACCTTGCGCGCATGACGCGGCGGACGCACCGCCGCACGAGGGTTCGATCGGGAAAAGCGCAGGTCACAGTGGTGTGACCTGGTCGGCCGTCTCAGATACTAGGAAGCCCGAGTATTTATGCAGACAGACGCGTCCGGCTCCCTTAGTTTTGTAGGAGCCGAACGACTCGCTCGATCAAGCGAATGGCGGTCGTGAGCCGGGCCCTGTGCAGGCAACCCCTGCGGGCCGGTCACCGCCACGGCGTCTCGTAACCCCCCTGTTGCCGTGCTCCAGCATGTTCGAAGGAGTGGATCTCTCATGGCCGAGACGACCAGCCGCCGCCGAGTCCGTCACGCGTCCCGCACGAGCGAGACCGAGCGCAAGCGGGCCGCGGACGCCCTGCAGCGCGCCCTCGACCTCCGCGACAACGGCGGTGCCACCGGCCACTGAGCCGGACACCGCACGACCGCGGGCAGCCGCATCCCCCGGGGTGCGGCTCGCCCTCAGTCCGTGAGTCTGTCAGTCCGTCAGTCCGTCAGTCCCTCAGGACCTCAGCCGCCGGGCCGCACCTCGAAACGGTCGATCCGCCGGCCGTCCTGCGCCAGGGCCGACACCTCCAGTCGCGGGGACGGGCCCGGCCGCACCTCCACCGACAGGAGTGAGAAGCCGGTGTAGCGCACCCGCGACCAGTGGGCCGTCTCCGGTGCGCGCTCCTTGCCCTTGGCCCAGTGGAAGGTCTCCACGGCCTCGTGCCGGGTGACGTGCCCCTCGTAGCTGTCCGCGGCCCCCGAGGGGAAGCCGTACAGATCCCGGCCCCCGCCGCCCGCGGTGACGTACACGATGCCGTCCCGCGCGGGGTCGGTCGAACCGCCCACGGGCACCGCCCGGCCCACCGACCCGCCCCTGACGGCGTCCGTGCGCTCGTACACGTGGTTGTGCCCGTTGATCACCAGGTCCACCCGGTGCCGCTCGAACAGCGGCAGCCACTCGGCCCGCACCCCGCCGTCCGAGGCGTGCTGCGAGGTCGAGTACGCGCAGTGGTGGAAGAAGACCACGATGAAGTCGACCCCCTGCGTCCCGCGCAGCTCGCCGAGCGTGGCGTCCAGCCACTTCGTCTGCCGGCCGCCGCTGTGACCGAGGTTGACGGGGATCTCGTACGACACGTCGTTGGCGTCCAGCGCCACGAAGGCGGCGTTGCCGTAGGTGAACGCGTAGGCGCCCGGCGTCCCGTGGGGGTCGAAGCCCGTCTGCGGCAGGGAGAAGCGGGCGAGCTGACCGCCGTAGCCGTCCGGTGAGTACCAGGCCTCCATGTCGTGGTTGCCGGTCGTCACCATCCACGGCACCGAGCGCGCGACCGGTTCGGTCTGCTGGAGGAACAGGTCCCAGAACGTGGGGTCGTAGCCGTCCGAGGTGTGGCCCGTCCCGTTGACGTCCGCGTAGCAGATGTCGCCGGCGTGCAGATGGAAGGCGGGCCCGCGGCGCAGCAGGAGGTGGTCGTTGGCGTTCGCGGCCGTGCCCACGCCCTGGTCGCCGAAGGCCGTGAACACGAACTGTTCCGGTGCCGCGGGCGCGGTGCGGAACTCGGTGATGGTCGCGCGGTGGGCGGGGGCCGCCGGGTCCCAGCCCTCGTGACCGACGCCGTAGTAGTACGTCGTGCCCGGCGCGAGGCCGTCCAGCGCCGCGTGCACGTAGTACTGCTCGACCGCCGGGCGCGCGCCCTCCACCCCCGGCGTGTGCAGAGGGCGCACCTCGGCCTCGACGCGGCGGCCGAGGTCGTCCGGGCGCGTACCGACCCGCACGTACGGCCGCCGGACCGCGAACGGCACCTGCCAGGAGATCCCCATCGAGGTGCGCGGATCGGCCCCGAAGGCGAGATGGCGGCCGAAGGGCCGCACCACCGAACCGGACACCCGCGAGGTGGCAGGCGCCGGTTGTCCCGCCGCACCGGACGAGGAGGAACAGCCGGTGAGCAGACCGCCCGCCAGGGCCCCGCCCGCCACCGCGCCGGCCGTCACCAGGGTGCGGCGGCGGACCATGCGGTCGCGCAGGTACTCGTACTGCTCGGCCATGCTCATCCGCTCGGCGAGCCTGCGCGGGATACCGACGTCGGGGGTCTCCATGCCGGGCAAGTTTCCACCGGATACCGACACCTGCCCCACATACGGGTGAACGCCAGTCGACAGGGTGACATCGACGCCTACGGGAGTCCGAATGGCGGACGCTTCGTGTCATTCCATGGGACGAGGAGTAGGGTGCCGACATGTCTCGCAGCATCGATCTCGCAGTGATCCCGGGTGACGGAATCGGCCAGGAAGTCGTGGCCGAAGGCCTCAAGGTGCTCTCCGCCGCGCTTCCGCAGGATGTGAAGCTGGAGACCAAGGAGTACGACTTCGGGGCCAGGCGCTACCACGCCACCGGTGAGACCCTCACCGACGCCGACCTCGACGCGCTGAAGCGGCACGACGCCATCCTGCTCGGCGCGATCGGCGACCCGAGCGTACCGTCCGGCGTCCTGGAGCGCGGGTTCCTGCTGAAGCTCCGCTTCGCCTTCGACCACCACGTCAACCTGCGTCCCTCCAAGCTGCTGCCGGGCGTCGCCACCCCGCTCGCCGGCCAGCCGCAGATCGACTTCGTCGTCGTCCGCGAGGGCACCGAGGGCCCCTACACGGGCAACGGCGGCACCATCCGCAAGGGCACCGAGCACGAGGTCGCCACCGAGGTCTCCGTCAACACGGCCTTCGGTGTCGAGCGCGTGGTCCGCGACGCCTTCGAGCGCGCCCAGGCCCGTCCGCGCAAGAAGCTCACGCTGGTCCACAAGAACAACGTGCTGACCTTCGCCGGGCACCTGTGGACGAACATCTTCAACAAGGTCGGCGCGGAGTACCCCGAGGTCGAGACCGACTACATCCACGTCGACGCGGCGACGATCTACCTCGTCACCCAGCCCGAGCGCTTCGACGTCATCGTCACCGACAACCTCTTCGGCGACATCATCACCGACCTCGCCGCGGCCGTCTCCGGCGGCATCGGCGTGGCCGCCTCCGGCAACATCAACCCGGCCCGTGAGTTCCCGTCCATGTTCGAGCCGGTGCACGGCTCGGCCCCGGACATCGCTGGCCAGGGCAAGGCCGACCCCACCGCCACGGTCCTGTCCGTCGCCCTGCTGCTGCGTCACCTCGGCTACGACGCCGAGGCCGACCGCGTCGACGCGGCGGTCACCGCCGACCTCACCGAGCGCGGCGCTCTGCCGGCCCGCAGCACCTCGCAGATCGGCGACGCGCTCGCGGTACGCGTAGCGGGCTGACCCGTCGACGCACCAAGCCGCCGGGTCGCATCCGCGCCCGGCGGCTTTTCCTATGCGGTCGTCGGGTGCCACCATCAACCTCTGGGCCGCTTTCACCCCGTTTCCTTCGGTCCGCAGCCACGCGTGATAATCGAACGCGGAGCCGCGGCCATGAGGGAATGCTCGGACGTCCTAGCACTGACGACTGGACGTAGGGGCGTGAGCGCGGCCCGTCACGACAACCGGTGCTGCGTTTCCCGGGGAATGACCCCCGGACCCCGGCCGAAAGGCCGGAGCCGCGCCGGCCCGAATCAGGAGAAGGACGCTTACCCATGACGACGCCCACGATCGAGCTCAAGCCCTCCGCCCGCCCGCTCGCCGCAGCGGAGCGGGAGGCGATCCTGGCCAACCCCGGATTCGGCCGGCACTTCACCGACCACATGGTGACGATCAAGTGGACCGAGGGCCGGGGCTGGCACGACGGACAGCTCGTTCCGTACGCGCCGATCCCGCTCGACCCGGCCACCAACGTCCTGCACTACGCCCAGGAGATCTTCGAGGGCCTGAAGGCCTACCGCCAGCCCGACGGCTCGGTCGCCATGTTCCGCCCCGACCAGAACGCCAAGCGGTTCCAGCGCTCGGCCAAGCGCCTGGCCATGCCGGAGCTGCCGGTCGAGACGTTCATCGAGGCCTGCGACGCCCTGGTCCGCCAGGACGTCGACTGGGTGCCGGCGCACGGCGGCGAGGAGTCCCTCTACCTGCGCCCGTTCATGATCGGCACCGAGGTCGGCCTGGGCGTCAAGCCGGCCAACGAGTACCTGTTCATCGTCATCGCCTCCCCGGCCGGCGCCTACTTCCAGGGCGGCGTCAAGCCCGTGTCGATCTGGGTCTCCGAGGACCGCGTCCGCGCCGTCCCCGGCGGCATGGGCGACGCCAAGACCGGCGGCAACTACGCCGCGTCCCTGCTCGCCCAGGCCGAGGCCGCCGCCAAGGGCTGCGACCAGGTCTGCTACCTCGACGCGGTCGAGCACCGGTGGGTCGAGGAACTGGGCGGCATGAACCTGTACTTCGTGTACGGCGACAAGATCATCACCCCGACCCTGACCGGCTCCATCCTGGAGGGCGTCACCCGTGACTCCCTGCTGGCCGTCGCCCGCGACCTCGGCTACACCTCCGAGGAGGGGCGCGTCAGCGTCGAGCAGTGGCAGCGCGACTCCGAGCACGGCACCCTCACCGAGGTGTTCGCCTGCGGCACCGCGGCCGTGATCACGCCGGTCGGCACCGTCAAGCGCGACAGCGCCGAGTGGAACCAGGGCGGCGGCGAGCCCGGCGAGGTCACGCTGCGCCTGCGCCAGGCCCTGCTGGACATCCAGCGCGGCACGATCGAGGACGAGCACGGCTGGATGCACAAGCTGGGTCGGTGACCTCAGGCCGTGGTCCCGCCGGAGGCCGACGCCGCCACGGACCGCGGGCCCGCGCCGGCTGAGCAACTCTCCGCCGGCGCGAGCCCGCGGGGGTGCCGGACCCCCGGGCCGAAGAGGGCTCACGGGGCGAAGAAGGCCGACGGGGTGAAGAGGGCCCACGGGGCCGAAGAGCGGGGTCAGGCCGGCGCGTGCGCCCAGACGGCGCGTCCGGCCCGGCGCAGCAGCTCCTCGGCTTCGTACTCCATGGCCTTCGCCCTCTCCCGCTCCGGGGACGGCACGAACGCGGATATGGGGGGAGCCGCGGCGCCGTACAGGCCATGGGTGCGCAGGTCGGCAGCCGCTTGTCCCAGCCGGCGCAGGTACTGAGCCAGCACGGATGCGGAGCAGACCGGTCTGCGCACGGTGGTGAAGTAGCAGTCGAAGCCGTCGGCCAGGTCGGCGCTCTGCGCTGAGGTCGCGTCCTCGTGCTCGGACGCCTTCCACAGGGACTTCTCGTCAGGCACCAGCCGCGCGCCGACAGCGCGGTGCACCTGATGGTTGAAGCGAACCGCGCTGTCGACGGGCCCGGTCACCTCCGCCGGCGCCGACTCCTGGAGGGACCGCAGCAGCACCGGGATGGGCCAGTAGTCACGGGCCCACTGGCCGGTGAAAGCCGGGTGCTGGCGAGCCATCGCGGGCCGGATGGTCGCGACGTACACCTCGGGTGGGCAGCTTCCCGCGTACATGAACAGCAACGAGTGCAGTTCGGTCAGCTCCACCACGCGGGCGACAAGTACCTCGGTGTCCGATCCGGCCGGGGACAGCGCCGCCGAGAGCCGGCCGAGAGCCTGTCCGAGAAGACGCCAGGTGATGAACGACAGCTGGTGCGCGAGTATCCAGCGGCCCCAGTACAGCCGGTCGGGCGTGAACTGGGCCGGCTCCATCCACCGGTCGCCGAGGAGGAAGTCGAAGTGCGGCGCGGACGACTGACGGCCGGTGCAGGCGCCGACGAGGTCGCAGTCGGCGGACGGCTGGCCGGGCTCGGGCAGATACAGCGTCTCGACGTGGCGGAAGGGGCCGGGTTCGGGCACGGCAAGGGGCGGGCATCCGGCCTGGACGCCGTGCGGCGACGTGACGGGTCCACGCGGCTCCGGTACGAGAGGCAAGGTCATCGGGCTGCCCGCCTCAGGCCGTCGAGGACCGCTCGTTCCGCCCGTTCGATGGACTCCTCCGTGCGCGCGGCGAAGACGCCGGCCACGTCCACTCCGGGGATCTCCGCCAGCGGCGACGACACGCCCTGCACCGCGCATTGGTCCAGCACCACCCGGCCGGCCCGCGCCCGCTGCCAGGAATCGAAGTCGTCGACGTGTGCCGGCAACCCCAGCGTGGTGATCACGACGAGCGCGTCGTCGCGGATCAGGCCGAGGTCGTCGGCGGACAGCACCCGGAGGTACGCGGGGGTGTGCAGTGAGATCATGTCGGCACGGGAGAGCAGGTCGGCCGCGGGCACCCAGGTCGAAGGCTCGCGGGGGTCTTTGCCGCTGCCCGAGGGGGTGTGGTGGACCACCCGCATGCCCAGGGCGGACGCGATGACGGCCACGCGTCGCGCCACCGCGCCGTAGCCCAGCAGTCCGAGTGTCCTGCCCGCGAGTTCCCTGGCCGTGTCGCCGCCCTCGAACCGGAAATCCCGTACGCCGCGCAGGAGTTGCTCGATGACGAACTCCGCCGTCCCGGTGTCGCCGTAGTTGAAGATCGGCTGGACGTCTATGCCGTGCCGCTTTGCGTAGGCCAGGTCGATCCGGTCCGTCGAGGTGCCTCGCAGGGCGATGTGGCGCAGCTTGGGGAAGGCCGCCAGGGCGCTCGCCGGGAGGTGGTCCCGCCAGCCGGCGACGAGGGCGTCCACGTCGGCCCACTCGTCGGGAGGGGAATCCGGCCAGCGCCCCTGGACGATCAGGCCGTCCCGGCTGAGTTCACGCAGTGCGGCGAGTGCCACCGGCGACAAGCCTGCCCCGTCGAGTACCGCGATCCGCTGGAATGTCGCGTTCATCGTCCTTCGCTTCCGGCAGGGATGCAGGTGAATTCCCACTCCAGGCCATCGGGGTCGAAGGCGTAGAAACTGTGCACGCCGTCCGAGTCCACGACGATGTCGGTGAGATCCGGGTCGGTGCGGAAGCTGTAGCGACCGCCGCGGGACTTCTCCTCCCAGCGGTCCCTGAGTTCTCGTAATTCTTCCGGAGACCGCAGCACCAGGCAGAGGTGCTGGTAATTGGCCGTATGCACGACCGGAGTCGAAGGCCCGGCCGAAGGCACTTCCAGAAGGTGGATGCGGAAATCCCCCAGGCGTAACTCCTCGATCTTCTGGATGCCCGGGAGACGGCGCCGTGTCAACTCGGAGAACGCCGTCAGTGTCCACCGGTGTTCGAACCCGAGAAGGTCGCGGTACCAGGCCGACAGGTTCTGCGCGTCGTGGGTCACCAGAGCGACGTGATGTATCGCGGCTACGGGAGCGGGTTGTGTCGTCACTTCTCCACCACTTTTCGTGAAGGCGGGTCAGCCGGAGCTGCGTCGGCGGGCGGCAGTGATCAGGTGCAGGGCTTCTTCGAGGTCGTCCGGTGGCAGACCGAGAGGCAACCGGACGTGGCGCGGCCGGACCGGGAAGTAGTTCGCTCCGGTGGTCAGGACGATCCTGTCCTCGGCCATCAGCCGGTCGGCGAAGCTCTCGGCGTCACCGATGCCGAGATCGGCCCAGGCCTGGGTGCCGCCCTGGGTGCGGGACAGTCCCAGGTCGTGTTTGGAGTCCCAGGCCAGGAGCACTTCCCGGCCGGTACGCACGGCCTCGACCAGGGGACCGTTGCCGTACGCGCACAAGTCGGCGGCCCGTTCCTGCGCCCCTGCCGAAACCGCGATCCTCTCCGCTTCGAGCCGGACGGCCAGTTCCGCTGTCGCCGAGGGTTCGGCCATCAGCCAGCCGATCCGCAACCCCGGGGCGCCGTAGTTCTTGGAGAAGCTGTTGAAGGCGTACACCTCGTGCCAGTCGTCCACGAAAGCGAGCGGCGAGCCGCCGGCGGCCGGGTCGAAGGTGAACGCGTCGTAGATGAGATCGAAGACCAGGCGGAAGCCACGGCGCTGCCGATCGGCCAGGAGGGCACGGCTGGCGGAGTCCGGCAGGCAGGCGCCGGTCGGATTGTGGGGGGTGTTGACGTACACCAGGTCTTCGGGACCCAGTGCCATGTCCATCCACCCGTGGTCCGCCAGGAAGGGGTCCCAGTCCAGGGCGACGACCTCCAGGCCGGCCTGTCGCAGTGACCGCGCTATGGTGCCCAGGATGGGTCCGGCGCACACGGCCCGCCGGACGCCGCGGTCGTACAGGTGGCGCGCGGCCAGACTGAGCGCGTCGTAGCCACCATTGGTGACGATCATCGATTCCGGGCCGATATCGGTTCCCTGGGCCCGCTCGCGGACGCACAAGGCTTCCAGCAGCCTCGCGCTGCCCCCTCTTTCCGGGTAGTGATCCGCTTCCTTGGACCAGTCGAGCGGGCGCCACGGGGGAGGGGTCGGCCACGCCGGCACGTTTCCGGTCAGTATGCGCCAATCGATTTCAGGCGATCGGCCCGCGAGAGCGAGACGCCGCCCTGACGCTGTGAGCGACATTCAGACCCCAGTCCGCGGTCGTATGAGCGGCCTCGTGCGGCCTGGGAGCGTAGGGAGGAAAGGAACCGCCTCTGCCATCTTGCTTACCTTCCGTAGGGGAAAGGTGACCTTCCACGATGAAGCCGGTGACGTGAAGGGTGAATACGCCGACGGGCGTGGAGGTTTCGGGCGAACGGCGCCCTGCCGAAAGAGGGGAGGCCCTGAGGGGGATTTCGGCGTTGAAATCCTGTGCCTCCGGCTGGAACCGGCATCAGCGTAGGCATGGGGCGCTGCCGAGGAATTCCCGGTCGAGCAATCTGCCCCAGCGTGCTGCTTTTTGTGCGACGGCCGCCTGCCGATCGCGTATGGGCGAGCGGGGCCGTGGGGAGGTCGAGCCCTTAGGGCTTGCGCATCGTCAAGGTGTTGCTTCCTGTCCCGAGGCTCGTTGATGAGGTACGTGCATCGCGGACGGGACCCTACCCAACTGGCTGTGAAATTAACGGTGTTGTTCACGATCTTCATGAGCGGCAGCGACGGCTGCTGATGGCCGCAGGGATCCGTGTCCTGGGGCGCGGTGGGTCCTTACCGGCCTGTCCCGGCAGCAACTGGGCGATCACACCGGCGCTTTGACCGTCGGCGGACGACAAGTGCCGCGGAAAGGGCGACGGATGCGAGACCGGTCAGGGGGAGCCGGGAGATTCCCGCGAGCTGGATGGTCGCTCCACCCAGCACCGCCCCGAGCGCGATGCCCGCCTGGACGACGAGCACGGACAGGCCGGCGACTGCCGCTTCCGCCTTCTGCCCCACGATGAGAACGTTTCGTTGATGCAAGAGGATGTTGCCCGAGGAACTGGCTCCCCAGAGCGCCAGGATCACCATGAGGTACGGCGACCGCGCCGGCAGGACCATCAGCGCGGCGAACGATGACGCGATCAGCGCGGAAGCCCACAGGAGTCCACGAGGCAGCGCCCGATCGGGTACGCGACCCGTGACGGCCACGCCCGCGACGCCGGCGAAGCCGAGAACGCCGAGCGCCAGGCCGGAGGTCATGCCGCTCCCCAGCTGTTTCAGGTAGGGAGCGAAGTATGCGAAGACAACGAAGTGCCCCAGCAGGAACAGCGCCCAGGCGGTCGTACTCCTGATGACTCCGGGCAGCCGGGCCGCGTCCCGGAGTACGGGCCTTTCCCCGGCGCCGCGGACCTCGGGCAGCAGGCGCCACAGGAGGACCGCCACCACCGTGCTCGCCGCGGACAGCGCGGCGAATGCCGCTCGCCAGCCCAGCGTGTCGCCGAGCAGGGACGCGGCCGGGACTCCGAGGGCCAGCCCGACACTGCTCCCGGAGAACACGAGGGCACTCTGATCGTGTCCATGGGGGACCTCATGCACCGGTGGACCGACGGGCGCTGGCGAGCGCTCCGGCACCGGGTGCTCGCCCCGAGCGCTGTCGCGCCCGATGAGGAACTGGTGTCCCTGGCCTTCTTCCTGGAGGCCAACCCGGATGCCGTGATCACCCCTCTGGACGCACCGGTCGGAGGGGGGAACGGGATGGAGTCGGTTGTCGCCGGCCAGTCGATCATGAAGCAGGTACTGACCCTCACCGGCACCGATGGTGACTGACGAGGCGGCGCCGGGACGCGAGGACGCGACGGCGTTCGAGGGGCTGACCGCGGAACAGGTGGCCCGCGCGTACGAGTTGGCCCCCCTGCCCGTGGAAGGCGGATGGTACCGGCGCACCTGGGCGGGAGACCAGGACGGGACAGGGCGTCCGGCGGGCTCGTCGATCCTGCTGCTCCTGACGGACGGGGACGGCTTCTCGGCGCTGCACAGGCTGCCGATAGACGAGGTGTGGCACTTCTACCGGGGCGATCCGGTCGAGTTGCTCCTTCTGCATCCCGACCGCGGCCACCGCCTCGTCGTCCTGGGCGGCCGGGGGACGAGTCCCCGGGTGCAGTTCACCGTGCCGGCCGGCACCTGGATGGGCGCCCGGGTCCGGGCGGGCGGCGCGTGGTCGCTGCTGGGTACGACCATGGCGCCGGGCTTTCGGCCGACGGACTACGAGGGAGGTGACATGGGGACGCTGCTCGCCCGTTATCCGGAGCGGGCGGAGCTGATCCGGTCACTGTGCCGCCCCGGTGCGGCGACCTCGATGGAGCAGGAGGTGGAGTAGGTGCCAGAGGGGCCTCTGACAGGGCGGGTCGCCCTGATCACGGGAGGTGGCGGCCTGATCGGAAGCGGCATCGCCCGCTGTTTCGGGCGGGCGGGGGCGTCCGTGGTGGTGCACTACCGGGACAACGAGCGGCGCGCCCGCGAGGTCGCGGACGACGTGACCCGCCACGGAGGCGACGCGACGGTCCTGCGGGCCGACCTGACGGTCGAAGGCGAATGCCGTGGTCTGGTGGCCGAGGCCGCCTCCTGGCGGGGCCGCCTCGACGCCCTGGTCAACAACGCGGGAATTCAGCCGGTCCGGCAGCTCGGTGATCTCGGCCTGGACGAATGGCGGACGGTGCTGGAGACCAACGTGTCCAGCCCGTTCGTGGCCACCCAGGCCGCCGCGGAGATCATGAGCGCTCAGGGCGGTGGCTCCATCACGCACATCGCCTCGATCGAAGGCGGCCGTCCCGCGTCCGGGCACGCGCACTACAGCTCGTCCAAAGCGGCCCTGATCATGCATGCGCGCGCCGCGGCGCTGGAGTACGGCGCGCGCGGGATCCGGGTCAACGCCGTGTCTCCTGGCGTGATCGAGCGTCCGGGCATCGCCGAGCAGTGGCCGGAGGGGGTCGCGGGGTGGCTGGCCAGGACACCGTCGGGCAGGCTCGGGCAGCCGGAGGACGTCGGCCGCGCCTGCGTCTTCCTGGCCTCCGACGCCGCCTCCTGGATCAGCGGGGTGGACCTGCCGGTCGACGGCGGCGCCAGCGTCTGCCCCGGCTGGTGACGACCCGTCTCCCGATGGCGGCGGGGCTGCCCGCGCACGACAGGGGCTGATCCGCACGGAAGGCCCGAGCAAGCGCGGACACGGTAGCTCCGCCGTCCAGGACGGGCACCTCGCCGTCAGCGAGGTACGTCCCGGCCGACGGCCAGGGCCGCCACGGACTCCTCGCCCGTGGCGGACTTCGCGTTTGTGGCGGACGAGAAGTCCGCGGCGGCCCTTTCGTGTCCCCGGCCGGACGTCAGCAGCAGGTAGACCACCGCGCCGACCGCGCCCGACAGCAGGAAGCTGCAGTCCACCCCGCCGGTCAGCGTGAGCAGCGGGCCCTCGTAGGAGGGCAGGGACACGGCCAGCAGACCGACGGCCGCGCCCGCGGCCCAGGAGACGGTGGCCGGGACGTTCCAGCCGGACCGGTACCAGTAGACGCCGCCGCGCGAACGGCGGTTGAAGACCTGGAGGGCGTCGGCGTCGTAGACACCGCGGGAGCGGACGAAGCCGATCAGGGTGATGACCGCCCACGGGGTGCCGATGGCGGTGAGCAGCAGCACGAAGGAGGTCATCGCGGACTGCGCGTTCCAGGCGTAGTGGCCCACGAACACGCAGGCCGTGGCGACGACGGCGACCGTGAGGGTGGCGCGGGCGCGGGACGCCTTCGGCAGGATCGCGTCCAGGTCGAGGCCCATCGAGTACAGCATCAGGCCGGCGTTGCCGACCGAGCCCGCGGAGGCGGACAGCAGCAGCGGGACCAGGTACCAGGCGGGGGACGCGGAGACCAGCGGGCCCGCGTAGTCGGTGGTCGCGCGGGCCGCGTACGCCGTGAAGGTGCCGAACAGCTGGGGCACCAGCAGGCCGAGGACCAGACCGAGCCAGGTGGCGCGCAGGACCCGGCGGCCGGAGTGCCGGGCCGGGGAGATGTAGCGGGTGTAGTCGCCGAGCAGGGTGATGAAGGCGATGGGCCCTGACAGGCCCGCCGCGACGACGGCCAGGAACCAGGTCGGCCAGAAGGAGCCCAGCAGGTAGCCGCCCGCGCCGGGCAGCGCCGCGGTCGTGAAGTGCGGGGCGTAGGCGGCGATCCCGAGGGCCAGCAGGGCGGTCATGCCGATCGCGAGCACGCGGGACATGGCCAGCAGCACCTTGTAGCCGTACACCGCGCCCGCGACCGTCGCCGCGGCGAGCAGTGCGTAGACGAGGGCGTACGACACCCCGTCCGCGGGCACTCCGGCCAGCCGGCCCAGCACGCCGACCATCACGTCGCCGCCGATCCACACCGTCAGCGCGGTGTAGCCGAGGGCCAGCAGCAGGCCGACGACCGAGCCGACCAGCCGGCCCCGCACACCGAACTGGGCGCCGGAGGACGTGGAGAGGTTGGTCGCGGTGCGCAGGGAGACCAGCGCGAGCGGCGCCGTGAACAGCGTGCCGACGACCGTGCCCGCCGCGATCGCGCTCACCGACGCCCACCAGCCGAGCCCGAAGGACGGGGGCAGCCAGCCGAAGATGATCACTCCGAGGCAGAGGTTGGAGCCGAGCAGGATCGAGACCAGGTCGCGGGGGCCACTGGTCCGTTCCTCCTCCGGGATGGTGTCGACGCCGTGCTGTTCTATCGGCATGGCAGGTCTCCTTCGACGGCCGCCTGATGGAGGAAGCTGAGTGGGGGAGCTGAGCTGGGGAAGCTGAGCTGAAGTGATGTTAGAGCGACGTTCAATGTGACGCGTATTGTGGCCACGAGTCAACGCTTCTGTTTCACCAAGGTTGCGTTTAGAGTGATGTTCTAACTTTTGGAAGGCAAGGAGGTGCCGCGTCGTGAGACTGACTCCCACGGAACGTGACCGGCTGCTGCTCTTCGGAGCCGCCGAGCTGGCCCGGGCCCGCCGCTCGCGCGGTCTTCGGCTGAACGTGCCGGAGGCGACCGCGCTGATCGCGGACACCGTGTGCGAGGCCGCCCGCGACGGCAGGCGCCTCGCGGAGGCCATCGAGGCGGCCCGGTCGGTCCTCGGCCCCGAGGACGTGCTGCCGGGCGTCGCCGACGTCGTCACCGAGGTGATGGTCGAGGCCGTCTTCGACGACGGCTCCCGGCTCGCGGTGGTCTCCGACCCGATCGGCGCCGGCTCGGGCACGGACGGCCCCGGCGCGCTGCTGCCGGGCCCTGAGCACACCGAGCCCGAGCCGGCGCTCCGCCTCACGGTCACCAACACCGCGTCCGTGCCGGTCTCCGTCACCTCCCACTTCCACTTCTTCGAGGCGAACCCGCGCCTCGACTTCGCCCGCGAGCGGGCCTACGGCATGCGGCTCGCCGTACCCGCCGGGTCCTCGGTGCGGTTCGGGCCGGGGGACAGCGCCGAGGTCGGGCTCGTACCGATCGGCGGCGAGCGGATCGCGATCGGCTTCGCGGGCCTGGTCGACGGGCCGCTGGATGCGCCCGGGGCCCGGGAAGAAGCCCTGCGCAGGGCCGCGGCCTGCGGATATCTGGGAGTCCCGCACGAGGACGCACACAAGGTCACACCGGAAGGAGGCGAGCGATGAGCCGCTCGAAGGGACGAGAGATCAGCGAGTCGATCACCATCGACCCGCACGCCTACGCGGCCACCCACGGCCCCCGCGCCGGCGACCGCATCCGCCTCGGCGACTCCGGTCTGACGATCCGGGTCGAGTCGGACGCCCAGAAGTACGGCGACGAGTTCCTCGCCGGCTTCGGCAAGACCGCCCGCGACGGGCTGCACCTGAAGGCCGCCGCCGTCCGCGACACCTGCGACGTCGTGGTCAGCAACGTTCTTGTGATCGACCCGGTGCAGGGCATCCGCAAGGTGTCCATCGGCATCCGTGAAGGCCGAATCTGCGGCATCGGGCGGGCCGGCAACCCCGACACCCTCGACGGCGTCGACGTCGTCGTCGGCACGGGCACCTCCATCGTCTCCGGCGAGGGGCTCATCGCCACCGCCGGAGCCATCGACACCCATGTGCACCTGCTGTCGCCGCGCATCATGGAGGCCTCCCTCGCCTCCGGCGTGACCACGATCATCGGGCAGGAGTTCGGCCCGGTGTGGGGCGTCGGGGTGAACTCGCCGTGGGCGCTCAAGCACGCCTTCGGGGCCTTCGACGCCTGGCCGGTCAACATCGGCTTCCTGGGCCGGGGTTCGTCCTCGCACGGCGCACCCCTCGTCGAGGCGCTCGCCGAGGGCGGTGCCTGCGGCTTCAAGGTGCACGAGGACATGGGCGCCCACACCCGCGCCCTGGACACCGCGCTGCGCGTCGCCGAGGACCACGACGTCCAGGTCGCCCTGCACTCCGACGGCCTGAACGAGTGCCTGTCGGTGGAGGACACCCTGAAGGTGCTGGAGGGCCGCACGATCCACGCCTTCCACATCGAGGGCTGCGGCGGCGGACACGTGCCCAACGTGCTGAAGATGGCCGGCGTGCCGAACGTCATCGGCTCCTCCACCAACCCGACCCTGCCCTTCGGCCGGGACGCGGTCGCCGAGCACTACGGCATGATCGTCTCCGTCCACGACCTCAAGACCGACCTGCCCGGCGACGCCGCCATGGCCCGCGACCGCATCCGGGCCGGCACGATGGGCGCCGAGGACGTGCTGCACGACCTGGGCGCGATCGGCATCACCTCCTCCGACGCCCAGGGCATGGGCCGCGCCGGCGAGACGGTCCGCCGCACCTTCGCCATGGCCGGCAAGATGAAGGCCGAGCTGGGCCCGATGGACGGCGACGGCGCCGGCGACGACAACGCCCGCGTCCTGCGCTACATGGCCAAGCTGACCATCAACCCCGCCATCGCCCACGGCCTCTCCCACGAGGTCGGCTCCATCGAGACCGGCAAGCTCGCCGACATCGTGCTGTGGCGCCCGGAGTACTTCGGCGCCAAGCCGCAGCTGGTCCTCAAGTCCGGCTTCCCCGCCTACGGCGTCACCGGCGACCCCAACGCGGCCACCGACACCTGCGAACCCCTCGTGCTCGGCCCGCAGTTCGGCGCGCACGGCGCCACGCCCGCCGAGATCTCCGTCGCGTTCGTCTCCCAGGCCGCCGTCGACCAGGGCGGCGACACCATGCCGACCGGGCGCAGGCGGGTCGCCGTGCGCGGCACCCGCGGCATCGGCCCCGCCGACCTGCGGCTGAACGCCCGTATCGGCGCGGTCGACGTCGACCAGCGCACCGGCCTGGTCACCCTCGACGGCGACCCGCTGTCCTCCGAGCCCGCCGACTCCGTCTCCCTGAATCGCCTCTACTTCCTCTGACCCCGGACACAAGGACCTCCACAGATGAGCACTCCCGCCGCCGACGGCTTCCGTATGCCCGCCGAGTGGACCCCGCACGAGCGCACCTGGATGGCGTGGCCGGGCCCCAACCCCACCTTCGACGACCCGGAGGACCTCGCCGCCTCGCGCGCCGCCTGGGCCACGGTCGCCCGGACGATCAGCCGCTTCGAACCCGTGACGGTCGTGTGCGGTCCCGGCCAGTCGGCCGAGGCCCAGACGCTCGTCGGCCCCGCCGTCAGCACCGTCGAGCGCGAGCTGGACGACGCCTGGATGCGCGACATAGGCCCCACCTTCCTCACCAACGGCAAGGGCGAACTGGCCGCCGTGGACTGGACGTTCAACGGCTGGGGCGCCCAGGACTGGGCCCGCTGGGAGCACGACTCCAAGATCGGCGCGTACGTCTCGGACCTCGCGGGCGCGAAGACGTACGCCTCCAGGCTGGTCAACGAGGGCGGCGCGATCCACGTCGACGGCGAGGGCACCGTCCTGCTGACCGAGACGGTCCAGCTCGGCCCCGAGCGCAACCCGCACTGGTCCAGGGAAGAGGTCGAGGCGGAGATCCACGCCCACCTCGGCACGAGCAAGGCGATCTGGCTGCCGCGCGGTCTCACCGGCGACTACCCGCCCTACGGCTTCGGCACCATGGGCCACGTCGACATCGTCGCCGCCTTCGCCCGCCCCGGCGTCGTCGTCGCCCACCACCAGCCGGACCCGGCCCACCCCGACCACGAGGTCACCAAGGAGGTCATCGGCCTGCTGAAGTCGGCGACCGACGCCCGAGGCCGCGCCCTGGAGGTCGTCGAGGTCCCCGCCCCGACCGTCCTGGAGGCCGACGGCCACTGGGCCGACTACTCCTACATCAACCACTACCTGTGCAACGGCGGCGTGGTCCTGTGCGGCTTCGACGACCCGCGCGACGAGGTCGCCGCCGGGATCTTCCGCCGGCTCTTCCCGGAGCGGACGGTGACCCTGGTGGACGCCCGTACGATCTTCTCCGGTGGTGGTGGCATCCACTGCATCACCCAGCAGCAGCCGAAGGTCTGACCCGCGTCCGACTCGCGTCCGACCCGCGTCCGACCGACGAGACACCCGCGTCCGACACACAGGAGCAGCAGATGGCCGGTGCGGCCCGTGCGCGCAGGAACGCGCCGCCCCGCGAGGAGGTCCTGGCCGCCGCCATGGACATGATCGCCAAGCGCGGTCTGGAGAAGCTCACCATGGCGGGGCTCGGCCGCGAGGTCGGGATGAGCAGCGGCCATCTGCTGTACTACTTCCACTCCAAGGACGAACTGCTGCTGCAGGCCCTGGAGTGGAGCGAGGGCCGCCTCGGCGCCGAACGCGGCCGGCTGCTCATGCGCCGGGGCAGCGCGCGCGAACGCCTGGACGCGTACGTCGACCTGTACGTCCCCGACGGCCACCGGGACCCGCACTGGACCCTGTGGCTGGAGGTCTGGAACCGCTCGCAGAGCGCCGACGACGACGCCCGCGAGCGGCAGGCCGCCATCGAGGGCGCCTGGCACCGCGACCTGGTCGCCCTGCTCGCCGAGGGCATCTCCCACGGAGAGTTCCGCCGGGTGGACCCCGACCGGTTCGCCTCCCGGCTGCGCGCCCTCCTCGACGGCTTCGCCATCCACGTCGCGGTCGGCCTGAGAGGCACCGACCGCGAGCAGATCATGTCCCACGTCCAGGAGTTCATCGCCGACTCGCTGCTCGCCACGGACACCTGAAGCGCAGGTCAGAGGGGTGCCGGCACTCTTAGGGGGACCGAATCCTGAGATGGGAGGGAAGCAGGGCACGGTTATGTGCCAAACTTCCCCCGTGCTCTCGTTCGCCACGATTATTGGCAGCAGGCGCGCCGGTCCGCAGTGACCACCTCGTACGACCAGGTGCGGGTGGCACCGTCGTCCTCAGACCCGCGCGCAGACCTCTCGCACCCGCGAGGGGTTTTTTGTTTTCCGGCCCACCTTCAGCCGGGGACGAGCGCAAGGGATATTGAGAACGGTGGAGCCGGTCATTCGGTAACGACCGACATCCAAAATCAGGAGCCTTGAGACCATGACCGAAACCAGCGAGCTCGACGATTCGTTCCACGTCTTCGACACCACCCTGCGCGACGGCGCGCAGCGCGAGGGCATCAACCTCACCGTCGCGGACAAGCTGGCCATCGCACGGCACCTGGACGACTTCGGCGTGGGCTTCATCGAGGGCGGCTGGCCCGGCGCCAACCCACGGGACACCGAGTTCTTCGCCCGCGCCCAGCAGGAGATCGACTTCAAGCACGCCCGGCTCGTCGCGTTCGGCGCCACCCGCCGCGCCGGCGCCAAGGCGGCCGACGACCCGCAGGTCAAGGCACTCCTGGACTCGGGCGCCCCGGTCGTCACCCTCGTGGCCAAATCGCACGACCGGCACGTGGAGCTGGCCCTGCGCACCACGCTGGACGAGAACCTGGAGATGATCCGGGACACGGTCGCACACCTGCGCGAACAGGGCCGCCAGGTCTTCGTCGACTGCGAGCACTTCTTCGACGGCTACCGCGCCAACCCCGAATACGCCAAGGCGGTCGTCCGTACGGCCGCGGAGGCCGGCGCCGACGTCGTCATCCTCTGCGACACCAACGGAGGCATGCTCCCGGCGCAGATCCAGGCCGTCGTCGCCACGGTCCTCGCCGACACCGGCGCCCGGCTCGGCATCCACGCCCAGGACGACACCGGCTGCGCGGTCGCGAACACGCTGGCCGCGGTGGACGCCGGCGCGACCCACGTCCAGTGCACGGCGAACGGGTACGGCGAGCGGGTCGGCAACGCCAACCTCTTCCCGGTCGTCGCCGCCCTGGAGCTGAAGTACGGCAAGAAGGTCCTGCCCGAGGGCCGGCTGCGCGAGATGACGCGGATCTCCCACGCCATCGCCGAGGTCGTGAACCTCACCCCCTCCACGCACCAGCCGTACGTCGGGGTCTCGGCCTTCGCCCACAAGGCCGGCCTCCACGCCTCCGCGATCAAGGTCGACCCGGACCTGTACCAGCACATCGACCCCGAGCTGGTCGGCAACACCATGCGCATGCTGGTCTCCGACATGGCCGGCCGCGCCTCGGTCGAGCTGAAGGGCAAGGAACTCGGCGTCGACCTCGGCGGCGACCGCGAGCTGGTCGGCCGGGTGGTCGAGCGGGTCAAGGAGCACGAGCTCAAGGGCTACACGTACGAGGCCGCCGACGCCTCCTTCGAACTGCTGCTCCGCGCCGAGGTGCAGGGCAGGCCGATGAAGTACTTCGAGGTCGAGTCCTGGCGGGCCATCGTCGAGGACCGCCCCGACGGCAGCCACGCCAACGAGGCCACCGTCAAGCTCTGGGCCCTCGGCGAGCGGATCGTCGCCACGGCGGAGGGCAACGGCCCGGTCAACGCCCTCGACCGCGCGCTGCGCGTCGCCCTGGAGAAGATCTACCCCCAGCTCGCCAAGCTCGACCTCGTCGACTACAAGGTCCGCATCCTGGAGGGCGTCCACGGCACCCAGTCCACCACCCGCGTCCTGATCTCCACGAGCGACGGTGCGGGCGAGTGGTCCACGGTGGGCGTCGCCGAGAACGTCATCGCCGCGTCCTGGCAGGCGCTGGAGGACGCGTACACGTACGGGCTGCTGCGGGCCGGGGTGGAACCGGCGGAGTAGGGGGCGGTGGGGGCGCCCCCGAGAGGCCTGACCCGGAGGTTCTGCAGGTTGCGGATTCTGCAGGCTCTGCTCAGGGGGCGCGCCATACGTTGTCGAAGGCGGCGTCCTCGATACGGCGCCGCTGCCGGACGGCCTCCAGCTCGGTCAGGGCGCCGTTGACGGTGGCCAGGACGGTGACGAGGGCGTCGCCGCCGAGAACCGAGGTGTCGGGGGTTTCTGGGGCCTCCGGGGTTTCCGGGGTGTCTGGGGCTGCTGGGCTCTCTGGGGCTTCCTGAGCCTCGGGGATGCCGAGGGCGGCGGCGAGGCCGACGAGGACGGGCTCGCGGGAGTCCCAGCGCTCGGTCGCGTGATGACGGGCCGGTGAGTCGGAGCCGGCGGGGGCGCTCCGCTCAGCGCGCGGACGCAGCCAGCGCTGAAGGGCGCCGCCGCGCTGTCCTCGTGGCTCCAGCTCGGTGGCGTAGGCGGACGCCAGCCCACGCCCCCGGCGCCACAGCCAGTCCTCGACGGTCTCGTACGGTGCCTGCCGGACCAGTGCCGCGCCCGCCTCGTCCAGCAGGCGGTCACCCGTGGCCGGCACCAGTCCGGGCACGATCCGGTCGTCGTCCAGGGTGACGGCCTCGGCGGCGAGCAGATCGACCAGCTCGGCGCCCGCCAGGGCGAGCGACAGGTCCCCCTGCTCGACGGGGCGGCTGGACGGGACGTCCAGCGTGACGAACAGCAGATCCTGGGGTGTGGTCATCGGTTCTCCCGGTGCGCTGCGTCAATACGGCCCACATCACAACCATGCGACCACCCTGAACCTTCCGCTCACCCGGTTGCTGTCCTGGTGGGCCGGTTCGCCTGTGGCGCCGGGTGCTGCGGCCCAGCTCCTGCTTTCCCACCCGCCCGCCCGAAGCTGTCCGCTGGATGGTTGCCGTGTTCCGGTGGGCCGGTTCACCTGTGGCGCCGGGTGCTGCGGTTCGCCGGGCGTCGCCCACCCCGCGGAACCCTCATCACCGCCATCCCGGCGAGAGGGCCACCCCCGGCCTCCTCCCGCATCGACCAGCCACCCCACCCCCTTTCCCCCCACCCCCAGCGCCTCCGTGTCTCCGTGCCTCTGTGGTGCCGGGTAAGCGGAGCGTGGTTGCGCCCACCCCTCAGCCGAGCGAGTCGGGTGGGTGGGTGGGCGGGAGGGGAGAGAAACCCGGGGTTACTGAAGGTGCCACTTCTGGTTGGACCCGCCCGTGCAGGACCAGATCTGCGCCCTGGCCCCGTTCGCCGACGAGTTGTCCGTCACGTCCAGGCACTTGTCCGCGGCCGTGTTGACGACATCACCGGTGCCGGCGTTGTACGACCACTTCTGCGCGCCGGTGCCGTTGCAGTCGTACAGCTGGACCTTCGCCCCGTTCGCCGTGGAGCCCGACGTCACGTCCAGGCACTTGCCGAGCGCCTGGACCGACCCGTCGGCCTGCACGGTCCACCGCTGTGCCGCGGTGCCGTTGCAGTCCCACAGCTGCACGGCCGTACCGTTCGCGTTCGAACCGCCCGCCACGTCCAGGCACTTGCCGGCCAGGCCCACGAAGGAGCCGGACGAGGCGCCCGTGCCGGACTGGGTCCCCGACCAGGTGAAGGTCGCCGAGGTCCTGCCGGGCAGAGAGTAGGTCGCGTGCTGGGAGCCCCAGTTGATGGTGACCGTCTGCGCCGAGGACGAGCCGTTGTACGCGATCAGCGCCTTGCTGCCGTCCGGGTTCCGCCACGCCACGTTCGGCACGGCCGTGGACGCCGTCGAGGCGATCCGCTCGGCGCCGGGGCGGACGAACTTCGTCAGATGGCCCATGTCGTAGTACTCGACCGTGTAGTCGACGGTGCCGCTCGCCCCGTCGCCGTCGTGCACGGTGACCAGACCGGTGCAGGTGCCGCAACCCCCGTTGTGCGGGCCCATGTTCTGGTCCACCGCGAGGGACCACTTCGTCACCGACTTCGCCCAGTTGCGCGTGTAGTCGATGATGTTGGACATGTCCTCGTGCTGCTGGTCGGCGATCCACGTCCCGCCGGAGTGCTCGGTGCCGAACGCGTCCAGCGAGGGGTACTGGTTGTGCACGGTGGTCTGCTTGGTGATGTCGCCGCCGTAGCCGTGCCAGGCGATCCCGCCGAAGTTGGGGTGGTTGCGGACGGCCGCGTCGTCCACGGTCTGGGCCGCGTAGGAGTCGTAGACGTCCCAGTTCCAGTCGTGCGCCAGCACCTTCGTCGTGAGGCCCGCCGCCTGGAGCTGCGGCAGCAGATCGTTCTTCGTGAAGTAGGCCAGCCCGCTCGCGTTCCAGCTCATCGAGGGATACCCGGAACAGCAGGTCGGTTCGTTCTGCGCGGTGACGTAGGAGACGTCGACGCCCTGGTCCCGGTACGCCTGGAGGTACTTGACGAAGTACGAGGCGTACGCCCCGTAGTCCTCCGCCTTGAGCCAGCCACCGTTCAGCGAGCCGCTGTCCTTCATCCAGGCCGGCGCCGTCCACGGCGAGGCCATCACGGTCAGCGACGGGTTCAGCTGGAGCGCCTGTCTGGTCAGCGGGACGACGTCCGCGAGGTCGTGCGCGATCGAGAACTGGGCCAGGCCCGGGTCGCTCTGGCCCGCCGGCACGTCGTCGTACGTGTAGCCGAAACGCGCGAGATCCGAGGCGCCCATCGGGTTGCGCAGGAACGACAGCCCGATGCCGTCCGTCGGCGAGAACAGCTTGCGCATGGTCGCGTCCCGGGTCGTCTGCGACAGCGCCCCGCTGCTGTTCATCAGCCAGGCCGCGGTGTCCGTGAAGGACGCGCCGCCGCCGGTGAAGGTCTGGTACCGGGTGTTCTCGTCCACGGTGATGTTCTCGCCGCCGCCACCGGACCCGGCCTGGAAGGCGAACGGCGTCTGCGCCTGAAGCCCGCGCACGACGTGCCGGCCGCCCGCGTCGTCCGTGGTGGTGAGCCAGGCCGTCACCTGTTCCCCGGCCGCGTGCGCGGACGGCATGCCGAGGGCCGTGAGCCCGGCGGTGGTCAGCAGTCCGGCCAGAAGCAGCCGGGCCGCGCGCAGGCGTTTTCTCATGGTGCGCCGCCCTTCGTGGGGTGGGGGGATGGAGGGGGGCGTGCGAGGCGTGAGTAAATGACGGCTCGGGCGGGGCGTCAAGGGGGCGCGCATTCATTTCCCGAACACATCATGAACGCACAACTGCCCAATTTCAGCTGCCTGTTGGCTCTGTACCACTTCTGGTGTGAAGTCTTGACGGGCCCCCGGAGGCCTCAGTTAACTCACGACCTGATCTAAGTCATGAGTGAACGAAGAGCCGAGGGAAGGTACATGCGAAGAACCGCCCTGCTCGCCTCCACCGCCCTGCTGACCGCGCTGCTCCCGCTGACCGCGACCGCCGCGACCGCGGCCTCCGGCGCCGATGCCCCGGCCCCCGCCCCCCTCCCCGTCGACCGCTTCGAGGGCGAGGTCCCCTTCGCCGCCCAGCCCGCCGACGGCATCTTCACCTGGGGCGGCGACTCCGACGATCCGCCCTCCCTCGAACTGACCGCCCGCGCCGACGCCCCCGAGGGCGCCAAGGTCCTCACCGGCAGCTACGACATCAGCGGCTACGGCGGCTTCACCCACGACTTCGCGGCCGGCGAGCCCGCCCACGACTGGTCCGCGCACCGGGGCATCCAGTTCTGGTGGGACGGCCAGGACAACGGCAAGAAGATCGCCTTCGAGATCAAGGACGGCGGCGCGAACGGCGAGGCCTCCGAGCTGTGGACGACCTCCTTCACGGACGACTTCACCGGCTGGAAACAGATCCAGATCCCGTTCACCGACTTCACTTATCGCACGGACTACCAGCCCGTCGGCGGCATCGACCACGTCCTCGGCCTCACCCAGATGTGGGGGTACGCCGTCACGCTCCCGGTCGGCGTCAAGGGCCACTTCGCCATGGACGACGTCGAGTTGTACGGCGCGGCCGACCAGTCCCTGCGGGCCCAGGTCACCACCGACGCGGCCGTCCACCCGGTGAAGGAGGGCGACACGGCCACGGTCCAGGTCACCCTCGCCACCACCGGCTCCCAGCCCGTCGACGAGCCGGTGACCGTCACCTACGCCACCGCGGGCGGCACCGCCGAGCCCGGCAAGGACTACACCCCGGTCTCCGGCACCCTCACCTTCCCGGCCGGCACAGCCTCCGGCACCTCACAGGCCGTCCGGGTCCCCACGCTGAAGGACAAGTCCGCCGAGGCCGCGGAGACGATTCCGCTCACGCTCACGGTGACCGGCGCCAAGGCCCCCGCCGAGACCCCGCAGGTCGTCATCGACGCGCACGGGCTGCCGTATCTGAACGACAGACTGCCGGTGAAGAAGCGCGTCGCCGATCTGCTGTCGCGGATGTCCCTCAAGGAGAAGGCCGGGCAGATGACCCAGGCCGAGCGGGGCGGCGTCGGCGACGGAGGCGATGTCGCCGCCTACGACCTCGGCTCGCTCCTGTCCGGCGGCGGCTCCACGCCCACGCCCAACACCCCCGCGGCCTGGGCGAAGATGATCGACGGCTTCCAGCTCCGGGCCCAGGCCACCCGTTTCCAGATCCCGCTGATCTACGGCGTCGACGCGGTCCACGGCCACAACAACCTGGCCGGCGCCACCGTCATGCCGCACAACATCGGCATCGGCGCCACCCGGGATCCCGGCCTCGCCGAGAAGGCGGGCGCGGTGACCGCCGCCGAGGTCCGGGCCACCGGCATCCCCTGGGACTTCGCGCCCTGCCTGTGCGTGAGCCGTGACGAACGCTGGGGCCGCTCCTACGAGTCCTTCGGCGAGGACCCGGCCCTCGTCCAGTCCATGGAGACCGTCATCCAGGGCCTCCAGGGCCGCGCGAACGGCAAGGACCTGAGCCGGGGCGACAAGGTCCTCGCCACCGCCAAGCACTTCGTCGGCGACGGCGGCACCGCGTACGGCTCCTCGACGACCGGGAAGTACACCGTCGACCAGGGCGTCACCACGGTCACCCGGCAGCAGTTGGACGCCATCCACCTGGCGCCGTTCCGCACAGCCGTCGACCGGGGCATCGGCACCGTCATGCCGTCGTACTCCTCGCTCGACATCGTCGGCGACGGGCTGGGCCCCGTGAAGATGCACGCCCGCGCGGACATGATCAACGGTGTCCTCAAGGACCGCATGGGCTTCGACGGCTTCGTCATCAGCGACTGGAACGCCATCGACCAGCTCCCCGGCGACTACCCGGCCCACGTCCGCACGTCCGTGAACGCGGGCGTCGACATGATGATGGTTCCTTACAGCTACAAGGACTTCACGGCCACGCTCATCGACGAGGTGACGGCCGGCCGGATCAGCGAGCGGCGGATCGACGACGCCGTCTCCCGGATCCTGACCCAGAAGTTCAAGCTGGGCCTGTTCGAGCACCCCTACGCCGACACCAGTGGCGCCGCCGCGATCGGCTCGCCGGCCCACCGGCAGGTGGCCCGCCAGGCCGCCGCCGAGTCGCAGGTGCTGCTGAAGAACAGCGGCGGACTGCTGCCGCTGAAGAAGAGCCAGAAGGTGTACGTCGCCGGGTCCAACGCCGACGACATCGGCAACCAGACCGGCGGCTGGACCATCACCTGGCAGGGCTCCTCCGGGAACATCACCAAGGGCACCACCGTCCTCCAGGGCATGCGCGAGGCCGGCGGGAACGTCACCTACTCCAAGGACGCCTCCGCGCCGACCGACGGCTACGACGTGGGGGTGGTCGTCGTCGGCGAGACCCCGTACGCCGAGGGCGTCGGTGACGTCGGCAACGGCCACGACCTCCAGCTGTCCGCCGCCGACAAGGCCGCCGTGGACAAGGTGTGCGCGGCCATGAAGTGCGCGGTGCTGATCGTCTCCGGCCGGCCCCAGCTCATCGGCGACCGGCTCGACGGGATCGACGCGCTGGTCGCCTCCTGGCTCCCCGGCACCGAGGGCGAGGGCGTCGCCGACGTCCTGTACGGCGCGCGGCCCTTCACCGGGCAGCTCCCGGTCACCTGGCCCCGGTCGCAGGAACAGCTGCCGATCAACGTGGGCGACACGTCGTACGACCCGCAGTTCCCCTACGGCTGGGGTCTGACGACGCTCACCAAGGCACCGCGGGGCGGCGACGCGGCCACGCTGCGCGCGCTCGGCGTGGCGGCGGCGTCGGCCGAGCGGTCGGGCTCCGGCCGTGTGGGCCGCGAACTGGTCACCGCGGCGCGGCTGATCGTCCAGCAGAAGGCCGGGCAGCGGATCACGGCGGCGATGGCGAAGCCCTTCGCGGATGCCGACCATCTGCTGCTGACGGGCAACTACGCGAAGGCGGTGCAGAAGCTGGCGGAGGCGTACAAGGCGGCCTGAGCACGACAAGGAAGCCGTAACCGCAAGGCAGCCTGAGGCGGCAAGGGCGGCCCCAGGGGCCAGCAGGGGCCAGCAAGGGGCCGGCAAGGGGCCAGCAAGGGCCGCCCGAGACAGACAAAGCGGCCATCACCACAGCCGGCCCCAACGGTTCCGGGAGGCTTCGGGTAGCGTCGAGACATGAAGGCCGTGCCTCGGACCCGAAGCCTCCCCGCACTCCTGCTGGCCGCGCTCGCGCTGGTCATGGCGACCGTGTTCGCATCCGGTGCGCACGCGGTCACCGGCGTCTCCGCCGTCGCCCAGGCCCTGCGCGAGAGCCCCGTCTACGTCGACCCCGCCGCCGCCGGGCAACTGTCGTCCGCCGACGCCGACGCGCTCGCCCGGAAGATCAAGGACGCGGACAAACCGTTGTTCATCGCGGTCCTGCCGGCCGACTACCCGACCGCGAACCTCTTCTCCCAGCTCCGCGCGGCCACCGGCGTCACCGGCCTGTACGGCATCCGCCTCGGCGACCGGTTCGACGCGCGCGCCGACTCCTCGGTCATGTCGGCCACGGCCCGGCAGAACCTGGTGGCGAGCGTCCAGGGCGAGGACGCCAAGGCGCAGCTCACTGACTTCACCGACCGCGCCCTGCCCACCCTGCGCGGCCACGCCCCCGAGAGCTGGGGCTCCTCCGGCGGTGGCGGGGGAGTGTCCGGTACGGCCCTGATCACCGCGGGCGTGATCGTCGTGGCGGGCGGCGCGGGCGCCTACGCGCTGGTCCGCCGGAGCCGCCGGCGCCGCGCCGAGGAGCAGCGGGCCGCGCTGGAGCGGCTGCGGGTGGTCGTGGACGAGGACATCACCGCCTTCGGCGAGGAACTCGACCGGCTGGAGTTCCATCCGGCCGAGCCGGGAGCCGACGACGCGATGCGCGCGGACTACGAGCGCGCGCTGGACGCGTACGAGAACGCCAAGCAGCGCATGGCGGAGGCCCGCAGACCCGAGGACGTCCGCACGGTCACCGAGGCCCTGGAGGACGGCCGGTTCTCCCTCGCCCTGCTGGCCGCCCGCCGCGAGGGCCGCCCGCTGCCGGAGCGCCGTTCCCCCTGCTTCTTCGACCCGCGCCACGGTCCCTCGGTGGCGGACGCCACCTGGACCCCGCCCGGCGGCAGCCCCCGTCAGGTCCCGGTCTGCGCGGCCGACGCGGCCCGTCTGGCCGACGGCCGTGACCCGGCGGTCCGTGAGGTCGACACCGACTACGGCCGGCGCCCCTACTGGGACGCGGGTCCCGCCTACGGCCCCTGGGCGGGCGGCTACTTCGGCGGCGGCATCCTGCCCGGCCTGCTCGTCGGCACCCTGCTCGGCAGTGCCATGGCCACCCCGTCCTACGCAGCCGACTACGGCTCCGGCTACGGCGACTTCGGCGGCTTCCCGGAGGGCGGCGACGTCACGGGCACCGACTTCGACCCGGGCGACTTCAGCGGCGGCTTCGGGGGCGGCGGCGACTTCGGCGGCGGGGGAGACTTCGGGGGCGGCGACGGCGGCGGCGACTTCGGCGGAGGCTTCTGACCCCGCGCATGACCCCGCGCACGCGCGAGCGCCCGCCCTCCCGTTTCGGGGGAGTGGAGGGCGGGGGCGCGCGGGGTGCGGGAGGTCAGTGGCGGTTCGGGCGCCGTGGGCTCACGCGTTCTTGATGGCCGAGATGTCGAAGTTCAGCTTGATCTTGTCGGAGACGAGGACGCCACCGGTCTCCAGGGCCGCGTTCCAGGTCAGGCCCCACTCGGAGCGCAGGATCTCGGTCTTGCCCTCGAAGCCGACGCGCTCGTTGCCGAACGGGTCCTTCGCGGAGCCGTTGAACTCCAGGTCGATGGAGATCGGCCGGGTGACGCCGAGGATGGAGAGGTCGCCGGTGATCCGGTAGTCGTCGCCGCCGAGGGACTCCGCCTTGGTGGAGCGGAAGGTCATGGTCGGGAACTCGTCGATCTTGAAGAAGTCGGCGGACTTCAGGTGGCCGTCACGGTCGGCGTTGCCGGTCTCGATGCTGTCCATGGTCACGTCGAGCGTGGCCGTCGACTTGGAGGGGTCCGAGCCGTCCAGGTGCAGCGAGCCGGTGAGGTCCTTGAAGCTGCCCTTGACGTTCGTCACCATCGCGTGGCGGGCCACGAAGCCGATCGTGGTGTGGGCCGGGTCGATCGTGTAGTCACCGGTCAGCGCGGACAGGTCGGCGCCGGGTGTGGCGGAGGTGGCGGCGGCCTGCGGGGTTTCCTTGCGGCTGAAGATGCCCATGACGTGCTCCTTGGCGGGGTGGGGACGAACAGTGGCTCCCCTGGGGAAGCCGGACGGCGGGGTCTGTTGAACGTTCAACGAAGTGAACGAGTACGACCGTAGCGGTATTCCGTTTAGTTTTCAACATCATGCGGGGCGTGTCTACACGCTAACCGATAGTCACGCTGTGTGCCCTCTGTTCGACGCGTACATGCGGACGCGCACGTGCGGCCTCGCGCATGGCGGTACGGTGGTGCCTGGCCGCCGTCCGAGACCCCGTGTCACTCAACGGATGGCATGCGCCCTACGCAAATGTCGGGTGACTCTCACATGACGACTTTGTGGCACCTCCACAACGGCGAAGCCCTCTGAGCAGTCGGAACGCCTGCATGCGGTCGTGGTTCTGTTCAGTGGCACCAGGAAAACACTCCGGAGACTGTACGGAGTCGACGGCTCGCATTCCTTGGTGCGCTTCGTAAGGTCGCTACATGACCGTTGTGGAAGAGAAGACGGGTGAGCCGACCGGCGAGCCGACGGACGCCCGCGGACGGGTCGCCGAACTGCACGGGATCCGTGCGCAGGCGGTGGCCGGCCCCAGCGAGAAGGCGACCGACGCGCAGCACGCCAAGGGCAAGCTGACGGCCCGCGAGCGCATCGAGCTGCTCCTGGACCCGGATTCCTTCCAGGAGGTCGAGCAGCTGCGCCGGCACCGGGCGACCGGGTTCGGCCTGGAGGCCAAGAAGCCGTACACCGACGGTGTCATCACCGGCTGGGGCACGGTGGAGGGCCGCACGGTCTTCGTCTACGCCCATGACTTCCGGATCTTCGGCGGCGCCCTCGGTGAGGCCCACGCCACCAAGATCCACAAGATCATGGACATGGCCATCGCGGCCGGTGCGCCGCTGGTCTCCCTGAACGACGGCGCGGGCGCCCGTATCCAGGAGGGCGTCTCCGCCCTCGCCGGCTACGGCGGCATCTTCCAGCGCAACACGAAGGCCTCGGGTGTCATCCCGCAGATCTCCGTGATGCTCGGTCCGTGCGCGGGCGGCGCGGCCTACTCGCCGGCCCTCACGGACTTCGTCTTCATGGTCCGCGAGACCTCGCAGATGTTCATCACCGGCCCGGACGTCGTCAAGGCGGTCACCGGTGAGGAGATCACCCAGAACGGCCTCGGCGGCGCCGACGTGCACGCCGAGACCTCCGGCGTCTGCCACTTCGCGTACGACGACGAGGAGACCTGCATCGCCGAGGTGCGCTACCTCCTGTCGCTGCTGCCGCAGAACAACCGCGAGAACCCGCCGCGTGTGGAGTCCTCCGACCCGGTGGACCGCCGCAGCGACGTCCTGCTCGACCTGGTCCCGGCCGACGGCAACCGGCCGTACGACATGGCCAAGGTCATCGAGGAGATCGTCGACGACGGCGAGTACGTCGAGGTCCACGAGCGCTGGGCCCGCAACATCATCTGCGCGATGGGCCGCCTGGACGGCCAGGTCGTCGGCATCATCGCCAACCAGCCGCAGGTCCTCGCCGGCGTCCTGGACATCGAAGCGAGTGAAAAAGCTGCGCGCTTCGTTCAGATGTGTGACGCTTTCAATATCCCGATCGTGACTTTCCTGGACGTACCGGGGTTCCTCCCCGGTGTCGACCAGGAGCACGGCGGGATCATCCGTCACGGCGCGAAACTCCTCTACGCCTACTGCAACGCGACCGTGCCGCGGATTTCGCTGATCCTGCGCAAGGCGTACGGAGGTGCCTACATCGTCATGGACTCCCAGTCGATCGGCGCCGACCTCACCTACGCCTGGCCGACGAACGAGATCGCCGTCATGGGCGCGGAAGGTGCCGCCAACGTCATCTTCCGCCGTCAGATCGCCGAGGCCGAGGACCCCGAGGCGATGCGGCAGAAGATGGTCAAGGAGTACAAGGCCGAGCTCATGCACCCGTACTACGCGGCGGAGCGCGGCCTGGTGGACGACGTGATCGACCCCGCGGACACCCGCGAGGTCCTGATCAAGTCCCTGGCCATGCTGCAGTCGAAGCACGCCGACCTGCCCTCGCGCAAGCACGGCAACCCCCCGCAGTAACCGGCCGGACCCGCCGCGGCAACCCCGCGGACCCTTTCCTCACGGAGACTGACACCCATGAGCACTCCCGACATCCGCGTCGAAAAGGGCCACGCCGAGCCCGAGGAAGTCGCCGCCATCACGGCGGTCCTCCTGGCCCGCGCGGCCGCCCAGCCCGCGACCCCGACCCATCACGCCCGCCCCAGGGCGGGCTGGCGCCGCCTGGAGCGCGAGGGCGGCTTCCGCGCCCCGCACAGCTGGCATTAGCCCGCGCCGCTGAGCGCCGCTCGGCCGGTTCGAGAAGGGCCCCTCTCTTCCCGGAGAGGGGCCCTTCAGCATGCCCAAGGGGCGCGGGGAACTGCGCGGCAAGCCAAAGGGCTGCCCGCGGACGGCATGTGACCGTCGGGGCAGCCCTTTGGCCGGAGCTAGCGGAGCCGCGCCATCAGCGCGTGCTCCACGAGGGTGATCAACGCCGACTTCGCATCGGCCCGATGCCTCGCGTCCGTCGTGATGATCGGGGTGTCCGGGCCGATCTGGAGCGCCTCGCGGACCTCTTCGGGGTTGTACGGCTGGTTGCCGTCGAAGCCGTTGAGGGCGATGACGAAGGGCAGGCCCGAGTTCTCGAAGTAGTCGACCGCGGGGAAGCAGTCGGCGAGGCGCCGGGTGTCGACCAGGACGATGGCGCCGATCGCGCCGCGTACCAGGTCGTCCCACATGAACCAGAAGCGGTCCTGGCCGGGGGTGCCGAACAGGTACAGGATCAGGTCCTGGTCGAGGGTGATGCGGCCGAAGTCCATGGCCACCGTGGTGGTGGTCTTGTCCCCGGTGTGGGTGAGGTCGTCGATGCCGGCCGACGCGGACGTCATCACGGCCTCTGTGCGCAGCGGGTTGATCTCCGAGACGGCGCCGACGAACGTGGTCTTGCCCACGCCGAAGCCGCCCGCCACCACGATCTTCGCTGAGGTGGTGGAGCGGGAAGGACCGCCGCTAGAGCTTGCGAAGTCCACTGAGCACCCTTTCGAGCAGTGTCACGTCTGGCTGGCCACCGGCGTTCTCTTCGCCGCCGGGCTGATGGATGGCGACCAGGCCCGCCTCCGCCAAGTCGGCGACGAGGATCCTGGCCACGCCGAGGGGAATGGTCAGCAACGCCGAGATCTCGGCTACCGACTTGATCTCCCGGCAGAGGTGGCAGATCCGCTGATGCTCGGGCAACTGGCCCTGCATCTGGTGCGGCTGCGCGGTGGTGTGTACCAGCGCCTCGATGGCGAGCTGGTAACGCGGGCGGGTCCGTCCGCCGGTCATGGCGTACGGACGCACCAGGGGGTTGTTGGCCGCGGCGACCGGCGCCGGCTCGGGACGGCGCTGCGGCTGCACCGGCTGGATCCGCGGGGCCGGCGGCTGGTCGTACGGCGACGGGCCGGGGCCCTGCGGCGCGTACGGGTGCCGGTGGGTCGGGACGGAGGGGAAGTTGTACGGGTTCGCCGAGCCGCCGTCCTGGCCCTGCGCGGGGCCGTACGACCAGTTGCCCGAAGACGAACCGCCTGGGGGTGTTGCCACTTTCTCCTCCTCCGACTGTGCCGTGCACCCATCCCTGTGGAGCCGCGTCCCGAAACCTTACGGCCCCGGAACGCGAATACGCACCGTCCGCTTGCTAGTTGAGAAGGCTCCCCTGGAGCTCCGCACGGAGATCCGGGGTCAGGACCGTACCCGCACGGTCCACGAGGAGGGCCATCTCGTACCCAATGAGTCCGATGTCCGCTTCCGGGTGGGCCAGTACCGCGAGCGACGAACCGTCGGATACGGACATGATGAAGAGGAATCCCCGCTCCATCTCCACAACCGTCTGGTTCACGGCGCCCCCTTCGAAGATCCGGGAGGCGCCTGCTGTCAGCGACGTCAGACCGGACGCGACGGCCGCGAGCTGATCGGCGCGGTCGCGGGGGAAGCCTTCGGACATCGCCAGAAGGAGTCCGTCGGCGGAGACCACCACGGTGTGGGACACCCCCGGGGTGTTGTCCACGAAGTTGGTGATCAACCAGTTCAGGTTCTGTGCCGCCTGGCTCATCGGGCTCACACTAACGCTCCTGGTTGTAGGTGCTGTCAGGACCACTGTGCTGGTTTCCAGTGGCCTGGCCGTTCGTTTCACTGCCTGCGTTGCGTCCGCGCTGGACACCTCGACGCAGGTTGCTCAGCCTGCCCCGGATGTCCTCCGGGGCGCGGGAGACCTGGGGGCCTCCCTGAGGGGTGCTCTCGGCCGTTCCCTCGACCAGGTTGGCCTTGGGTACCCGCCGCGGCAGACCGGAGGCGGTGACCCCGCCTGCCTTGGGCCTGCGGAGCTGTGAAGCCTGCTGCCAGCGCTCGTCGTTGGCCGAACGCCAGCTGCTGTCACCGTTGCCCGCAGTGGTTCCCGCAGCGGGAGCCGGCGCCTCCTGCGACGGACGAGCCGTGCCGTTCGAGCCGTTCGAGCCGCTCGCGCCGTTCGGTCCGCCGGCGACGGAGCCGCGGCGGGGAAGCCCGGCGTCCGTCAGCTGGTGGCCGACGGGAGAAGCCGGTCCCGGACGGTCGAAGCCTACGCGGTTCCGCTCACTCGCGTCACCGGCCTGCGACGATTCCGCTTCCGGAGCGTACTGGTTCGAGTAGTCGTTCGGGTAGCCGTTCTGCTGCGGCCAGTCGTCCTGGTAGGACGGGCTCTCGTAGGTGCCGAAGGCGTCGGACGCGGAGGCGTGCGTGGGCGCGGGGTCCTCCTGCGCGGACTCCGCATACGCCGGCTCGGGGTATCCGCCGTTGCCGGAGAAGCCCTCCTGCTGCCTCACACCGCCGTTCGGCGCGAAGTACTGGTCGTCGTACGGCTTGGCGTACGACTCCTCGTACGACTCCTCGTACGCCTGCTGCGGCTGCTGCGGCTGCTCCTGGTAGCCCTGACGGCCGTCCAAGCCGGGCTGCTCGGTGTAGCCCGCGGTGCCGCCGTCGATAGCCTGCTGTCCAGTGCCGAAGGCCTGCTGCCCGCCGTCGAAAGCCTGCTGTCCGCCGTCAAAGGCCTGCTGTCCGCCGCCAAAGGCCTGCCGGCCGGTGTCGAACGGGTCCGCGTAGCCGGGCTGTTCGCCGGTCTCCTCGGGTCCGCCGGGCTGCTGGCCGTGGGTCTGGGCCTCCAGTGCGGCGCGGCGCTCCTCGCGCATCAGGGAGCGGCCCACCGGGTCCAGGTCACGCAGGTCGTCCGGGACCTCGGTGTACTGGCTGTCGTCGAAGCCGAGTTCGGCGGCGGTGCGCATCGGCTCCGGCTGACCGAAGCTCTCACCCGGGAACGGCTGCTCCGGGATGATCTGCGAGACCGTGAACTCCTCGCGCTCCAGCGGTACTTCGCCGCCACCGCCGTGCGTGATCGCGTCCGGCAGCATGACCAGGGAGGTCGTGCCGGCCTGCTCGCCCGAGGGGCGCAGCTGGACGCGGATGCCGTGCCGGTCGGACAGCCGGCCGACCACGAACAGGCCCATGCGCTGCGAGATCGCGGCGTCCACGGTCGGCGGGTTGGCCAGCTTGTGGTTGATGTCCGCGAAGTCCTCGGCGGTGAGGCCGATGCCCTTGTCGTGGATCTCGACCATGACGCGGCCGTCGGGCAGCCGGGTCGCGGTGACGCGGACCTTGGTCTGCGGGGAGGAGAACGTGGTGGCGTTCTCCAGCAGCTCGGCGAGCAGGTGCACCAGGTCGGTGACCGCGCGGCCGTGGATCTCGGCCTCCGGGACGCCCGACAGCTCGATGCGCTCGTACTGCTCCACCTCGGAGGAGGCGGCGCGCAGCACGTCGATCAGCGGGACCGGCTGGTCCCAGCGGCGGCCGGGCTCCTCGCCGGCGAGGACCAGCAGGTTCTCGCCGTTGCGGCGCATACGGGTGGCCAGGTGGTCCAGCTTGAAGAGGTTCTCCAGCTGGTCCGGGTCGGCCTCGTTGTTCTCCAGGTCGGTGATCAGGGTCAACTGGCCCTCGATCAGCGACTGGTTGCGGCGCGACAGGTTGGTGAAGATCGCGTTGATGTTGCCGCGGAGCAGGGCCTGCTCGGAGGCGAGCCGGACCGCCTCGCGGTGGACCTGGTCGAAGGCGCGGGCGACCTCGCCGATCTCGTCCTTGGTGTGGATCGGGATCGGGGCGACCCGGGTGTCGACCCGGCCGGGATCGGTGCGCGAGAGCTGGTCGACCAGCATCGGCAGGCGCTGCTCGGCGATGCCGAAGGCGGCGTTGCGCAGCTGGCGCATCGAGCGGCTCATCTGGCGGGCCACCGCGCCGGCCAGGACGAACGCGAGGAGCAGGGCGATGACGACGGCCGCGCCGGTGGTGATCGCCGAGACCTTGGCGTCGTCGGCGATGCTGGAGGCCTCGTTCACCGCCTTGTCGGCCATGTCCGACTCGATCGAGCGGTAGGCGTTGAACTTGAGGGTGTTGACCGCCCACCAGTTCTCGGGGGTGATGCCCTGCTGGGCGAGCGCCAGGCGGTCGGCGGGGTCCGTCGACTTCAGCTGGGCGAGGGCCGTGACCATGTCCGTGGGGTTGGACGGCGGGGCCACGAACGCCGGGTTCTTGGCCTTCGCCTCGCGGACCATCGCCGCGGCCTTGGCCTCGATGTCGTTCTTCTCCGCGTCCAGCCGGTCCGCGTCGGCCTGGGTGCCACCGCCGAGGTACTCCTCGGAGGCGATGCCCTCCAGGTACGCGTAGGACGCGAGGGCGGTGCGCTGGCTCGCCAGGTTGGGCGCGTCCGGACCCGGCTTGACCAGCATGCGCATGCCGATCGAGCGCTCCAGGGACAGCGCGGCCTTGGTGAGCGAGATGGCGTAGACGGTACGGCCGTAGGAGGTGATGTTTCCGGTGCCCAGGCCCAGCTCGTTGGCGAACTCCATGAGCGGGTGGGCGACCTTGACGTAGCCCTCCTCGGTCTGGACGCCGGTGAACTTGGAGGTGAAGGCTTCCTGGCGCAGCGTCTGCAGGAAGGGCTCCGCGCCGCGGAACAGTTTCAGGCGGCGCTCCAGGCCGGCCTTGTGCGGCATGTTCAGCGCGGCCTGGTCGAAGGCGTCGGCAGCCGCGTTGGTCGCGCTGCGGGCCGCGGTGACGGCCTGCTTGTCCTCGGCGGTGGCGGCCTTGCCCTTCAGCAGGGGCGCGGTGGTGCTGTCGCGCTCGCTGTAGAGGGCGTCCGCGTAGGACAGCGAGGCCCGCACGAGGCGGGCGGTGTTCTCGGCGTCCTGCGCGTTCTGCCAGGTGTCGATCGAGTTCTTCACCTGGAAGCCGCCCATGACGAGGCCGACGATCACAGGTATGAGCAGGATCGCGTTCAGACGGGTCGGCACCCGCCAGTTGCGCGGCGAGAAACGGCCGCCGCCGGACGCGGGAGTGGCCCCGGGATCCGCTCCGGACACCACGGGGGAGGGCGCCGCGGCGCGCGGCGGCGGGGTGAAGTTGCCCCGCGCCGACGGCTCGGGACCGTTCTTGCTTCGCCTCACTCGACCAACAACCTCTCGGCGGTCGGCACCTACGTCGTGCCGCAGTCTCTCAGAGCCCGGTTCGCCATCGACCACTCAGTACGTCATCTGCTCAGTGACCACTCAGTAGGTCATCGGCCCATGGGCGGTTCAGGCATTCCAGCACGGGGTCCAGCGCATATCCAAACACTGGAAACCCCTGGACGACGCTGCCGAAAGTCCCAGATAAAACGGTCATAAAGAGTGAGGTCCGGCAAAAGGCCGAGTGATTGTGAGCGCAGCGACATCACATGACCGCGTCGTGTGGTGAAGCCGCGGGATTCCTCTGCCGAACCGTTATGAACACCGGAGCCGACCGTGTCAAAGGCCACAGTCGGCTCCGTATGCGTTTACGGCAACTGCCGTACGGCGCGTAGCACTTGAGTGCTACCGCAGGCGGGCCATCAGCGCGTGCTCCACCAGCGTGATCAGCGCGCTCTTGGCGTCCGAGCGGTGGCGGGCGTCCGTCGTGATGATGGGTGCGTCGGGCCCGATCTGCAGCGCCTCGCGCACCTCCTCCGGGGCGTAGGGCTGATGCCCGTCGAAGCCGTTGAGGGCGATGACGAAGGGCAGGCCCGAGTTCTCGAAGTAGTCGACCGCGGGGAAGCAGTCCGCGAGGCGCCGGGTGTCCACGAGCACCACCGCGCCGATCGCGCCGCGCACCAGGTCGTCCCACATGAACCAGAAGCGGTCCTGGCCGGGGGTGCCGAACAGGTACAGGATCAGGTCCTGGTCGAGGGTGATGCGGCCGAAGTCCATGGCCACCGTGGTGGTGGTCTTGTCCCCGGTGTGGGTGAGGTCGTCGATGCCGGCCGACGCGGACGTCATCACGGCCTCTGTGCGCAGCGGGTTGATCTCCGAGACGGCGCCGACGAACGTGGTCTTGCCCACGCCGAAGCCGCCCGCCACCACGATCTTCGCCGAGGTGGTGGCCCGGCCCGCGTCAGAGCTTGCGAAGTCCACTGAGCACCCTTTCGAGCAGCGTCACATCCGGAGCGCCACCGTTGTTCTCGTCGCCTCCAGGCTGGTGGATGGCGACCAGGCCGGCCTCGGCGAGGTCGGCCACCAGGATCCGGGCCACACCGAGCGGCATGGCAAGCAGTGCCGACACCTCGGCGACCGACTTGACCTCGCGGCACAGGTGGCAGATGCGCTGGTGCTCAGGGAGCAGTCCCATCAGCGCTGCCGGGTCGGCCGTGGTGCTGATCAGTGCCTCGATGGCGAGCTGGTAGCGCGGCCGGGTCCGGCCGCCGGTCATCGCGTACGGACGTACCAGCGGCTGGTCGCCCTCATCCCCGTACGGCTCCGCGTACGGGTCATGAGAGGCGGTGGGCGGGGTCATGAATCTCCTCCGGGCGGGACAGCAAGCTGGTCAGTCGAGCCATCGGACGGGGCCGGTGGGGGGATTGTGGCGGCCTGACGGTTGTTTCGTGAGGTGGGTGGTGCCGGACAGGTCAGTGGAGCAGACTGCCTTGGAGTTCGGCGCGCAGGTCCGGGGTGAGTACCGCCCCCGCGCGGTCGACGAGCAGAGCCATCTCATAGCCGACGAGGCCGATGTCGCACTCGGGGTGGGCCAGCACCGCGAGGGACGACCCGTCCGAGACGGACATGAGGAAGAGGAAGCCGCGCTCCATCTCGACGACGGTCTGCGCCACGTTGCCGCCCTCGAAGATCCGGGAGGCCCCGGCCGTCAGCGAGGTGAGCCCGGAGGCGACCGCCGCCAGCTGGTCCGCGCGGTCCCGCGGGAACCCTTCGGACATCGCCAGCAGAAGGCCGTCGGCCGAGACCACCACCGTGTGCGACACCCCGGGGGTGTTGTCCACGAAATTGGTGATCAACCAGTTCAGGTTCTGTGCCGCCTGGCTCATCGGACTCAACTAACGCTCCTGCTGGTGAGTGGGGCTCGGGAAGCTGCCGGTCTGGCCGCTGCCGGCCTGACGGCCCTGAGCGATACCCCGACGGAGGTTGGTCAGCCGGCCGCGCACGTCGTCGGGCGCACGCGAGACCGCCGGACCGTTCTGGTTCTGCTGCTGCTGAGCGGTGCCCGGGACCAGGTTCGCCCGGGGGACCCGGCGCGGCAGGCCGGAGGTGGTGATGCCGCCCGCCGCCGGCTGCCGGACGCGCTCCGCCTGCCGGACGAGTTCGTCGTTCGGAGAAGTGCGCCAGTTGCCGGTGCCGGGCGCCGGACGCTGCGGACCCGACGCGGGCGCCGGTGTCTGCTGCTGCGGGGTCGCCTGGGCCGGTCCCGGCTGGCCGCCCTGCGGGCCGCCGTGGAACCAGTTGGTCTCGAGAGTGTCGTACAGCGGGGTACGGCCGTCGCCCGCGCCGGTGGCCGGCGGCAACTCCCAGTTGCCACCCGGCCGGCGCCCGTCGTCGGGCCCCTGTGCGGGGCCCGCGTTCTCGGGTTCGCGGCGGGGGGCCGGGCGCTGCGGGGCCGGCGGGCGCGGGGCGCCGAAGTCGGCGGGTCCGCCCTGCTGCGGCCGCTCGTACGGGCCGGCCTGGGCGGCCGGCGCGGGGCCCTGGGCCCGGTGGCCGGGCAGCGCGTGCTGGCCGGTGGAGCCGCCGTCGTACGCCTGCGGAGCGGCGAACTGGCCCGTGCCCTGCGGGTCCTGGCGCGCGGGAGCCGGCGTACCGAAGACGTCGGAGCGCACGTACCCACCGCTGTTGTCCTGCTGGCCGTAGCCCTGCGGGGCGTCGGAGCGCTGGAACTGGCCGGTGTTCTGCGGGACTTCGGGGCGCTGGAACTGGCCGGTGTTCTGCGGGACTTCGGGGCGCTGGAACTGGCCGGTGTTCTGCGGGACTTCAGGACGCTGGAACTGGCCGGTCTGCTGCGGGGCGTCGAAGCCGGGGTCGGCGAACTGGCCCGTGTTCTGCGGGGCGTTGAAGCCGTTCACGTCCTGGCGGGGGAACTCGCCCGTGGCGGACGGGTCCTGCGCGTCGATCCGGGGTATCTCCGCGGTCGAGCCCGGCCCCTGCCGGTCGTCGACGCGCGGCATCCGGGCGGTGTGCGACGGGGCCTGCTCGTCGTGGCCGCGCGGGGTGTCCAGGGAGGCGGGCGACAGCGGGACCTGGCCGTTGTCGCTCCAGTCCGCGGTGCGCGACTGCGGGCCACCGGGCAGCTCGGCCCGCGGGCCGCCGCGCGGCGGGAGCTGGGGCTGCCGGCCCTGGTCCGAGGCGCCCGCGCCACCGCGCTGCGGAGCCTGGCCGCGACCGCCGAAGACGTCCTGCTGCGGCCCGTCGAGGTGCGCGGCCTGCAGGCCCTGCGGGGCCCCCGGCACCTGACCGGCGTCGAAGGCACCGGCACCCGCCGGGGTGCGGCCCTGCTGGGGCGCACCCGGACCCTGCGGACCACGCGGGCCGCCGGGCGCACCCGGGCGTCCGCCCGGTCCGGAGCCGGGCAGCGCGGCCCGCGGACCCTGGCCGGCACCGACCTGGCCGCGCGGACCGGATCCGCCGAGGAGTCCACCGGAGGGCGCGCCGCCGAGGGCGCCGCCCTGACCGCCGCCGTTGCCCCGGCGCGCGGCGGCGGCACCGGCCTGCGCGGCGGCGGGACCACCGTTCTGCGCCGGAGCGCCGGGCTTGCCCGGAGCGGGCTTCCGGCCGCCCTGGGCGACGTCGACGGGCAGCATGACCAGCGCGGTCGTACCACCGGAGTCGGACGGGCGCAGCTGGATGCGGATGCCGTGCCGCTGCGACAGCCGGCCGACCACGAAGAGGCCCATGCGGCGGGAGACGGAGACGTCCACCGTGGGCGGCGAGGCGAGCCGCTCGTTGATCGCCGCGAGGTCCTCGGGGGACAGGCCGATACCGGTGTCGTGGATCTCGATCAGGACGCGGCCGTCGGGCAGCGCGTGACCGGTGACCTTGACCTTGGTCTGCGGCGAGGAGAAGGAGGTCGCGTTCTCGAGCAGCTCGGCGAGCAGGTGCACGAGGTCGTTGACGACGCGGCCGGCGACCTCGGTGGTCGGGACCGAGGCCAGCTCGATGCGCTCGTACTGCTCCACCTCGGAGGCGGCGGCACGGAGCACGTCGACCAGCGGGACCGGGCGGGTCCAGCGACGGCCGGGCTCCTCGCCCGCGAGGACGAGGAGGTTCTCACCGTTACGGCGCATACGCGTCGCGAGGTGGTCGAGCTTGAACAGCGAGGACAGCTGGTCCGGGTCGGCCTCGCGGGACTCCAGCTCGGAGATGAGCGAGAGCTGACGCTGGATCAGACCCTGGGAGCGGCGCGAGAGGTTGGTGAACATCGCGTTGACGTTGCCCCGCAGCAGGGCCTGCTCGGCGGCGAGGCGGACCGCCTCGCGGTGCACGTCGTCGAAGGCCGCGGCCACCTGGCCGATCTCGTCCCGGGAGTGCACACCGACCGACTCCACGGACGTGTCGACGTCCTGCGGGTCGGACTCGGAGAGCTGCTTGACCAGCTCGGGCAGCCGGTCCTGGGCGACCTTGGTCGCGGTGTCCTGCAGCCGGCGCAGCGAGCGGATCATGGAGCGGGCCACGACGAAGGCGCCGACCAGCGAGACGCCGAGCACGAGCAGGATCAGCGCACCGGAGATGATCGCCTCCTGCTCGGAGGACGACTTCAGCTCGCGGGCCTTCTGCTCCATGTCCTCGAGCAGCGTGTGCTCGATGTTCTTCATCTGCTGGATCTTGGAGGAGCTGTCGTCCACCCAGTCCAGGTAGGACCGCTTCTGCAGACCCGCGAGGCCGTCCTTGCCGGCGAGGGCGCGCTCGGCGTACTTGTCCGCGGCCTGGATCGTGGGGTTGTTCCCGTCGATCGGCTTCAGGAGCGTCTCGGCGTCCTGGGTCGAGTAGACCTTGCGGAAGATGGCGATCTGCGAGTTCTCGCTGTCGTACGCCGACTGGCCGTAGAGGCGGTCGTTCTCGGACAGGTGGCCCGCTTCGGTGCTGTTGGCGGGCAGGGCCGCGGCGATGACGGCGCGCTGGACCGACGCGTACTCCTTGGCGGTGGAGAAGGCCGCCAGGGCGCGGGTGCGCTGGATCATCTCGGGGTTGCTGGACGCCTCCGCCATGGACTGGGAGAGGTCGATCAGCTGGGTGATCAGACGGTGGTACGACTCGATGGTCTGCGCCGAGTTGTCGTGCGACTTGTAGGCGCCCTGCCGGATCTTCGCCACGGTCTGCAGCTGGGCGATCAGGCCGACGACGTTGTCGCGCACGCCCCGGAGCTGACCGTTCTTGCTCGCCTCGTCGATCGCCTCGGAGGCGTCCTCGAAGTTCTGGGCGGCGCGGTCCGTCTTCTGCTGCAGGCCCTTGACGGAGTAGTTGGTGCCCTTCAGACCGTGCGCCAGGGGGCCGGCGGTCTGGTCGCGCTCCTCCTGGAGCGCCGCGGCCAGCTCGGTGGCCTGCTTGGTCATCTCCGTCAGCAGCTTCATGTTGTCGAGCTGCTGGATGTCGTTCATGGAGTCGCTGATGCGCAGGGCGCCCAGCGAGGTGGCCGCGACCACGGGAAGCGCGAGAAGCGAGACCAGACGCGTGGAGATGCGCCAGTTGCGCAGGGCCACGCGCGAGCCGGGGCCGACCGGGCCCCTGGCCGCCTTCGCCGCCGGTGCCGGGTTCGCGGACCCGGTCGTGCCCGCCGGGCCGGACGTGCCGGGGCGCCCGGAGCGCTCACCGCCGTCGCCGGGCGGGGCCGCGGCCGGGTTGTGGGCGTGCTGGGGCGAGGCACCACGGTCGGTCCCGCCGTGCGGCTCCGGCTCCGCCGAAGCGCTGCCATCCCTCTTGAATCGTCCCTGCACTAGCGTCGCAACCTCTGAACCAGGCACCCCTCCGCGCAAGCGGAGAGACACGGTGTCGGCGTTGTGGAGAGCGCCCTGAACGCGCCCCCCTGTTGGTCTTGAGTGACCGGCGCTGGTTCCCCCTATCTCGCCGTCGCTCGGCGCGGTGTTGCGCCCCCCGTGCGCCGGTTCGATCCTGCGGCGGTCCGTGGAATTCCAGCACAGTGCCGGATCTCCAACAAGGGCCATAGCCCTAGCTGTGACCTCTGTGACCGGGTGTGAGTCCGCTGTCACGAAGCGTGGAAGCCCTTCCCCCACAAAGCGGACGTTTCCCTGCGAGTCGCGGATCCGTGCCGCGTGTCCCAGTCGCCATGATCAGGAGCGGAATGATGGCTTCAGTGAGTCAATGTCCGTTTCGCTGGGGCGAATTGACTGTCTGAATTGACCGGCATGTCCGTGAACTCGTGAGCAAACTCACATGGAGATCAAGGCCGGTTCGCGGCTGGGGCGGGGAATTGGATGTTTAGCCTGGCGCTTTACAGGACGAGCAGATCTGCCGACCCGGCCCGACCCGACCTCACAGGACGACCACGGTGAAGACGACGATGATGTTCCGCAACATAGCCAACCCGCGTCGCACGACGCTGGCGCACCTCCAGGACGCCGACGAGCTGGAGACGCCCGAGCTGCCGGAGCACGCCGTCGACCTTCCCGCCCAGACCGCCAACCCGCGCCGCACCATCCTCATGGACGTCCCGGCCGGCGTGGGCGCCGAGGCCGCAGAGTAACCGGGCACCCGGTACGCCGTGGGAACCCGACGTGGCCCGGCGCCGGGTGCTCCGTGGAAATCGGGGCCCGGAAATCCGCCGGGCGGACACGGCCGGACGGCGTACTGAGTACCGGGTGCCGAGGAAAGCCGGTGACGGCCGCGACGGCCGGCATGGCGTGCGGCGACAGGTGATGTCCGAGGCGTGCCGCGACATCTTGGTCCGACATTCCGCATTCCGCGCAGACGGCCTCGAACTCCGCATCGTCGCAGGTGAGGACCCCTGGCGGCAGTCTCGGGAGTGCGTATCGTGGCCGGTCGGCAGCGGTTTTCGGGCAGGGTCCGCGCGAATCCCGCGGAATGCTTAACGCGGAATGAGTAATTCCGCCAGGCGGGTTTCCCGGGACCGCGCAGCCCGGCCCGCCGCGCCGCACCGGCCGAACGCGGCGCGGTCCGACCGGTTAACCTGGGGCGTCAGTACGCCGGTTCTCAAGGAGAGGCGCAAGGATCCCGTGCGCATCGCCAGGTTCTCCATCGACGGGAACGTCGCCTTCGGCGCGGTCGAGGGTGACAAGCAGGACGAACTCGTCCTCGACATCATCAAGGGCATCCCGTTCGCGGACTTCGAGCTGTCCGGGACGAAGGTGCCGCTGAGCAAGGTCAGACTGCTCCCGCCGGTGCTCCCGAACAAGGTCGTGGCGTTCGGCCGCAACTACGCCGAGCACGCGCGCGAGCTGGGCAACGAGGTGCCCGACGCCCCGTTCGCCTTCTTCAAGCCCTCCACCTCGGTGATCGGCCCCGGCGACGACATCCAGTACCCGTCCTTCACCGAGGACCTGCAGCACGAGGCCGAGCTGGCCGTCGTCATCGGCCGCCTGTGCCGCGAGGTGCCGCGCGAGCGGGTCAAGGACGTCGTCCTCGGCTACACCTGCGCCAACGACGTCACCGCCCGCGACGTGCAAAGACGCGAGAAGCAGTGGGCCCGCGCCAAGGGCTTCGACAGCTCCTGCCCGCTCGGCCCCTGGGTCGAGACGGACCTGGACCTCGCCCGCGCGAACGACCTGACGATGCAGCTCACCGTCAACGGTGAACAACGCCAGCTCGGCCACACCAGCGAGATGATCCACTCCATCGAGGACCTGATCGTCAACATCACCGAGGCGATGACGCTGCTCCCCGGCGACGTCATCCTCACCGGCACCCCCGCGGGGGTCGGCCCCCTGCACGTCGGCGACGAGGTCGCCGTCACCATCGAAGGCATCGGCACTCTCACCAACAAGGTTGTCAAGCGTGGCTAGCGCATCCGGCTCCCCCGTACGCGTCCGTTTCTGCCCCTCGCCCACCGGTAACCCCCACGTGGGCCTGGTCCGCACCGCCCTGTTCAACTGGGCGTTCGCCCGGCACCACCAGGGCACGCTGGTCTTCCGCATCGAGGACACCGACGCGGCCCGCGACTCCGAGGAGTCGTACAACCAGCTGCTGGACGCGATGCGCTGGCTCGGCTTCGACTGGGACGAGGGCCCCGAGGTCGGCGGCCCGCACGCGCCGTACCGCCAGTCGCAGCGCATGGACATCTACAAGGACGTCGCGGCCAGGCTCCTGGACGCCGGCCACGCCTACCACTGCTACTGCTCCCAGGAGGAGCTGGACACCCGCCGCGAGGCCGCCCGCGCCGCCGGCAAGCCGTCCGGTTACGACGGCCACTGCCGCGACCTGAGCGCCGAGCAGATCGCGGAGTACCAGGCCCAGGGCCGCACCCCGATCGTCCGCTTCCGGATGCCCGACGAGACGATCACCTTCACGGACCTGGTCCGCGGCGAGCTGACCTTCACCCCGGAGAACGTCCCGGACTACGGCATCGTGCGCGCCAACGGCGCCCCGCTGTACACGCTGGTCAACCCGGTCGACGACGCCCTGATGGAGATCACCCACGTCCTGCGCGGCGAGGACCTGCTCTCCTCCACCCCGCGCCAGATCGCGCTCTACAAGGCGCTGACCGAGCTGGGCATCGCCAAGGGGACCCCGGCCTTCGGCCACCTGCCGTACGTCATGGGCGAGGGCAACAAGAAGCTGTCCAAGCGCGACCCGGAGTCGTCCCTCAACCTCTACCGCGAGCGCGGCTTCCTGCCCGAGGGCCTGCTCAACTACCTGTCCCTGCTGGGCTGGTCGCTCTCGGCCGACCAGGACATCTTCTCCGTCGAGGAGATGGTCGCGGCCTTCGAGATCTCCGACGTGAACCCCAACCCGGCGCGCTTCGACCTGAAGAAGTGCGAGGCGATCAACGGTGACCACATCCGCATGCTGGATGTGAAGGAGTTCACCGAGCGCTGCCGCACCTGGCTGAAGGCCCCGTTCGCCCCCTGGGCGGCGGAGGACTTCGACGAGGCCAAGTGGGAGGCGATCGCCCCGCACGCCCAGACCCGCCTCAAGGTCCTCTCCGAGATCACCGACAACGTGGACTTCCTGTTCCTCACCGAGCCGGTCTTCGACGAGGCCAGCTGGACGAAGGCGATGAAGGAGGGCTCCGACGCCCTCCTGCGCACCGCCCGCGAGAAGCTCGAGTCCGCGGACTGGACGTCGGCCGAGTCCCTCAAGGAGGCCGTCCTGGCCGCCGGCGAGGCCCACGGCCTCAAGCTCGGCAAGGCCCAGGCGCCGGTCCGTGTGGCCGTCACCGGCCGTACGGTCGGCCTGCCGCTGTTCGAGTCCCTCGAAGTCCTCGGCCAGGAGAAGACGCTGGCCCGCATCGACGCGGCGCTGGCCAGGCTGAGCGCGTAGCCGGCCCAGGCATGAGATGAGGGGCGGTACCCGCGGCTGCGGGTACCGCCCCTCACACGTCGGTCACCGCGCGTCGGCTTCGTCGATCAGGTAGGCGCTCTCGTCGAAGATCTCCAGCACGACGACGACCATGATCGCGCCGGCCACCATGTACTCCAGCACGAGGCCGGGGGCCACGTAGGCCTTGCGCAGGTGCTCGTCCGGGCCGAGCGGTGCGGTCGACGTCTTCCGGAACGGGTCGTGGGCCAGTACGCGCACGGCCTTGTCCAGCTGGGCCCGGCGCTCCCTGGGCAGGGCGTCGTACGTGGCACGGGCCTCGACGGTGAACTGGACGCGGTACTCACCCATGTGCACCAGTGTGCCAGCCGCGCTGTGCCGCTGTCCGGGCCTCTTCCCGGACGTGCTGCCCGTCCTGGACGACCTGGCCGCCGGCCACCGGCACGCGTCCTCTCCGACTCCGGCGCCACGGTCCAGGAGCACAAGCTGCGCACCCTTGGCCTGCCCGTCCACCAAGTGGCCTACGCAGGCGACCACCCGGAGATCGACGGGCGGGGGCGCCGCGGAGGCCGGGCTGCTGTCGGTGTGGTCGGTGTGCATCGGCCGCGGTACGGGCCCCGCGCGGCTCGCGCGGGCAGCTGTCGTGCACCGGATCTCGACCCTCGCCGAACTCCCCGCCATCGTCCGCGCGGATACCCGTTTTGGAGCCCCGTCCACCTTCGGGTAATGTTCTTCCTGCGCCGAGGGAAGCGGGCCGAGAGGCCGGAACCCGAGGAGCAACGCTAGAACGAGGACCCCGCAGGGGCTTGAGTTCCAGTGGCCTATGGTGTAATTGGCAGCACGACTGATTCTGGTTCAGTTAGTCTTGGTTCGAGTCCAGGTAGGCCAGCTCGCAGAGCTTATCTGCAAAGCCCCCGTTGTGTAGCGGCCTAGCACGCTGCCCTCTCAAGGCAGTAGCGCCGGTTCGAATCCGGTCGGGGGTACTGATCCTTCCCGCGAGGACGGTCAGGGTAGCTCCCACCGTCTTCGATGCAGGATCGCTAGAGCCCCCGTTGTGTAGCGGCCTAGCACGCCGCCCTCTCAAGGCGGTAGCGCCGGTTCGAATCCGGTCGGGGGTACTGACTGGTCTAAACCATCATTGGTCTATGGTGTAATTGGCAGCACGACTGATTCTGGTTCAGTTAGTCTTGGTTCGAGTCCAGGTAGACCAGCTCGGACCTGCGGAAACGCAGTGTCCACGCCCCCGTTGTGTAGCGGCCTAGCACGCCGCCCTCTCAAGGCGGTAGCGCCGGTTCGAATCCGGTCGGGGGTACAGAAGGAAGGCCCTTCGCTTCGGCGGAGGGCTTTCGTCATGCCCGGCGCCGGCTACCGAACCGGCTACTCGCACCGGTCACCCGAACCGGCTACTCGAAGCCGTACCGCCGCGCCGTCTCCTCCTCCTGGGCCAGCCGGCGCAGTGCCTGCTTCACCGGCTCGTTGAGGATCACCCCCAGGATCGCGAACTCGATCCGCTCCGCGTCCGACGGGTACGCCTCCATGTTGTCCAGGTCGAGGACGGCTGTCCGGTACATCAACTCGGCGTACGGCGTGAGCAGTTCGACCCCGAAGGTGTAGCCGAGGCGGCGGAACGCGGCCACCGCCACCACCAGCGAGCGGTACGCGGGGGAGAGGGGTGAGAGCTGCTTGGCGTTCTCCCAGCCGAGCTGGTCCAGCAGCTTGTCCACCTCCTGGTGCGCGGCCCGGACGAACTCGTCCTCCTCGTCCGGCTCCGGTACCTGCGGCAGCGCCCACAGTGCCGCGCCCAGCCGGATCGTCCGGCCCAGGGAGTCGTCGTCCACGTGCCCGAGCACCTCGCGCACCTTGGCCACCGGCACCCCGCCCACCTGGATCATCGCCCGCACCAGCCGCAGCCGGCGCAGATGCTCCTCGTCGTACTCGGCGGTCGTGGCGTTGATCTGGCGGCCCGGCGGCAACAGGCCTTCGCGCAGGTAGTACTTGATCGTCGCGGTGGACACACCGCTGCGCTCGCTCAGTTCCGCCAGTCGCATCTCTTGCGCTCCTCCTCGGATAACGGCACTATCCAAGCATTGCTTCTTGGATAGCCTGGCTCACCAACGAGGGGGAAGTCGTCATGGTGACCCGTACGACCGCCGACGCGAAGGGCGACGTCGTCGTCCTGCTGATCGGGATGCGCATCAACCGCTTCCGGGCGGTGCGTGTGTGGCTGCCGGTGATGCTGGCGATGCTGCGCATGCTGCGGGAGCTGGACAAGGCCCCGGAGCGGGGCCTGCGCAGCCACGTCCTGCTGACGGCCTCGCCGCGCACGTACTACGTCGTGCAGTACTGGGAGTCCAAGGAGAAGCTGTACGCCTTCGCGACCGCGCCGGACGCGTTCCACCACAAGGCCTGGGCGCAGCTCAACCGCAAGGAGCGGACGGGGAAGCTGCGCGGGCAGGTGGGGATCTGGCACGAGGCGTACATCGTGCCGGAGGGGTCGTACGAGGCGATCTACGGGGACATGCCGGCGTTCGGCCTCGCGGCGGCGCACGGGCAGATCCCACTGGTGAAGCGGGGACGCTACGCCAAGGACCGCTTCTCCTACCGCTCGCACGGCTCCCAGAAGGCCCCGGTGACCGAGAAGACGGGCTGAGCGGGGGGAGCGCGGGGGCCTGGGGGATAGGGGGAGCGCGGGGGCTGGGGGGAACGGGGGGTCCGGGGCGACGCGGGAGGGTCCGGGGGAGCGCGGGCGACGCAGGGGGTCCGGGGGGAACGGGGGATCCGGGGAGCGTGCAGGAACAGGGGGATCCGGGGCGACCCGGAGGATCCAGGGAGCGCGCAGGGGCCGGGGAGGGCGCGGGGAACGCGCACGGTCCGGGGGAATGTGGGGAACGCGCACGGTCCGGGGGACAGGGGGATCGGGAAGATCCGGGGGGATCCGGGGAGCGCGCAGGATCCAGGGGGAACACGGGGAACGCGCAATCCGGGGGAGCGCGGGGGAGCGCGGGGGAACAGGGGGATCGGAGGACCCGGAGGATCCAGGGAGCGCGCAGGAGCCGGGGAGGGCACGGCGAACGCGCACGGTCCGGGGGAACAGGGGGAACAGGGGGATTGGGAGATCCGGGGATCCGGGGGGTTCCGGGGGGAAATGGGGGCGAGGAGGGTCTGCCCGCGGCGTCGGGGCGGGCCCTCCTCGTGTTCCCGGGGTGTCGCTCAGCCCGTGCGGCGCAGGGCTTCCGACAGGCGGGCGGCGGCGTCGATGACCGCCTGGGCGTGCATGCGGCCCGGGTGGCGGGTCAGGCGCTCGATGGGACCGGAGACCGAGACGGCGGCCACCACGCGGTTGGACGGGCCGCGTACGGGCGCGGAGACGGACGCGACGCCCGGCTCGCGCTCACCGATGGACTGGGCCCAGCCGCGGCGCCGCACGCCCGACAGGGCCGTCGCCGTGAAGCGGGCGCCCTGCAGGCCCCGGTGCAGCCGCTCGGGCTCCTCCCAGGCCATGAGGATCTGCGCCGAGGAGCCGGCCTTCATCGTGAGCGTGGAGCCCACCGGGACGGTGTCCCGCAGGCCGGACAGCCGTTCCGCCGCGGCCACGCAGATCCGCATGTCACCCTGGCGACGGTAGAGCTGCGCGCTCTCGCCGGTGAGGTCCCTCAGGTGCGTGAGCACCGGCCCGGCGGTCGCGAGCAGGCGGTCCTCGCCCGCCGCGGCGGCCAGTTCCGCGAGACGGGGCCCGAGAATGAACCGGCCCTGCATGTCGCGTGCCACCATGCGGTGGTGTTCCAGGGCCACGGCCAGGCGGTGGGCCGTGGGTCGTGCCAGTCCGGTGGCCCCGACCAGACCCGCGAGGGTGGCCGGACCGGACTCCAGAGCGCTCAGGACGAGGGCCGCCTTGTCCAGAACGCCGACGCCGCTACTGTTGTCCATGAAACGATATTCGCGTCTCACTCTGTGAAACGCAAGTTCAATTTTCGGTGGAACGCGCCACCCTTGAATCACACAACGGCTCGCGGACCGATGAGCCTGGTGGTAGGTGCCTGCCCGGAATCACCGGAATCAGGGGTGCGGGCGCCGCTTCCTCAAGATCTCTAGTTGTGCCGGCATGAACCGTTGCCGGCCGGAGGGAAAGCGATGGGTAGGACACTCGCGGAGAAGGTCTGGGACGACCACGTCGTCCGGCGCGCCGAGGGCGAGCCCGACCTCCTCTACATCGATCTGCACCTGCTGCACGAGGTGACCAGCCCGCAGGCCTTCGACGGCCTCAGGCAGAACGGCCGGGGGGTCCGCCGTCTCGACCTCACCATCGCCACCGAGGACCACAACACCCCCACGCTGGACATCGACAAGCCCATCGCGGACCCGGTCTCCCGGGCCCAGCTGGAGACGCTGCGCAAGAACTGCGCCGAGTTCGGCGTCCGGCTGCACCCGCTGGGCGACGTCGAGCAGGGTGTCGTCCACGTGGTGGGACCGCAGCTGGGCCTGACCCAGCCGGGCACCACGGTGGTCTGCGGCGACTCGCACACCTCCACGCACGGCGCCTTCGGCGCGCTGGCGTTCGGCATCGGCACCTCGCAGGTCGAGCACGTGCTGGCCACCCAGACGCTGCCGCTGGCCCGCCCGAAGACCATGGCCATCACCGTCGAGGGCGAGCTGCCCGAGGGCGTCACCGCCAAGGACCTGATCCTGGCGATCATCGCCCGGATCGGTACCGGCGGCGGCCAGGGCTACGTCCTGGAGTACCGCGGCTCCGCCATCGAGAAGCTCTCGATGGAGGCCCGGATGACCATCTGCAACATGTCGATCGAGGCAGGTGCCCGCGCGGGCATGATCGCCCCCGACGAGACCACCTTCGCCTACCTCCAGGGCCGCCCGCACGCCCCTGAGGGCGCCGACTGGGACGCCGCGGTCGAGTACTGGAAGACCCTGAGGACGGACGAGGACGCGGTCTTCGACGCCGAGGTCGTCATCGACGCCGCCGAGCTGTCCCCGTTCGTCACCTGGGGCACCAACCCCGGCCAGGGCGCGCCGCTTTCGGCCTCCGTCCCCGACCCGGCTTCGTACGAAGACGCTTCGGAGCGCCTCGCCGCCGAAAAGGCCCTGGAATACATGGGGTTGGAGGCCGGCCAGCCGCTGCGCTCCATCAAGGTGGACACCGTCTTCGTAGGCTCGTGCACCAACGGCCGTATCGAGGACCTGCGTGCCGCCGCGGACCTGGTGCGGGGCCGCAAAGTCGCCGACGGCGTACGGATGCTGGTCGTCCCGGGCTCCGTGCGGGTCGGTCTGCAGGCCGTCTCCGAGGGCCTGGACGTGGTCTTCAAGGACGCCGGCGCCGAATGGCGGCACGCGGGCTGCTCGATGTGTCTCGGCATGAACCCCGACCAGTTGGCCCCCGGCGAGCGTTCCGCCTCCACCTCGAACCGCAACTTCGAGGGCCGGCAGGGCAAGGGCGGCCGTACGCACCTGGTGTCGCCGCAGGTCGCGGCTGCCACCGCGGTCCTCGGCCACCTGGCCTCGCCCGCCGACCTGTCCGACGTCCCCGCGCCCGCTGGAGTCTGAGAACCATGGAAGCCTTCACCACCCACACCGGCCGGGCTGTCCCGCTGCGCCGCAGCAACGTCGACACCGACCAGATCATCCCTGCTCACTGGCTCAAGAAGGTGACCCGGGACGGCTTCGAGGACGGGCTGTTCGAGGCCTGGCGCAAGGACGAGAACTTCATCCTCAACCGGCCCGAGCGGCAGGGCGCCACGGTCCTGGTCGCCGGCCCCGACTTCGGCACCGGCTCCTCCCGTGAGCACGCCGTCTGGGCGCTGCAGAACTACGGCTTCAAGACCGTGATCTCCTCCCGCTTCGCGGACATCTTCCGGGGCAACTCGCTGAAGAACGGGCTGCTCACGGTGGTTCTCGACCAGAAGGTCGTGGACGCGCTGTGGGAGCTGACCGAGCGGGACCCGCAGGCCGAGATCACCGTCGACCTGGAGAAGCGCGAGGTGCGCGCCGAGGGCGTCACCGCCTCCTTCGAGCTGGACGAGAACTCCCGCTGGCGACTGCTGAACGGGCTGGACGACATCTCCATCACCCTCCAGAACGAGGGCGACATCGCCACCTACGAGACCAAGCGGCCCGCCTACAAGCCGCGGACGCTCCAGGTCTGACCCCCGGCGGCCGACCCGTCGAGTTTCGGCCACGCAACACCCCCTCTGTACCCCCGATCGCCACGATCGGGGGTACAGCCATGTCCGCCCCTGAACGGTCCCGCGCGCGGCCGAGTATGCGTCCAACTCCCCACGTCACACGGGTAATTGGCCGGTCGGACGGCTCCCGGTGCCGAGGCCCGCGAAGGGCCCGAGAAGGTTGCTGGCGGCGGCAGTTGCACCCTGGGCAGGCGACAACTCGCCCCAGATGGCACAATCTGTGCATGGAACACGACGGCCAACTCGAGCTCTATACGGCAGTCGCGAACCAGCTCAAGGAAGCGCACACAAGAGTGCGCTCACTGCAAGTCCCGGAGGGTGTACGGATGGCGCTGACCCGGAAGCTGCTGGTCATTACGGCCGTGGCCAAGCACGATCTCGCCGACGCGGCAAGGCGGCTCGGGCGGTTCAGCGCGGACCTCGACGAGGGCCGTATCCCCGAAGAGGACTGCTGAACCGTCCTGGACAACCGAATCCGTTGCGGCACAAGGGTGATAAGCCCGTTTCGTGTTTGATTTGCGGTATATATCTGCCTAACGTGCGAAAAAGCTTGAACACTTTCGTTCTGGCGATGTCTCCGAAGGGGAAGACGTGAACAAGGCGCAGCTCGTAGAAGCGATTGCCGACAAGATGGGTGGCCGCCAACAGGCCGCCGATGCTGTCGACGCGGTCCTGGACGCCGTCGTCCGCGCCGTCGTCGCGGGCGACCGGGTCTCAGTCACTGGCTTCGGGTCCTTCGAGAAGGTGGACCGCCCGGCCCGTTACGCCCGTAACCCCCAGACGGGCGAGCGGGTTCGGGTGAAGAAGACCTCCGTGCCGCGATTCCGCGCGGGCCAGGGCTTCAAGGACCTGGTGAGCGGAACGAAGAAGCTGCCGCGCGGCGGCGAAGTGGCCGTGAAGAAGGCGCCCAAGGGCAGCCTGACCGGTGGGGCTTCCGCGACGGTCAAGAAGGCCGCCGCGAAGAAGACGACCAAGGTCGCGGCGAAGAAGGTCACCGCCAAGAAGGCGGCGGTGAAGAAGACCACTGCCGCGGCGAAGAAGGCCACGGCGAAGAAGGTCACCGCCAAGAAGACCACGGCGACGGCGAAGACCGCCGCCGCGAAGAAGGCCACCGCCAAGAAGGCGACGGCCAAGAAGGCCCCGGCGAAGAAGGTCACCGCGAAGAAGGCCCCGGCCAAGAAGTCGACGGCCCGCAAGACCACCGCCAAGAAGGTCACCGCCCGTAAGGCCTCCTGAGGCCATCGGGGCACTCACGCGCCGGGCCGGACTCCCAGGGAGTCCGGCCCGCGGCGTGTGTAAGGGCGGTTAGAGGGTTTGAAGGGTTACGAGGGTGATCCGGAATGCCGTGCCCCCGGGTCCCGTGCCCTCGCGTCCCGTGACCTCGGGTTCCGTCTCGATCCGCACCCGCTGTCCTGGCCGCAGCAGCCTCAACTGGCCCGCGTCGAACGCGGCCGCGTCAAAGGGGACCGGGGTGCCGTCGTCGAGCAGCACCTGCCCGGTGCGGGTGTCGGGGTCGTAGGTGTATGCGGTCGCGTGCATAGCGGCCAGCCTAATGCGCGCCGTCCGGGGGTGCGTCGTTGGGCTTGGGGGGTCGCTGCCGGGTGCGGGTTCGTTGTGGCTGGTCGCGCAGTTCCCCGCGCCCCTGGGGAGTTGTCGGCGCCGTCGGCCGCGATCGCAACCGTGCGTAGCGGGGCGCTGCCGGGTGCGGGTTTGTTGTGGCTGGTTGCGCAGTTCCTCGCGCCCCTGGGGGGTTGCGGCTCCGTTCGCCGGAATCGCAACCGGTGCCTCAGGTTTCCGGGATCAGTAGGCCTGTCGATGCTGTTGCCGTGTGGTGGCCTACGCCCAGGGTCAGGGCGGTGCGCAGGTCGTTGCCGGTGTCGACGTCCTGGCGGACCGAGTCCACGTCCGTGAGGTCCAGTTCCGTGGCGCCCGAGGCGCGGTGGCGGGCGCGGGAACCGGTGCCGAAAGCGGGGCGCAGGGCGTGACCGGGGGCCGCGGTCAGCAATGTGGTGCCGAGTGCGGCCGCGTCCGCGAGAAAAGCGCGCGGGAATTCGCCGGCCGCGTCCAGTACCCGGTTCAATTCCGGCGGACGCAGGGCCGGCAGATCGGCGTTGAGGGCCGCCACGGGAGCGCGGGGGCGCGGGGACCGTACGGTGGCCTCCCCGTGCGTCAGCGCCGCATTCAGCCCCGTTCCCGGAGCGTCCGGGACGATACGGGCGCCCAGTGCCGCCAGTTCCGCGCCGGCCAGCGGGTCGTCCGTGACGACCACCACATCCGCGACCGCCGCGCAGCCCAGCGCCGCGGCCACCGTGTCCTGCGCGAACGCGAGGACCAACCCCGGGCGGACCGTGTCGGAAGCGGTGTCCGCGAGCCTGCTCTTGGCCCGCGCCAGAGGCTTCAGGGGGATGACCAAGGTCCACTGCACCGGCGTACCGCCCCTCTCTTGTCGCGCTCATTGTCACCCGCGGCATCCGGCACGGTCGGAGGTGGGGCGTACGGTGTTCTCGACAGACCGGCGGCTCGGGGCGACACTTGTGCGGCCCCCGGGCCGGGAGCAAGTCCTAGAGGAAGGTGTCCGCGTGTCCCGCCGCAGAATCGGGTTCTGGTACCGCTTCGCAGCGGTCCTCTGCAAACCGCCGCTGGTGGTTCTGCTCAAGCGGGACTGGCGTGGAATGGAGCACATTCCGGCCGACGGCGGATTTATCACCGCGGTGAACCACAATTCACACGTGGACCCCTTCGCGTACGCGCACTATCAGTACAACACCGGACGGGTTCCGCGATTCCTCGCGAAGAGCGGCCTTTTCAAGAAGGGATTCGTCGGCGCCGCGATGCGCGGCACCGGACAGATCCCCGTCTACCGCGAGAGCACGGACGCGCTGAGCGCCTTCCGCGCCGCGATCGACGCCGTGGAACGCGGTGAGTGCGTCGCCTTCTACCCGGAGGGCACCCTCACCCGCGACCCCGACGGCTGGCCGATGACCGCCAAGACCGGTGCCGCGCGCGTGGCCCTGCAGACCAAGTGCCCGGTCGTCCCGGTCGCCCAGTGGGGCTGCAACGAACTGCTGCCGCCCTACTCCAAGAAGCCCCAGCTCTTCCCGCGCAAGACCCATCACGTCCTCGCGGGCCCGCCCGTGGACCTCTCCCGGTTCTACGACAAGGAGATGACCGCCGACCTCCTGCGGGAGGCCACCGAGGTCATCATGGCGGCCGTCACCCGCCAGCTGGAGGAGATCCGCGGCGAGAAGGCCCCCGCGACGCCGTACGACGCGCGCCGCGAGCGGATCGAGCAGCGCCGCAGGACCCGGGTGCAGACCGGGCAGGAGACCGCTCAGGCGGACGCGGATGCGGGCATGGACGTGGGCGCGGACGCGGACGCCCCGCGTCTGGCCGCAGGGGCCTCGCCGGCCGGCACGGAAGAGGAGAGCGGCACGTGAGCAAGCCTGTCCGGGCCGCCGTCATGGGCACCGGCTCGTGGGGCACCGCGTTCGGCATGGTCCTCGCCGACGCGGGCTGCGAGGTCACCGTGTGGGCCCGACGCCCGGAGCTGGCCGAGGCGGTCAACTCCACGCGGACCAACCCCGACTACCTCCCCGGTGTCGAACTCCCGGAGAACCTGCGCGCCACCGCGGACCCCGCCGAGGCCCTGCGCGACGCGGACTTCACCGTCCTCGCCGTCCCCTCCCAGACCCTGCGCGACAACCTCGCCCGGTGGACCCCGTTGCTCGCCCCGCACACCGTGCTCGTCTCCCTGATGAAGGGCGTCGAACTCGGCTCCGCCATGCGGATGAGCGAGGTCGTCAAGGACGTCGCCAAGGTCGGCACCGACCGCATCGCCGTGGTCACCGGGCCCAACCTGGCCCGCGAGATCGCCGCCCGCATGCCCGCCGCGGCCGTCGTCGCCTGCACCGACGAGCAGGTCGCCCGGCGGCTCCAGGCCGCCTGCCACACCCCGTACTTCCGCCCGTACACGGAGACGGACGTGGTCGGTTGCGAGCTGGGCGGCGCGGTGAAGAACGTCATCGGCCTCGCCGTCGGCATCGCGGACGGCATGGGGCTCGGCGACAACGCCAAGGGCTCCCTCATCACGCGCGGCCTCGCGGAGACCGCCCGCCTCGGCGTCGCGCTCGGCGCCGACCCGCTGACCTTCTCCGGACTCGCCGGTCTCGGCGACCTGGTGGCCACCTGCTCCTCGCCGCTGTCCCGCAACCACACCTTCGGCACCAACCTCGGCAAGGGCATGACCCTGAAGGAGACCATCGCGGTCACCCGGCAGACCGCCGAGGGCGTCAAGTCCTGCGAGTCCGTTGCGGATCTGGCCCGCCGCCACGGTGTCGAGATGCCCATCACCGAGACGGTCGTGGACATCGTGCACGAGGGCAAGCCGCCGGTGGTCGCCCTCAAGGAGCTGATGTCGCGCAGCGCGAAGTCCGAACGACACTGAGCGACACTGGGCGACACCGAGCGCGACGCCCCTCTTTCGGCGGCCCTCCGGCGCTGTATCCGGGCTCTACCTACGGGTACGCTCAACGCGATATGAGCACCGAGAACCTCCCCCAGAGCCCCGAGCAGCCGCCCCGCAAGCCGCGCGTGGCCGTCGTGTTCGGCGGCCGCAGCTCCGAACACGGGATCTCCGCCGTCACCGCCGGCGCCGTCCTGCGGGCCATCGACCGGACCAAGTACGACGTCCTGCCGATCGGCATCACCCGGGAAGGCCGCTGGTTGCTCACGGCCGACGAGCCGGACCGTATGGCCATCACCGACCGCCGCGTGCCCGCCGTCGAGGACCTCGCGGAGTCCGTCGACGGCGGTGTGGTGCTCCCCGTCGACCCCGCCAACCGCGAGGTCGTCTACAGCGAGCCCGGCTCCGTGCCCAAAGCCCTCGGCGAGGTCGACGTCGTCTTCCCGGTGCTGCACGGCCCGTACGGCGAGGACGGCACCCTGCAGGGCATGCTGGAGCTGTCCGGGCTCCCGTACGTCGGCTCGGGCGTGCTCGCCTCGGCCGTCGGCCAGGACAAGGAGTACATGAAGCGGGTGTTCACCTCCTTCGGGCTCAAGGTCGGCCCGTACGTGGTGATCCGGCCCCGCGAGTGGGAGCAGGACGAGTCCGCCGCCCGCAAGAAGATCATCGACCTCGCCGGCGAGGTCGGCTGGCCGCTGTTCGTGAAGCCCGCGCGCGCGGGCTCCTCGATCGGCATCACCAAGGTCGAGGACCTCTCCGGCCTGAACGACGCCATCGCCGAGGCCCAGCGGCACGACCCGAAGATCATCGTCGAGGCCGCGCTGCGCGGTCGCGAGATCGAGTGCGGCGTCCTGGAGTTCGCGGAGGGCCCCCGGGCGTCCGTGCCTTCCGAGATCCCGCCGCCCGAGACGCACGCGTACTACGACTTCGACGCCAAGTACATCGACTCCACGCCCGGCATCGTCCCGGCGCCGCTCACCGACGAGCAGACCGCCGAGGTCCGCCGGCTCGCCGTGGACGCCTTCGAGGCGGCCTCCTGCGAGGGCCTGGTCCGCGCGGACTTCTTCCTCACCGAGGACGGCGAGTTCGTGATCAACGAGATCAACACGATGCCCGGCATGACGCCGATCTCGATGTACCCGAAGATGTGGGAGGCCTCCGGCATCGGCTACCCGGAGCTGATCGACCGCCTGGTCCAGGCCGCGCTGCGGCGCTCCACCGGACTGCGCTGACCCGAACCGGCACCGTCGTCCCGCACGGTGATTCCGCACGGTCGTCCCGCACCGTCATCTCGTACGGTCGTCCCGCACCGTCATCTCATGGAGGCGATCCCCTTGGGGATCGCCTTCTTGACGGAGGGGGCGAGGGCGGTGAGGACGGGGCCGCCGGCGTCGGTCCCCGACAGGCCCTCGGGCAGGGTGACCTGGACGTAGGCGACGCGGTTGGCCGTGGTGAACCGCCAGGTGCCGTCGTCCTGCCGTTCCATCAGCCAGTCGACGCCGTTCACACCGCCCGCCACCGCGTCGCGGTCACCGCCCTCGGCCACCGCGGGATCGACCATCTTCGGGGGCCGGACCACACCGCAGCGCAGTATGATCGCCGGGCTTCCCCAGCCCGCCGTGTAGGCGGACCGGGGCGAGGGGTCGGTACGGTCCCGTCCGTCGAGTCTCCCGGGCAGCGACCGGTGCAGATCCCGGCAGACGCGCGCCGTCCTCGCGTCGGGGCTGGGAACCGCCACCGTGGCGCTGTCGTCTGCTGATGAGCAGCCCGCGACGGCGATCAGCAGGGCGGGCGCGAGCAGGCCGAGGGGCCGGTGACGGAAGAAGTTCACCGGCCAAGGGTAGACGGGGGCTACAGATGCACGACCGGGCAGGTCAGGGTGCGCGTGATGCCGTCCACTTGCTGGACCTTCGCGACCACCATGCGACCCAGGTCGTCGACTGTGTCGGCCTGGGCGCGCACGATGACGTCGTAGGGACCCGTCACGTCCTCGGCCTGGATCACTCCCGGGATCTTGCTGATGGTCTCGGCGACGGTCGAGGCCTTGCCGACCTCCGTCTGGATCAGGATGTACGCCTGTACCACGGAACCTCCAAGGCGGCCACGAGGATCATGTGGGGAAAAGGAACGCCACGGTATCGCGTCGCCGCTCCCCGCGGGGAGACCCGCGGGGACCGGGCTTGCGCGCCAGGGTGCAGGCACGACGGAAGTTGACGGTCACCTCGACCGTATCGGGGACACTGAGGACGCGCGAGTGGGCACGGCCAGGCACAGAAGGGGCTTGAGGCGATGAAGGGCACAGTGGGTGAGCTGGGTGAGTTCGGGCTCATCCGGGAGTTGACCTCCCGTCTCACCACCACCCCGGCGGTCCGGGTCGGTCCCGGCGACGACGCCGCGGTGGTCGCCGCCCCCGACCGCCGGGTGGTGGCGAGCACCGACATCCTGCTGGAGGGGCGGCACTTCCGCCGCGACTGGTCCACGGCGTACGACGTCGGACGCAAGGCGGCGGCCCAGAACCTCGCGGACATCGCCGCCATGGGCGCCGTACCGACCGCGCTGCTGCTCGGCCTGGTCGTCCCGGCCGAACTCCCGGTCACCTGGCCCAGTGAGCTGATGGACGGGCTGCGCGACGAGTGCCAGGTCGCCGGCGCCTCCGTGGTCGGCGGAGACGTCGTACGCGGGGACACGATCATGGTGTCGATCACCGCGCTCGGTGATCTGCGTAACCAGGAGCCGGTGACCCGCGGCGGCGCCCAGCCCGGCGACCTCGTGGCCGTCACGGGCTGGCTCGGCTGGTCCGCGGCCGGTTACGCGGTGCTCTCGCGCGGCTTCCGTTCGCCACGCGCCTTCGTGGAGGCGCACCGGCGTCCCGAGCCGCCGTACCACGCGGGCCCTGCTGCCGCCGCGCTCGGCGCGACCGCGATGTGCGACGTCAGCGACGGGCTGATCGCGGACCTCGGGCACATCGCCGAGGCCAGCAAGGTCCGTATCGACGTCCGCTCCGGCGCGATCGACATCCCCTCGCAGATGAACGACATCGGGCAGGCCGTCGGCGTGGACCCGCTGCAGTGGGTGCTGACCGGGGGAGAGGACCACGCGATCGTGGCGACCTTCCCGCCGGACGCGAAGCTGCCGGCCCGCTGGAAGGTCATCGGCGAGGTCCTCAACCCCTCGGCGCTGCCCCAGGTGACCGTCGACGGGGCGCCCTGGACCAGCAAGGGCGGCTGGGACCACTTCGGGGACATAGAAGCGTGAGCGCGTCACGCGTGCCGCCCAGGGTTCTCACGGTGGCCGGCTCGGACTCCGGCGGGGGCGCGGGGATCCAGGCCGACCTGAAGACGATGCTGGCGCTCGGCGTCCACGGGATGAGCGTGATCACGGCCGTGACCGCGCAGGACTCCCTGGGCGTGCAGGGCGCCTGGGAACTGCCGGTACAGGCCGTACGGGCCCAGTACCGCAGCGTGGTCGACGACATCGGTGTCCAGGCCGTGAAGACCGGGATGCTCGCCTCGGCGGAACTGGTCGAGGCGGTCGCCGAGTTGATCTCCGGCACGGACGCGCCGGCCGTCGTGGACCCGGTGGGCGTCTCCAAGCACGGCGACCCGCTGCTGGCCGCCTCCGCGCTCGACTCCGTCCGTACGAAGCTGCTGCCGGCCGCGACCGTGGCCACCCCGAACCTCGACGAGGTGGCGCAACTCACGGGCGTGCACGTCGAGTCCGAGGGCGATCTGCGACGAGCCGCCGCGGCCGTGCTGGCGTACGGGCCGCGCTGGGTGCTGATCAAGGGCGGGCATCTGGCGGGAGACGCCGTGGACCTGCTCACGGACGGCACCGAGGAGCACTGGCTGCGGGCGCCCCGCCACGACAACCGGCACACCCACGGCACGGGCTGCACGCTCGCCTCCGCGATCGCGTCGGGCCTGGCGCAAGGGCTGACCGTGCCGCAGGCCGCCACGGCGGCCAAGGAGTACGTCACCGGGGCGATCGCCGCCGGGTTCGCGCTGGGCGCGGGGATCGGGCCGGTGGATCACGGGTGGCGGTTCAGGTCACGACCGTGACCGTGCGGGTACGGCGAGACAGTGCGGGTACGTGCAGGGCAGGTACGTGCGGGTACGGCGAGACGCCGCGGGTACGGCAAAAAGCCGGCCCACCCGGAGGTGGACCGGCTCAGTGCAGCGAACCAGCAGTGGCCGCGCTGTACGTCAGCGCGAGACCTTGCCGGCCTTGATGCACGAGGTGCAAGCGTTCACGCGCTTCGGCGTCCCGCCGACCACGGTACGCACACGCTGGATGTTCGGGTTCCAGCGGCGGGGCGTACGGCGGTGCGAGTGCGAGATGTTGTTGCCGAAGCCCGGCCCCTTGCCGCAGACGTCGCAGTTGGCAGCCACGGGTCACTCCAAAGACTTCAGATGCACTTACGGATAATCCCGGCATGCCGGGATCGAGATCTGGAATCGAGATCTTGAGTGGCGTTGCCAGGGGAACGGCCCGATCAGGATCGGGCAACCGGAGCAGCATACAACGACTGCGTCCGTACAACGAAACTACCATGGCGTATCGAGGGCCCGCTCCCGGCCCTCTTCCGGTGGACACCGCCTCGGGGTCTACGCTGCGTCCACCGTCCAGCCAGCTCAGGGAGGCGCAGGTGGCGCAGGTGCCGCAGACATTCTTCGATGCTCTCGCGGTGCGCAGCTGGTGCGGACTGGCGCTGCGGGCGCTGGGGCGGGCGCGCGAGGAGATCGACGCGATCAACGTCTACCCCGTCGCCGACAGGGACACCGGCACGAACCTCTATCTGACCCTGGAGTCGGCGGCGACCGCCGTGGAAGCCGTGTTCGCCGGGTACGGGACGGGCTCGCAGGAGCCCTCGCTCGCGGACGCCGTGCGCGCGATGGCCCACGGGGCGCTCATCGGGGCCCGCGGGAACTCCGGGACGATCCTGGCGCAGTTGCTGCGGGGCATGGCGCAGGTCCTCGCGGAGACGGGTCCGCAGACGGATGAGGCTTTTGACGGCGACGGCGACGGCGACGGCGACGGCGACAGCGACGGCGACGGCGACAGCGACGGTGCACGGCTGCGGCTCGCCCTGCGGCAGGCCGCCGACTCCGCGCGCGCGGCCGTGGCCCACCCCGTCGAGGGCACGGTGCTGACGGTCGCCTCGGCCGCCGCGGACGCCGCCGAGGGGACCGAGGGCGACTGCGGGGCGGTCGTGCGGGCCGCCTATAAGGGAGCCAGGACGGCCTTGGCGGCGACTCCGGGGCAGCTGGCCGTGCTGGAGCGGGCCGGGGTGGTCGACGCGGGCGGCAGAGGGCTGGTGGCGGTGCTGGGGGCGCTGGTGGAGGCGTTCACGGGGGAGGCCGTGCACGAGGCCCCGACCGCGCCGGCGTCGGTGGCGGCAGCCGCTTCGGCTTCCGTTTCCGCTTCCGCCGACTACTCGGGTTCCCTCGCGTACGCGCGCGTGGAGGCCGTCTCCGGGGCGGACCGGTGTGCCAGCACGGCGGAGGACGGAGGGCCCGCCTACGAGGTGATCTATCTCCTGGAGGCCGGCGACGAGGCGGTGGCCCGGCTGCGGTACCGGCTGGACACCCTCGGCGACTCCCTCGTGGTGGTCGGCGGCGACGGGCTGTGGAACGTCCACGTGCACGTCGACGACGCCGGCGCCGCCGTGGAGGCGGGGGTCGAGGCCGGGCGGCCGTACCGGATCCGGATCACCCACTTCGGGGCCGGTGACGTGCACACCGGCGGTGAGCGGCCGCCGCGCGAGCGCGTCCAGCGGGCCGTCGTCGCCGTCGTGCCCGGCGAGGGCCTGGCCGGGCTGTACGCCGAGGCCGGCGCGACCACCGTGCTGGCCCGCCCCGGCGAGCCGCCCGCCAGCGGCGAACTGGTGCAGGCGCTGCGGCGGGCCCACGCGCGCGAGGTGGTGCTGCTGCCCAACGACGCCGACCTGCGCCACACGGCGGCCGCGGCTGCCGAGCAGGCCCGCACGGAAGGCATCCGCGTCGCGCTGATCCCCACCCGCTCGGCCGTCCAGGGCATCGCGGCGCTCGCCGTGCACGAGCCGGAACGCCGCTTCGACGAGGACGTCGTCCAGATGACCTCGGCCGCGGGCGCGACCCGCTACGCCGAGGTCCTCGTCGCCGAACGCCAGTCCTGGACGACCGCCGGCATCTGCCAGGCCGGCGACGTCCTGGGCCTCATCGACGGCGACGTCGCGGTCATCGGCCCCGACGTCACCTCCACCGCCGGGACCGTCCTGGACCGCATGCTCCAGGCGGGCGGCGAACTGGTCACCCTCGTCATCGGCGACCAGGCCCCCGACATGGTCGCCGACCACCTGGAGGCCCGCGTACGCGAGTCCTACCTCGCTGTGGACACGGTGGTGTATCGCGGCGGTCGGCAGGGTGCGTTGTTGCTTATCGGGGTGGAGTGAGGCGGGTGTGCCGGCGGGACGGGCGGGTTGAGCTGCGCCGTTCCTAACTGGCCTCTGGGAGGGCGGGAATTGGTCACTCTCGTGGTCGGCGGCCGGGCCCTGACGTGGTTGCCGACCACTTGGAGGCCCGTGTGCGGGAGTCCTATCTCGCTGTGGACACGGTGGTGTATCGCGGCGGTCGGCAGGGTGCGTTGTTGCTTATCGGGGTGGAGTGAGGCGGGTGTGCCGGCGGGACGGGCGGGT
>NZ_JBICZA010000016.1:161873-199967 GCF_043201585.1 Streptomyces sp. NPDC048297
GGTTGAGCTGCGCCGTTCCTAACCGGACTCCGGGAGGGCGAGGAGTTGGTGGGCCTCTGCGCGGCGGGCGCGGGTGATCTCGTCGCTGGCGCCGCCGTCTTCGTCGCCGGCGTCTTCGTAGGCGGCGAGGACGGCACGCGCGCGTGCGGTCGCTCCGGCCGGGCGGCCGAGGTCGGTCTCCAGCCAGGCGGCGGCGAGTTCGGCGCCGGTGCGGGCGTGGAGGCCGTCCGTGCCCAGGGCGGCGAAGAGGGCGGCGGCGCGCTCGATCTGGGCCAGGGCCGCTTCGAAGACGGCCCGGATGACCTCGTCCTCGTCCTCACCCCCGCCCTCGGCGTCCTCCTGTGCCGAGCGGGCCAGCAGGTCGCCGAACTGGCGGTGGGTGTGGGCGAGTTCGGAGGTGAACTGTTCCCGGGCCACCGGGTCGGCGGCGGCGTCCCGTGCCTCCTCGCAACGGCGCACCGCGTCCGTCATCAGCTCCCGCGCCCGCTGCGCCCCGGCCTCCTCGCGCAGGGCCAGCCAGGCGCGGGCGCGCAGGGAGCGGACGAGGAAGTGCTGGTTGCCGATCGAGTGCCACAGCTCGCCCGCGCGCGTGTAGGCGCGGTCCGCCTCCTCCAGGAGCCCCGCGTTGCTCAGGGACTCGGCGGCGAGGTGGGCCAGCGTGGCGTGGTCCTGCTGCTCCGGCCAGTGCCGGGCGATCTCGGCCGCCCGCAGCCGGTGTTCGGCGGCGGCCCGGTGCTCGCCCAGCTCGCTCAGGCAGTCCCCGAGCCACCACCGCGTCTGGACGACCGCCCCGTCACCGTGCGTCTCGGCGGACAGCTCGGGCAGCGCCGACTCCAGCACCTCGGCGGCCTCCGCGCACCGCCCCTGGCGCAGCAGGAAGCCGCCCAGCTGGTGCCGCGCCCACGCGCCCAGCGTGGCGCTCTCACCGGCCTCGTCGGCCCAGTGCGCGGCCTGGAGCGCGTGCTCGGCCGCCTCACCGGCCGCGCCCCGGGCGCCGGTCACCTCGGCGATCTGGAGGTGCAGCTGGGCCCGCCCGGCCGGCTCCGCGTACGGTCCTCCGTGCTCCAGCGCGGACCGCAGCGCCGCCTCGGCCCCGGCCGTGTCGCCGAGCCCGTACGCCAGCGCCGCCGCCCGCACCTCGTGGTCCACCGCGAACCACGGCAGCCCGGCGCCGACGTACTGTGCGGCGGCCCGCCGGAACAGCCGAGCGGCCCGCTCGGCGTCACCCGCCCCTTCGGCCAGTTCGGCGAGCATGGCCCGCCCCTCGGCTGCCCGCGCCGCCAGGCGCACGTCGTCCCCGGCCCGCCCGTCGACGAGCGCCAGCACCTCCCGCACGGCCCGCTCCGCCTCCCCGAGCCTGTCCGGGTCCCCTGCCCCCGGCGCCTCGCCCCGCGCCCGGTGCACGAGGACGCGCGCCCGGCTCATCACCACCGACGCCGTCTGCCGTACGCCGGTGGCCTCCTCGGCGTACAGCGCGAGCGTCTCGTCGTACAGGCCGTCGATCAGCGCCAGCGCGGCGTCCACCTCGCCCGTCAGCGCCCGTACGTACGCGCCACGCGCGCGTGCCGCCCGTGCCTCTCCGGGGTCGCCGGACTCGGCGTACAGCTCGGCGGCCCGCTCGTACAGGGCGGTGCCCTCGGGGCCGCGGGCCATCGCCTCGTGCTCGGCGATCTCCGCGCGGTCGCGGGCGTCGAGGGCGGTGTCCTGGGCGGCGCGCGCGACCGCGGCCCACGCCTGAAGGGCCTCGGGCCGCAGCGTGTCCGAGAGCCGGCGGGCCTCGGTGAGCAGGCCGGCCAGGTCGTGCGCCTCGGGCGTCTCGGGTTCCCCGCGTGTCTCGGGTTCCCCGCGCTCCCCGCGCTCCTCGGGCACCTCGCGCACCCCGGGCGCGGGCGGCGGTGCGACGACCGGCGCCCCGGCCGGCCGTACCGTCCGCACTCCCAGCGGCAGCCGCTCCACCAGCGGGTGCTGTGCCATCCGCGCGCGGACGCGGTCACCGACGTACGAGGTGCCGTTGCGCGCGTCGAACCGCCCGGCCAGTTCCAGCGCCTCCACGCGCGCGTGGGCGGCGAGTTCCCGTGCCGTCCACGCCCGCCCGGAGGGCCCCGGCACCTGTCGCCCGCCCAGCCCCAGCGCGGTCAGCCGGTCCATCAGGAGTGCCACCACGGCCATGAAGTCCAGCCGGCTGCGCGGATGCCCGGTGTCCGTGAAGTACGCGGGCCGCTCGGCGAGCAGCTCCAGAGCGCGCGCCTCGTTGCCGGTCAGCGCACAGAACTCCACATGGTCCGCGTACGCGCCCCGCATGCTCTCCATGGGCCGCACCAGCCGCAATCCCCGCAGATGGTGGGCGCGGGCCTCGTCCACGCGGCCCAGGCGCAGCAGGGGGGCCAGCGACGAGGCGAGCACGGTGTGCGGCTCGTGCGCGCAGGCGTACTCGCCCTCCAGCACCGGCCGCCACAGCTCCAGCGCCTTCGCGTCGTCGTCGCACCGGACCTGCCAGGCGCCCTGCCCGTGCAACTCGCAGGCGTGGCAGTCGGCCATCTGGTCCCGGTCCGCCGCCAGCCACGCGCCGTACGCCCGCTCGGCCCGCGCCCGGTCACCGACATGCTCGGCCACACTCAACTCGGCGCTGCGCACGGCCCGTTCGGAGTACCCGGCGAGCCGGTAACGGTGCTCCATCTCGCCGAGCCACTTCTCGATCGAGGCGAGCGGGATGTGCGGCTGGTCCAGCATGCCCGCCGACACCCACTTGAAGACCCAGTGCAGCGAGTGCGCCTCGTACTCGTCGAAGTCCTCCGGCCGTTCGTCCCACATGCGCAGCAGCCGCGCGAAGGGCACGAACACGCGGTCCTTCTCGGAGCTGTAGTTGTAGGCCTTCACCTGGTGCCCGAGCGCCTCGATCACGGCGAGCGGGATGTCCAGCCGCTCCGCCGCCACGAGCAGTTCCTCCGCGCGCGCGTTGCGGGCGGGCCCCTCCGGTTCCTCGGAGTTCTCCGCCATGGCCCGGCGCAGCGCCTCGAAGTCCGTGATCTCGCTCATCGACCGTCACCCTCCCCGTGGGTCGCCCACTCCAGCAGCCCGATGAACGCCCGGTTCAGCAGCGCGGTGTCGGCCGGCCGCAGCGGACGCTGCGCCATCAGCAGCGCCTGCCCGTACAGCGACTCGGTCGCGGTGCCGATCAGTTCCGGGTCCCCCAGTGAACTGATCCTGCGGATCAGCGGGTTGAGATGGTTCAGCACCAGCCGCGCGCGCGGGGCGCCGCCGCGCAGCGAGCCCAGGATGCCCGCCCACAGGTCGTCGGCCTCCTCCTCGGCCGCCGCCCGCGCCTGCTCGTGCCGCGCGGCCCGGTCGTCCAGGTGCAGCGCGGGCACGGACAGCGGATGGAACGCGCGCAGGACGACGTCGCAGCCCAGCGGGTCGAGCTTCGCGCGCGCGGACGCCAGGAACCCGGACAGGGCCAGCTCCTGCGCCGCGTCGACCGTGTCCAGGTGGGCGGTCACGATGTCCGCGTCCAGCTCGGCGACCACCGACCCCGGCCGCACCGCAGGCAGCGCCTCGATCAGCTCGCTGTCGTACGTGTAACCGCCGTTGACGACCCCGATGCCCTGTGCGGAGGCGATCGGCGCGACCTGCCGGTACTCCTCGACCGTGCGCGTGAAGTGCACCACCGGGTGCCGCTGCGCGAACTCCTCCAGGGAAAGCTGCCCGTCGGTCGTCTCGAACGGCAGCCACGGAAGCATCGTGCGCAGCATCTCCCGGTCGTGCCGGGCCAGCGACTTCACGCCCAGGTGGTGCACGGCCAGGAACGCGGCCAGCCGCTCCGGATCGCCGGCCGCGAGAGCGGTCAGCCACGACCGGATCCGCTCGCCGAGCGCCTCCCGCACGGCCGCGAGGGTCTCGTCCTCGTACAGCGCCTCGCGCGAGGCCGTGGGCCGCAGACTGTCGGTGTCCAGCACGCAGCGCACGAAGAACGCCCAGTCGGGCAGCAGCTGTTCGGCCCGCTCCGTCAGCAGCATGCCCTTCAGGTGCACCCGGTGCGAGGCCCGCTGCGCCGGGCTGACCGCGGCCGGCAGCACGTACGCCACCCCGCGGATCCCGGCCAGTGGCACGGCGAGGTCGATCGAGTCCAGCGGGGTGAAACCGAACAGGTCGTGGCAGTGCCGGGCCAGCGCGACCCTTCTGCCCGACGGGCTCGGATACGGCCGGTCCCAGGGCGCGGGCAGCTCGGCGACCGGCTCCTCGCCCACCCGGACGTCGTACGGCAGCAGCGAGCCGAACTCCCGGGCCAGGGTCCGCACCCGCTCCGGCGACAGCCACTCGGCCGCGCCGGGCCGCGCGGTCAGGTGGACGATCGTCCCGGGCTCGGGCCGCGCGGAGTCGGGCAGTGTCCGCACGGTGTACGACCCGTCGTCGCGGGCCGTCCACTCCACCGGCGGGGCCCCGGGCGTCCGGGCGCTGCGGCTGACCACCCGGATCCGCTCGGCGACCACGAAACAGGCCAGCAGGCCGATGCCGAACTGGCCCAGGAAGTCGGACCGGGCCTCCTGCAGCCCCTCCGCCCGCTTGGAACTGCGGCCGATGGTCGCCAGCAGGCTGTGCACGTCCGACTCGGTGAGCCCGACGCCGCTGTCCTCCACCCGCAGCGCACCCTCACCGCCGTCCGCGTACAGCCGCACCCGCGCCGGTGCGCCGGGCTCCTCGGCGCGCCGCGCGGTGACGGCGTCCACCGCGTTCTGCAGCAGCTCGCGCAGATAGACCTTGGGGCTGGAGTAGAGGTGATGGGAGAGCAGGTCGACCAGGCCACGCAGGTCGACCTGGAACGTGTGAGGTGGCTGGGATGCCTGGGACGGCTGTGAGGTCTGGGAGTCCATCGTCGCAGCGCCGGCGGGGGGAGAAGGCGTTCGGCGCGGGGTCGGGCGGTCCCTGGTGGGGCGGTGACCGCGGGGGGGATGGCCGGAGCGCGCCATCCTAGGCCCGGAACAGCGCACCTGACCAGGGGTTTCCCAGATGTATACGGCTTGTTGGGACGAACGGGGTGGCCGCGGCCGGCGCCTTCGCGCAGCAGCGGCCGACGTACGCGCGGGGGCACCGACGACGTACGCGCGGGACACCGCCGACGCATTCGGCGGGGCGGCACCGACGCATTCGACGGGCCGCGTCTACGGCATTGATGCTCCTATTGCTGGTCAAGCGGTTTGGAGCCAGGTGCGGTAGGCGTGGGCGAGGTCGTCGAGTCGGCGGGTTCCGCGTTCGATGTCGGAGATTCTGGTGGGCCAGACGCCGAGGTGTCGTGCGGCGGCGGTGAGGGTGATGTTCTTGGACTGCCGGAGGGGGCGGAGGTCGGCGACTTCGGGAACGTTGACCGTGGTGGTCAGGCAGCGGAAGACCTCACAGCCCAGCAGGGCGCCAGTCAGTGGCAGAGCCACGACCGCCGGAACCCGCGTACGAGTATCAATGTCAGTGGTGTGGTGTGCAATGGATCCCGTGCCCGCGCTGAAAGAACCCCTGAACCAACCGCTGAAGTCAGTGCTCGGCCCCGCCACCGCGAAGGTGATGGCCGAGCACCTCGGCCTGCACACCGTCGGCGACCTCCTGCACCACTACCCGCGCCGCTACGAGGAGCGCGGCCAGCTCACCCATCTGGCCGACCTCCCGATGGACGAGCACGTCACCGTGGTCGCCCAGGTCGCCGACGCCCGCCTGCACAGCTTCGCCTCCGCCAAGGCCCCGCGCGGCAAGGGCCAGCGGCTGGAGGTGACCATCACGGACGGCAGCGGCCGGCTCCAGCTGGTCTTCTTCGGCAACGGCGTGCACAAACCGCACAAGGATCTGCTGCCGGGCACACGCGCGATGTTCTCCGGCAAGGTCTCCGTCTTCAACCGGCGCCTCCAACTCGCCCACCCCGCCTATGAGTTGCTCCAGGGTGACAGCGAGGAGACCGTCGAGACCTGGGCCGGCGCCCTCATCCCGATCTACCCCGCCACCGCCAAGCTGGAGTCCTGGAAGATCGGCAAGGCCGTCCAGACGGTGCTGCCCAGCGCCCAGGACGCCCTCGACCCGCTGCCGCCCGCCCTCCGCGAGGGCCGGGGCCTGGTCCCCCTCCCCGAGGCCCTGCTCAAGATCCACCGCCCGCACACCAAGGCCGACGTCGCCGACGCCCGCGCCCGCCTCAAGTGGGACGAGGCCTTCGTCCTCCAGGTCGCCCTCGCCCGCCGCCGCCACGCCGACAGCCAACTCCCGGCCGTACCGCGCCGCCCCGAGCCCGACGGCCTCCTGACCGCCTTCGACGACCGCCTCCCCTTCACCCTCACCGACGGCCAGCAGAAGGTCTCCAGAGAGATCTTCGACGACCTCGCCACCGAACACCCCATGCACCGCCTGCTCCAGGGAGAGGTGGGCAGCGGAAAGACCATGGTGGCCCTCCGCGCCATGCTCGCCGTCGTCGACGCGGGCGGCCAGGCCGCCATGCTCGCGCCCACCGAGGTGCTCGCCCAGCAGCACCACCGCTCCGTCACCGAGATGATGGGCGAGCTGGCCGAGGGAGGCATGCTGGGCGGGGCCGAGCACGCCACCAAGGTGGTGCTGCTCACCGGGTCCATGGGCGCGGCCGGGCGCCGCCAGGCCCTGCTGGACCTCGTCACCGGCGAGGCCGGCATCGTCATCGGCACCCACGCCCTGATCGAGGACAAGGTCCAGTTCCACGACCTCGGTCTCGTCGTCGTGGACGAACAGCACCGCTTCGGCGTGGAGCAGCGCGACGCCCTGCGCGGCAAGGGCAAACAGCCCCCGCACCTGCTGGTCATGACAGCGACCCCCATCCCGCGCACCGTCGCCATGACCGTCTTCGGCGACCTGGAGACCTCCGTCCTGGACCAGCTCCCGGCCGGCCGCTCCCCGATCGCCACCCACGTGGTCCCCGCCGCCGACAAGCCCCACTTCCTCTCCCGCGCCTGGGAGCGGGTGCGCGAGGAGGTGGCGAACGGCCATCAGGCGTACGTCGTCTGCCCCCGCATCGGCGACGACATGGACGAGGCGGGGGAGGCGAAGAGGGCGAAGAAGTCCCCCGAGGACGAGGCCGAGAAGCGTCCGCCCCTCGCCGTCCTCGACGTGGCCGACCAGCTCGCCAAGGGCTCTCTCCAGGGCCTGAAGGTCGAAGTCCTGCACGGCCGCATGCACCCCGACGACAAGGACGCCGTCATGCGCCGCTACGCGGCGGGCGAGACGGACGTCCTGGTCGCCACCACGGTCATCGAGGTCGGCGTCAACGTCCCCAACGCCACCGCCATGGTGATCATGGACGCCGACCGCTTCGGGGTCTCCCAGCTCCACCAGCTCCGCGGTCGTGTCGGCCGCGGCTCGGCCCCCGGCCTCTGCCTCCTCGTCTCCGAGATGCCCGAGGCCAGCGCCGCCCGTCAGCGCCTCGACGCCGTCGCCTCCACCCTCGACGGATTCGAACTCTCCCGCATCGACCTCGAACAGCGCCGCGAGGGCGACGTCCTCGGCCAGGCCCAGTCCGGCACCCGCTCCAGCCTGCGCGTCCTGGAGGTCATCGAGGACGAGGAGGTCATCGCGGAGGCGAGAGAGGAAGCGATGTCCGTCGTGACGGCCGACCCCGAACTGGCCGGCCTGCCCGGCCTGCGCACAGCCCTGGACGCCCTCGTGGACGAGGAGAGGGAGCAGTACCTGGAAAAGGGGTGAGGCAGACTTCCTCAGGAGCGCGGGCCACCGCGCGACCAGCCACACTGAACCTGAAGACGCCCACGAGCAAGGACTGAAGATGACCCGCGTGATCGCCGGCGCCGCCGGCGGACGTCGCCTGGCCGTCCCGCCAGGGACCGGCACCCGCCCCACGTCCGACCGCGCACGCGAGGCCCTCTTCTCCACCTGGCAGTCCCTCCTGGGCGGCCCCCTCGACGGCGAACGGGTCCTCGACCTCTACGCCGGATCGGGCGCCGTGGGCCTGGAGGCCCTGTCCCGGGGCGCGAGCCACACCCTCCTGGTCGAGGCCGACGCCCGCGCGGCCCGCACCGTCCGGGACAACGTGCGCAACCTCGGCCTCCCCGGCGCCGAGGTGAGAGCGGGCAAGGCGGAACAGGTCATCAGGACCGCACCCCCCGCCGAGCCGTACGACCTCGTCTTCCTCGACCCCCCATATGCCGTCGAAGACGACGATCTCCGGGAGATTCTGCTCACACTCCGCGTCGAGGGCTGGCTCGCCGAGGAAGCCCTCGTCACCGTGGAGCGCAGCACAAGAGGCGGCGAATTCCGCTGGCCGGACGGGTTCGAGGCGCTCCGGTCCCGTCGCTACGGCGAGGGAACGTTTTGGTACGGTCGCGCCGCCTCTACGTGCGAAGACGCACGATGACTGGACCGGAGAGCGAGGGATCTCTAGTGCGCCGCGCCGTCTGTCCCGGGTCGTTCGACCCGATCACCAACGGACATCTCGACATCATTGCCCGCGCCTCCCGTCTGTACGACGAGGTCTACGTCGCGGTGATGATCAACAAGTCCAAGAAGGGCCTGTTCGACATCGAGGAGCGGATCGAACTGATCCGCCAGGTCACCGCCGACTTCGCCAACGTCCGCGTCGAGGCCTTCCACGGCCTCCTCGTCGACTTCTGCAAGCAGCGCGACATCCCCGCGATCGTCAAGGGCCTGCGCGCCGTCAGCGACTTCGACTACGAACTGCAGATGGCCCAGATGAACGTCGGCCTCACCGGAGTCGAAACGCTGTTCGTGCCCACCAACCCCACGTACAGCTTCCTGTCCTCCTCACTGGTCAAGGAGGTGGCGGCCTGGGGCGGCGACGTCTCCCACCTGGTGCCGCCGGTGGTCCTGGACGCCCTCAACGAGCGTCTGCGCAAGGACTGATGGGACTACAGTCGTCCCGTCCGTCTCCAACACAGCTGTAGAGAGTGGCGAGCACAGGTGGACGTCCAGAAGAAGCTCGACGAGATCGTCTCCGCGGTGTCCGGCGCCCGGTCCATGCCCATGTCCGCCTCCTGCGTGGTCAACCGGGCGGATCTGCTCGCGCTGCTCGAAGAGGTGCGCCAGGCCCTGCCCGGCTCCCTCGCACAGGCCCAGGAGCTGATCGGCGGGCGTGAGCAGATGGTCGAGCAGGCCCGCATGGAGGCCGACCGGATCATCGAGAGCGCGCACGCCGAGCGCGGCTCGCTGGTCTCCGGCACCGAGATCGCCCGCCGCTCCCAGGCCGAGGCCGACCGCATCGTCACCGAGGCCACCAAGGAGGCCGAGGAGGTCCGCGCCGAGGCCGACGATTACGTCGACTCCAAGCTCGCCAACTTCGAGGTCGTCCTCACCAAGACCCTCGGCTCGGTCGGCCGCGGCCGCGAGAAGCTGCTCGGCACCGGCCCCGGCCTGGACGAGAACGGCTACGAGGACGAGGACGCCCCCGAACGCAGCCTGGACCCCGAGACCCTGCGCCACAACGCCGACGCGTACGTCGACGCCAAGCTGGGCGCCTTCGAGGCGGTTCTCGCCAAGACCCTGGAGGCCGTCGGGCGCGGCCGGCAGAAGCTGCACGGCCGGATCGCCACGGACGACCTCGGCGCCCTCGCCGACGACACCACGACCTTCCAGCACACCAGCGACGCCGACTACCTCGCCGACCTCGCGGCCCTCACCGACGCCCCGGACGAGCGCCCCGCCGCGCAGCCCCGGCAGGCCCCGCAGCCGGAGCCGTCGTACGAGCCGCAGCCGGCCTACGGCGGCTACCAGCAGCAGGATCCGTACTCCTCCACCTCCGGCTACGCTCCGGCGGGAGGTGCCCCCACCTTCCCGCAGCAGGGCGGCTACGCCCAGCAGGACCCGTACGGCTACCAGCAGCAGCACCAGTCGCATCAGCAGCACGAGTCCCATCAGCAGGCCGACCCGTACGCCTACCAGGGCTACGACGCCCAACAGGGCGGCTACGAGCCCCAGCAGGCCCAGCAGCCCCACGAGGCCCAGCAGCCGCACCCGCACCAGCCCCAGCAGGGCTACGCCCTCGACGAGACCAGCCTCTTCGACACGAGCATGATCAGTGCGGAGCAGCTGCGGGCGTACGAGCAGGGCCGTGGCCTGTAGCGGACCACCCGGATTGGGACCTGAGCGAATGGTCCAGTATCCTGGCTCTTCGGTCGCGTGTACGTCCGCGATCACCGCTGCCCGGAACACCGACGGGTGGCGTCCCCTCGAGTTCGAAGATCGAAAGCTGGAATGGCCTCCAACGCTCGCCTGGACCACCGCAACCCCCTCGTGTTCGACACGCACGAGCTGGGGCGGCGTCCTGGCGCGCTGCAGCGCCTGACCCGCACGATCGACGCCCCCCGGGACCTCGGTATCCAGGGCGTCGTCGGAGTGCCGGAAGGCGCCCCGGTGGAAATCGAACTCCGGCTCGAGTCGGTCATGGAAGGGGTGCTCGTCACAGGCACCGCCCGTGCACAGGCCGAGGGGGAGTGCGTAAGGTGTCTGGAGCCGGTCGAGCTGGAGCTCGGCGCGGAATTCCAGGAGCTGTTCTCGTACCCTGACGCCGACGACCGGGGCCGCGTGATCGCGGAGCCGGGCGACGACGCCGAGGACGACGAGGACAGGTTCTTCATCGAGGACGGTCTGATCGACCTCGAACCTCTGCTGCGCGATGCGGTGGTGCTCGCACTGCCGATGCAGCCGGTGTGCCAGGACGACTGCCTTGGCCTGTGCTCCGAGTGCGGAGCACGGCTCACGGACGACCCGGACCACCACCACGACGCCGTCGACATCCGTTGGGCGGCATTGCAGGGACTCGCCGGTTCGCTCGAACCCGGCGAGAAGGACGAGATGAGCGGCGGCGTGCCTCGATCAGCGCCCGCCGACGAGAAGCAGGAGAAGTAGCCGTGGCTGTTCCGAAGCGGAAGATGTCGCGCAGCAACACGCGCCACCGCCGGTCGCAGTGGAAGGCTGCGGTCCCCACCCTGGTTGCGTGCGAGCGCTGCCACGAGCCCAAGCAGCAGCACATCGCGTGCCCGTCTTGCGGCACCTACAACAAGCGCCAGGTCCTCGAAGTCTGAGCGGGCTGGTGAGAGGCACTGTGTCCAGTCCCAAGAAGGCGGAAAACCAGGCCTCGTCCCACACGCTTCTGGAAGGGCGGCTCGGCTATCACGTCGAGTCCGCCCTTCTGGTGCGTGCGCTGACCCACCGTTCCTACGCGTACGAGAACGGCGGTCTGCCGACGAACGAGCGGCTCGAGTTCCTCGGGGACTCCGTGCTCGGTCTCGTCGTCACGGACACGCTGTACCGCACCCACCCCGACCTGCCCGAGGGCCAGCTGGCCAAGTTGCGGGCCGCGGTGGTCAACTCGCGTGCGCTGGCGGAAGTGGGCCGCGGCCTCGACCTCGGCGCCTTCATCCGGCTCGGCCGGGGTGAAGAAGGCACGGGCGGCCGGGACAAGGCGTCCATCCTCGCCGACACCCTTGAAGCGGTGATCGGCGCGGTCTATCTCGACCAGGGCCTCGACGCGGCGTCCGAGCTGGTGCACCGGCTCTTCGACCCGCTGATCGAGAAGTCCTCCAACCTCGGTGCCGGCCTGGACTGGAAGACCAGCCTCCAGGAGCTGACCGCGATCGAGGGACTCGGCGTGCCCGAGTACCTGGTCACGGAGACCGGCCCCGACCACGAGAAGACCTTCACTGCTGCCGCCCGCGTCGGAGGCGTCTCGTACGGCACCGGCACCGGCCGCAGCAAGAAGGAGGCGGAGCAGCAGGCCGCCGAGTCCGCCTGGCGGTCCATCAGGGCCGCCGCGGACGAGCGCGCCAGGACGGCGGAAGGAGCCGTCCCGGACGGCGACCCGTCGTCCGCCACCCCCTGACGAAGGCATCACAGAGCGCCCGCCCCGCCGGTCACGCCGGGGCGGGCGCTCTCTTCGTCCCCCGGCCGGTCCCCGTGACCGGTCTCTCCATCCGCCGGTCTCTCCATCCGCCGGTCACCATCCACCGGTCACTACGGTCCTGACAGGGGTCCCGATGCCCGAGTTGCCCGAGGTCGAGGTCGTACGGCGCGGTCTGGAGCGGTGGGTCGCCCACCGCACCGTCGCCGACGTCGAGGTGCTGCACCCGCGCGCCGTGCGCCGGCACACGGCCGGACCCGACGACTTCGCACACCGCCTCACGGGTCACCGCATCGGCACCCCGAGCCGACGCGGCAAGTACCTGTGGCTGCCGCTGGAGGACACCGACCAGTCCGTCCTCGCCCACCTCGGCATGAGCGGTCAGCTGCTGGTCCAGCCGTACTCGGCGCCGGACGAGAAGCATCTGCGGGTCCGCGTCCGGTTCGCCGACATACCGCCGGCACCGGATCCGGCGGCCGAGGGCACCGAGTTGCGTTTCGTGGACCAGCGCACCTTCGGCGGTCTCTCGCTGCACGACAACACCCCCGACGGGCTGCCCGACGTCATCGCGCACATCGCCCGCGACCCCCTCGACCCGCTGTTCGACGACGACGCCTTCCACCAGGCCCTGCGCCGCAAGCGGACCACCGTCAAACGGGCCCTGCTGGACCAGTCGCTGATCAGCGGGGTCGGCAACATCTACGCGGACGAGGCCCTCTGGCGCACCCGCCTCCACTACGAACGTCCCACCGCCACCCTCACCCGCCCGGTCACGACGGCACTTCTCGGCCACGTCCGTGACGTCATGACCGCGGCCCTCGCCGTGGGCGGCACCAGCTTCGACAGCCTGTACGTCAACATCAACGGCGAGTCGGGCTACTTCGACCGGTCCCTGGACGCGTACGGCCGCGAGGGCCTGCCCTGCAAGCGGTGCGGGACGCCGATGCGGCGCCGGCCCTGGATGAACCGGTCCAGCTACTTCTGCCCGAAGTGTCAGAGGGCGCCGCGCGTCTCGTCGTAACGCGCGCGGGCCGCGAGGACGTCGTCCATCGCGCCCTCCACGCACCGGATGAGCGCGAGCAGACGCCCGGCGATCTCCCGGCCCAGAGGCGTCAGCTCGTAGTCCACGCGGGGCGGGTTGGTCGGCTGGGCCTCGCGGTGGACCAGGCCGTCACGCTCCAGCGCGTGCAGCGTCTGGGACAGCATCTTCTCGCTCACGCCGTCGACACGGCGACGCAGCTCGTTGAAGCGCAGCGACCCCTCGTACAACGCACCGAGCGTCAGCCCGCCCCAGCGCCCGGTGACGTGCTCCAGCGTGATGCGCGAGGGGCAGGCCTTGGCGAACACGTCGTAGGCGAGGTCGCCCTGTTCCTGGGTGATACCGCTCATACGGCGAGGGTACGCGAACACAGCGTTGTTGCTTGGTTTGCGCTGTCCAGGAGTTAGCGCGGCCTGCCGGGGCCTGACAGGGTCTGACGATGCCTGTTGCCAAGGAGATCATTCGCTGCGAGGGTGGCGCCGTGTTGGTGACGCTCATGTCCTTGATCCTGCTGCTCGGCGCGGCTTCGGCGACCTACCAGGCACGCAAAGGACGCTGGTACGCCGTGGGAGGGATCCTTCTCCCCATCCTCGGCCTGGGTGTGATGCTGTTCGGCGGAGTGCAACGGCACAGCCTGCCGCTCCTGTGGCTGGGAACCGTCCTCGCCCTCGGCGGCTTCGCTCTGGAGTTCATCGCCTACCGGCGGCGAACCCGCCCGTGAACCCGGGGGACACGGGGCGCGGGATCCTCGCGCCGGCTCAGTAGCCGAAGTCCTGCGTCCACCAAGGGCCGCCCGGACCGAAGTGCACGCCCACGCCGAGGGTCTTGAAGTCGCAGTTCAGGATGTTGGCACGGTGGCCGGGGCTCTTCATCCAGGCGTCCATGACGGCCGCCGCGTCCGCCTGACCACGGGCTATGTTCTCGGCGCCGAGGTCGGTCATGCCGGCCTTCGCGGCCCGGTCCCACGGCGTCGCGCCGTCCGGGTCCGTGTCGGAGAAGAAGCTCCGCGCGGCCATGTCGGCACTGAAGGTCTCCGCCAGCCCGGTCAGCGACGAGTTGGCCGCCAGCGCGCTGCATCCGACCTTCGCCCGCTCCTCGTTGACCAGCTTGAGCACCTCCGCCTCGGCGACGACCCGCGCCGATACCGTCACCGCCGGGGGAGTCACCACGGGCGCCTTCGGCACGGTGCGGGAGGGGGCGGGGGAGGGGGTGCTCTTCGGCGCGGGCCGGGAGGGGGCGCTCTTGGGTGCGGTGTGGGAGGGGGTGCTCTTCGGCACTGTGTGAGAGGGGGTGCTCTTGGGTGCGGTCCGGGAAGGGGTGCTCTTCGGTACGGAGAGTGTGGCCTTCGGCGCGGCAGGGGTGGCCTTCGGCACGGCGGCCCTGGCCTTGGGCCCGGCGGGCGTGGGCTTCGGCACCGACCTGGTCCGCGGCGTCCGCGTCGGCGCGGGCGCGGTGGCGGTGGCGGTGGAAGCGGACTTCGCGTGCGATGCGGACTTCGAAAGTGAGGCGGAGGGGGACTTCGAGGGTGCCGCCGACTTCGAAGGCGCGCCGGACTGTGAGGGCACGGTGGACTTCGAAGGCGCGGCGGAGGCGGACGGGCTGGGCGGTGCCGAGCGCTGGGTGCTGCCGTTCTTCGTGGAGCCGTTCTTCGCCGGAACGTCCTTCGCCCGGCTGTTCTTCGTCGGGCCGCCCTTCGTCGAGCCGCCCTTCGTCGGGTCGGTCTTTGCAGAGCCGCTCGGCGCCGGGCCGGCCTCGGTGGAGCTGCCCTTCGCCGGGATGTCCTTCACGGAGTCGCTCTTCGCGGAGCCTCCCGCGCTCGGAAGGGCGACCGTTCCGGAGGTGCCGCCCTGTTGGGTGGCCTTGTTGGCGGAGGTTTCGGCGGCCTGTGTCCGCACGCCGTTGCTCGTGCCGCCGCCGAGTCGGTAGTTCTGCATTCCGGGCACCACGCCGGCCCCCACCGCCGCCGCGCCGAGGGCGACCGCGGCGGTGACGCCGAGCAGCCCGGTGCGCACGGGCTTCGGGATCTTCTTCGATTGCCGGCGCTCGTGCGGGGCGTCGCCGGACGGGACCGTCGGGTCGTCGGTCGCGAACAGATAGGCCGTGCTGCGGGCGTTGGTCTCCGCGTACGCCTCGGGGGCGAGGTACGGAGCGAGGCTCGTGGTCTCGTGGCCGTTCGCGGACGAGTTCGGGTCGTCGCCGTCCGTACCGGGACGGTGCGTGTGCGTGACCTCGGTGTCCCGGACCTCGGTGGCCCGGGCCTCGGCGGCGCGGCCGGCGGCGGAGCGTCGGTGGCGACCCATGTCCTTGCCCTCTTCCTCGTGCTCGGGTGCTCGGATCCTCGGATGCCCGCGGTCGACCGGCGCCTGCACGGCGGATAAGTCCCTCTGGCCAACCCAACTCACTCAATCGAGTGAGTTTCATATGAAATGCATCGGGATCGGACGCTACAGCATGGGACGGAAGGGCGAAGTGTCCCGAGATACATCGGCCCGTTAGGTTGCACCCATGAGTGAGGATGTTCGATTGGTCGCCTGGGTCCGTGGACGCGTCCAAGGCGTGGGTTTTCGCTGGTTCACGCGTGCCAAGGCGCTGGAGATCGGCGGCTTGAGTGGCTTTGCTCTCAATTTGGGCGACGGGCGGGTCCAGGTGGTCGCGGAGGGCTCGCGCCAGGGGTGCGAGGGACTGCTCGGCTGGCTCCAGGGCGACGACACGCCCGGACGCGTGGACGGCGTCACGGAGATCTGGGACACACCGCGCGGCGGGTACGACGGCTTCGCCATCCGCTGAGCCCATTCCGTAAAGTCCCGCAGGTGGACGCGCGGCGACATGCCGGACGCATGTGCCCGGAGCAGAAATGGCCTGGTGGTTGCCAAGAACGACTCGGCGTGGCAGGCTCCGCTGGTACAGCTGGTCCGTACGCCCCATGGGCCCCGCAGGAGTCGCAGCACCGCCGTCCGCCGGCCGCGCGCCCCGGGTTCACCCGCCAATACGGGGTGTGATCGTGTTGACCGTCAAACTTTTTGGTGAGACGCTGAAAGCCCCGCGCACCTTAGCTGTTTGGCATGTAGAACGGCAGAGAAACACTCGAGTGTGTCAAGCACCCCGGGTGCGAATCCCTCACGACCCACACCGATTCGGTCGGTCACTCAGTGTGGAGGACCATCCATCATGGCAAAGGCGCTTCTCGGTTACGTCGGCGGCTCCGACCCTCGACTCCTCGCCGAGATGCGACGGCTGCAGCAGCGCGTCCAGGACCTGGAATCCGAGCTCGTACGGATCCAGGCAGAGAACGACGAGCTGACGGCTGCCGCCTCTCAGGACAGGATCATGGAGAGCATCGACGCACACCAGGCGGAGCCTGCGCTCACCTGATCGCTGCATCGCTCCACGACAGCAGTCGCAGCGGTTGGGCTGCCCGTCAACCGCTCAGTTGATCAGACAACGCCACCACGTTGTCAGAATCGCAAGGGACGCTTCGGCGTCCCTTCTTTCTTCCCCCCGCCTTTCTTTCCCCCGCGCATCCTTTCACCCTCTTTAACGTCTGGTGTGCCCTGCGTGTTCATGGGCGAAACCGCAGGGTTGCGAGTGTTCGTGGAGTGAGATAGCGGCGGCGGGTAGAGTCCAGCGGCGTGCACCTCAAGGCCCTGACCCTGCGCGGGTTCAAGTCGTTCGCGTCGGCGACCACGCTCCGGTTCGAACCGGGGATCACGTGTGTGGTCGGCCCGAACGGCTCGGGCAAGTCCAATGTCGTGGACGCGCTCAGCTGGGTCATGGGCGAGCAGGGCGCGAAGTCGCTGCGCGGCGGCAAGATGGAGGACGTCATCTTCGCCGGCACCACCGGGCGCCCCCCGCTGGGCCGCGCCGAGGTGTCCCTGACCATCGACAACTCCGACGGCGCGCTGCCCATCGAGTACGCCGAGGTCACCATCACGCGGATCATGTTCCGCAACGGCGGCAGCGAGTACCAGATCAACGGCGACACCTGCCGTCTCCTCGACATCCAGGAACTCCTCTCCGACTCCGGCATCGGCCGCGAGATGCACGTCATCGTCGGCCAGGGCCAGCTCGACTCCGTCCTGCACGCCGACCCCATGGGCCGCCGCGCCTTCATCGAAGAGGCCGCGGGTGTGCTCAAGCACCGCAGGCGCAAGGAGAAGGCGCTGCGGAAGCTCGACGCGATGCAGGCCAACCTCGCGCGCGTGCAGGACCTCACCGACGAACTGCGCCGCCAGCTCAAGCCGCTGGGCCGCCAGGCCGCGGTCGCGCGCCGGGCCGCCGTCATCCAGGCCGACCTGCGCGACGCGCGCCTGCGGCTGCTCGCCGACGACCTCGTACGACTGAGGGCGGCCCTCAGCAACGAGATCGCGGACGAGGCGGCGCTGAAGGAGCGCAAGGAAGCGGCCGAGCAGGAGCTGAAGAAGGCGCTCCAGCGGGAGGCCCTGCTGGAGGACGAGGTACGACAGCTCACGCCGCGCCTCCAGCGCGCCCAGCAGACCTGGTACGAGCTGTCCCAGCTGGCCGAACGCGTACGCGGCACCATTTCGCTGGCCGACGCGCGCGTGAAGAGCGCCACGTCCGCACCCCCCGACGAGCGCAGGGGCCGCGACCCCGAGGACATGGAGCGCGAGGCCGCCCGTATCCGGGAGCAGGAGGCCGAGCTGGAGGCCGCCCTGGACGCGGCCCAGCACGCCCTGGACGACACCGTCGCCCACCGCGCCGAGCTGGAGCGGGAACTCGCCGTCGAGGAGCGCCGCCTCAAGGACGTCGCCCGCGCCATCGCCGACCGGCGCGAGGGGCTGGCCCGTCTGTCCGGGCAGGTCAACGCGGCCCGCTCGCGCGCCGCTTCCGCCCAGGCCGAGATCGACCGGCTGGCCGTCGCCCGCGACGAGGCCGAGGAGCGCGCCGCATCCGCCCAGGAGGAGTACGAGACCCTGAAGGCCGAGGTCGACGGTCTCGACGCGGACGACGCCGACCTCGCCGAACGGCACGACGCCGCCCGACGGCAGCTCACCGGGGCCGAGGCCGCGCTGAGCGCCGCCCGCGAGGCGGTGACCGCGGCCGAACGCCGCCGCGCCGCGACCCAGGCCCGCCACGAGGCGCTGGCACTGGGCCTGCGCCGCAAGGACGGTACCGGAATACTGCTCGGGGCCCGGGACCGTCTCACCGGAATCCTGGGCCCGGCCGCCGAACTCCTCACCGTCACCCCGGGCCACGAGACCCCCCTCGCCGCCGCCTTCGGCGCCGCCGCCGACGCCATCGCCGTCACCACCCCCGCCCAAGCCGCCGAAGCCCTCCGCCTCCTCCGCAAACAAGACGCCGGCCGCGCCTCCCTCCTCCTCTCCAACCCCCCAGAACCAGCACCCCAAAGGGGCACGGAGAACTGCGCGCCGAGCCCCGACGGACCGGCAGCCGACGAACGCTCCACCACAACCCCGGCGCCCGCCCGTCCAACGGCCACGGAGACCTCCCTAAGGGGCGCGGGGAACTGCGCGCCGAGCCCCGATGAACCGGCAGCCGACGAACGCTCCACCACAACCCCGGCGCCCGCCCGTCCAACGGCCACGGACACTCCCCTAAGCGGCGCGAGCCACAACGCACCCGCACCCGACCACCGCCCCCAAACCACCCTCCTCCCCGCCGCCGACCTGGTCCGCGGCCCCGCGCACCTCATGCCCGCCGTCCACCACCTCCTCCGCGGAATCGTCGTCGTAGGCACGCTGGAGGACGCCGAGGACCTGGTCCACGCGCACCCGGACCTCACTGCGGTCACCGCCGAAGGCGACCTGCTCGGGGCGCACTTCGCGCACGGCGGGTCGGCCGGCGCGCCCAGCCTGCTGGAGGTGCAGGCCTCCGTGGACGAGGCCGCGGCGGAGCTGGACGACCTGGTCGTGCGCTGCGAGGAACTCACCGAGGCCCAGCACGCCGCGGCCGAGCGGCGCGGCGAGGCCGCCGCGCTGGTCGAGGAGCTGGGGGAGCGGCGCCGGGCGGCCGACCGGGAGAAGTCGGCCGTGGCACAGCAGCTCGGCAGGCTCGCCGGGCAGGCACGCGGCGCCGCCGGGGAGGCCGAGCGGTCCGCCGCGGCAGCGGCACGCGCGCAGGACGCGCTGGACAAGGCCGTCATGGAGGCCGAGGAACTGGCCGAGCGGCTCGCGGTCGCCGAGGAGATGCCGGTCGAGGAGGAGCCGGACACCTCGGTGCGCGACCGGCTGGCCGCCGACGGTGCCAACGCCCGCCAGACCGAGATGGAGGCCCGGCTCCAGGTCCGTACGCACGAGGAACGCGTCAAGGGTCTCGCCGGCCGCGCCGACTCGCTGGACCGCGCCGCCCGCGCGGAGCGCGACGCACGCGCGCGTGCCGAGCAGCGGCGCGCCCGGCTGCGCCACGAGGCCGCCGTCGCCGAGGCCGTCGCCTCCGGCGCCCGGCAGCTGCTCGCGCACATCGAGGTGTCCGTCGGCCGTGCCGAACGGGAACGGGCCGCCGCCGAGTCGGCGAAGGCACTGCGCGAGCGGGAGCTGACCGCCGCGCGCACCGCCGGACGCGACCTCAAGGCCGAACTCGACAAGCTGACCGACTCGGTGCACCGCGGCGAGGTGCTCGGCGCCGAGAAGCGGCTGCGGATAGAGCAGCTGGAGACCAGGGCGCTGGAGGAGCTGGGCATCGAGCCGGCGGGGCTCGTCGACGAGTACGGCCCGCACCAGCTCGTACCGCCCTCGCCGCCCGCCGAGGGCGAGATCCTGCCCGAGGACCCCGAGCATCCGCGGAACCTGCCCAAGTCCTTCCACCGGGCCGAACAGGAGAAGCGGCTCAAGTCCGCCGAGCGGGCGTACCAGCAGCTGGGCAAGGTCAATCCGCTCGCGCTGGAGGAGTTCGCGGCGCTGGAGGAGCGCCACAAGTTCCTCAGCGAGCAGCTGGAGGACCTGAAGAAGACCCGTGCCGACCTTCTTCAGGTGGTGAAGGAGGTCGACGAGCGGGTCGAGCAGGTCTTCACGGAGGCGTACCGGGACACGGCCCGCGAGTTCGAGGGCGTCTTCAGCCGGCTGTTCCCCGGTGGCGACGGGCGGCTGATCCTGACCGATCCGGACAACATGCTGACCACGGGCGTGGACGTCGAGGCCCGGCCGCCGGGCAAGAAGGTCAAGCGGCTCTCCCTGCTCTCCGGCGGCGAGCGCTCGCTGACCGCCGTCGCCCTGCTGGTGTCGATCTTCAAGGCGCGGCCGAGCCCCTTCTACGTCATGGACGAGGTCGAGGCCGCGCTCGACGACACCAACCTCCAGCGGCTGATCCGGATCATGCAGGAGCTGCAGGAGTCCTCCCAGCTCATCGTGATCACGCACCAGAAGCGCACCATGGAGGTGGCCGACGCCCTCTACGGTGTCTCCATGCAGGGTGACGGCGTGTCCAAGGTCATCTCGCAGCGGCTGCGTTAGGGGGTGTCGTGTGGATCATCCCGGCGTCGCGGGCCCTGGCACGCACATCTGCGACGTTGTCGTTGATCGCCGACTCCCCCACGCTCGGCTCCGCTCGCGCGGGGGGACCCCCATCGCATCGACTCCCTCCTCCGCCTTGCATCCGCACGCACCAGACCCCGCTCGGGTCGGCCGGTCCGCACCGTCGGTCCCGGCCGGCCTGATCCAAACGACACCCCCTAGCCGACCCGGCAAGATCAAACAACGCCATGTTCACTTCTTGAACATGGCCAGTCTGTTCACGTCTGAAAGTTCACAGCGACCAAACTATTGACTTCGAAACTTGAAGGCATAGTCTCTGCAACGTTGCTTTTACCTTCAGGTGTGAGTGGCGTCCCCTTGTGCGCCACTGGAGACCTAAGGGCTCGCCCCCCACCCGGCAGCGTTGCCGCGGCCCGAGGAGTTTCACGTGACCAGCACAGCGCAGGCGCCGCAATCAGGAGCCGGGACGGCTCACCCCGAACATCTCGGACATGTCATCTTCATCGCGGCGGCTGCCGCCATGGGCGGTTTCCTCTTCGGCTACGACAGTTCCGTCATCAACGGAGCCGTCGAGGCCATCCGCGACCGCTACGACGTCGGCTCCGCCGCGCTGGCCCAGGTCATCGCCATCGCCCTGATCGGCTGTGCCGTGGGCGCCGCGACCGCCGGCCGCATAGCCGACCGGATCGGCCGTATCCGCTGCATGCAGATCGCCGCCGTGCTCTTCACCATCAGCGCCGTCGGCTCCGCGCTCCCCTTCGCGCTGTGGGACCTCGCCTTCTGGCGCATCATCGGCGGCTTCGCCATCGGCATGGCCTCCGTCATCGGCCCGGCCTACATCGCCGAGGTCGCCCCGCCCGCCTACCGCGGCCGCCTCGGCTCCTTCCAGCAGGCCGCGATCGTCGTCGGCATCGCCATCTCCCAGCTGGTCAACTGGGGCCTGCTCAACGCCGCCGGCGGCAACCAGCGCGGCAAGCTGCTGGGCATTGAGGCCTGGCAGGTCATGCTCGGCGTGATGGTCGTCCCGGCCGTCCTCTACGGTCTGCTCTCCCTGGCGATCCCCGAGTCCCCGCGCTTCCTGCTCTCCGTCGGCAAGCGTGAGCGGGCCAAGGAGATCCTCGCCGAGGTCGAGGGCACCGGCACCGACCTGGGCGCCCGCGTCACCGAGATCGAGAACGCCATGAAGAGCGAGCACAGGTCCACCTTCAAGGATCTGCTCGGCGGCGGCTTCTTCTTCAAGCCGATCGTCTGGGTCGGTATCGGCCTGTCGGTCTTCCAGCAGTTCGTCGGCATCAACGTCGCGTTCTACTACTCCTCGACGCTGTGGCAGTCGGTCGGCGTCGACCCGACGCAGTCGTTCTTCTACTCGTTCACGACGTCGATCATCAACATCGTCGGCACCGTGATCGCGATGATCTTCGTGGACCGCATCGGCCGCAAGCCGCTCGCCCTCATCGGCTCGGTCGGCATGGCCGTCGGCCTCGCCCTGGAGGCGTGGGCGTTCAGCCACCCGCTGGTCGACGGCAAGCTGCCGCACGCCCAGGGCCTGACCGCCCTGATCGCGGCCCACGTGTTCGTCCTCTTCTTCGCCCTCTCCTGGGGCGTGGTCGTCTGGGTCATGCTCGGCGAGATGTTCCCGAACAGGATCCGCGCCGCCGCCCTGGGCGTGGCCGCCGCCGCGCAGTGGCTCGCCAACTGGGCGATCACCGCGAGCTTCCCGTCGCTGGCCGACTGGAACCTGTCCGGCACCTACGTGATCTACACGGTCTTCGCCGCGCTCTCCATCCCGTTCGTCCTCAAGTTCGTCAAGGAGACGAAGGGCAAGTCGCTGGAGGAGATGGGCTGACCCGCCCCCCGAGCCCGAGGAGAAGGGCCAAGTCCCCGCTGCCCTTCTCCTCGCACCTTTCACCGCCCCCGGTCCGAGCTCCCCCCGGACCGGGGGCGGCTGCGTGCTCGCGCCCGCACGGACCCCGCGCACGCCCGTCCCGTCGACTCCCGCAACCGTCCCGTCGGCCCCTACAACGCCGGAAGCACCCGCTCCGCGAACAGCCGCAGGCTCCGCCACCCCTCCTCCACCGGCATCCCGCCCGCCAGCGGATGCAGCACCAGGTTGTCCAGCCCCTGCGCCACGCACTCCCCGGGCGTGAGAATCCGGTACACGCCCTCCGCGCGCAGCTCGTCCACCGTCGTGGCCGCCGACCTCACCGCCGAGCGGATCTGCTCCGACTGCCAGGAGGCGTACATCCGCGCCTCGTGCAGGAAGTGCTCGCCGTACCGCGCCCACGTCCGGTCCGGGTCCTCGGCGATGTGCAGCAGGGGGGTCTCGGCCGCGGGCATCATCACCCAGCCCTCGGTGCCGTGCGCCGTGAGCTGCTCCGTGTAGTACGCCTCCAGCTCCGGCAGGTGCGCGCTGGGAAAGAACGGCAGCCCGAGCCGGGCGGCCCGGCGGGCGGCGGCCTTCGAGGAACCGCTGACCAGCAGCAGGGGGTGCGGATCGGTGTACGGGCGCGGGGTGACCCGTACCGTACGGCCCCGGAAGGTGAACTCCTCGCCGGTCCACGCCGTCAGCAGGGTCTCCAGCAGTTCGTCCTGGAGCCGGCCGCGCCGCTTCCGGTCCACGTCGAACAGGGCGTACTCCTCGGGCCGGTAGCCGATCCCGGCCACCGTCACCAGCCGCCCGCCGCTCAGCAGGTCCAGTACGGCGATGTCCTCGGCCAGCCGCAGCGGATCGTGCAGCGGGCCGATCACCGCCGACACCGTCACCGCGATGTCCCGGGTCGCCCCGAACACCGCGCCCGCGAAGGCGAACGGCGAGGGCAGCCAGTTGTTCCCGACGCCGTGGTGCTCCTCGGTCTGCACGGTGGTGACGCCGTGCGCGTCGGCGTACGCGGCCATCTCCACGGCGGCCCGGTAACGGGCGGCGAGGGACGCGCGGGAGGCGCCGGGCTCGACCAGGTTGAAACGTACGACCGTGACGGGCATGGAAGGTCCCCCTCCGGTACGGCTCGATGGAGGGGGACATTAGCTGACGGTGCGTCAGATAGCCATGGGCGAGGCACGGCGAAGGCCGGGCCGGACCCCGGAGCGGGGCCGATCGGGCGGTGGCGGGGTTCCGCGCGGGCCTGGTCGGGCGGTGGCGGGCGTCCGCGCGGGGCCGGTCAGGCGGTGGCCGGTGTCTGCGCCTCGGTGGTCTCGGCGGACCCGGCCGGGGTCACGACCGCCGGCTTCGGCAGGACGACGTACAGCAGGCCCGAGACGAGGATCGTGGCGACCCAGCCGAGGCCGTACTCGCCGATGACGTTGTTCTTCGCGAGCGGGCCGGTGAACCAGTCCGAGGCCGTGAACATCAGGCCCGCGGCCAGGCCGATCGCCCAGGAGGCCACCGCGGCGGGAGAGAAGCCGCCCCGGTACCAGTAGGCGCTGGCGCGCGTGGTGTCGGCCATGGCCCGGCCGTCGTACTCGGTGCGGCGCAGCATGTCGGCCCCGAACACGCCGACCCAGGCGGAGAACGCCACCGCGAGCAGCGACAGGAAGGCGATGAAGGAGCCCAGGAAGCTGGTCGCCACCAGCATCAGCACCCCGCCGAGGACCAGCGAGATCACGGCGTTGACAGAGACCGCCCAGTGGCGCGGCACCTTGAAGCCCAGGGTCTGCGCGGTGAAACCGGCCGAGTACATCGACATCGAGTTGATCAGCAGCATGCCGACCAGCGCGATCAGCAGGTACGGCACCGCGATCCAGGTCGGCAGGATCTCACCGAGGAAGGAGACCGGGTCACTGGCCGAGGCCAGGTCCGGCGTGCCGACCGCCATCACCGCGCCCATCAGCACCATGGGCAGGACGACGATGCCGGCGCCGCCCACCGACGTGCCCACGATCGCCTTCGAGGAGGCGGTGCGCGGCAGGTAGCGGGTGAAGTCGGGTGCGGACGGGATCCAGCTCACGCCACCCGCCGCGATCATGCCGATGCCGGTGATCACCGCCGCCGTGGACCCGGCGCTGTGACCCGCCACCTTCGACCAGTCGGTGTTCACGGCCAGGTACACGAGGACCAGCACCGAGAAGACACCGAAGAAATAGGTCGCGTACTTGTTGCACTTCTGCACGGCGTGGATGCCGAGCCCGGAGATCGCGAAGGTCGAGACGACGAAGAGCAGCAGCGTGACCATGTCCAGCACGCCGTTGGCGTCGATGCCGAACAGGATGTCCAGGATGCTGAGCATCGCGTAGGCGCCGGTGACGGCGTTGATCGTCTCCCAGCCCCAGCGGGCGACCCAGATCAGCGCGCCCGGCAGCAGATTGCCGCGCTGCCCGAACACCGCGCGCGACAGCGCCATGCCGGGCGCCCCGCCCCGCTTGCCCGCGATGCCGACCAGGCCGACCAGGCCGTACGACACGATCGGCGCCACGCCGGCGACGACGAGCGCCTGCCAGATGTTCAGGTGATACGCCACGACCAGGCTCGCGCCCAGCGTGAGCAGCAGCACGCTGATGTTGGCACCCACCCAGGTGGGGAACAGTTCGCGGGGCCGCGCGGTGCGCTCGTGGTCGGGCACCTGCTCGATGCCACGGGTCTCGAGAGCGCCTTCGGTCTCGGCTGTCTTGCTCATGAAGGAGGGTGCCCTAAGGAATGTGGGGGGATATGGCAACGGGCAACTGATCGACCGGCAACTGATCGACCGGCAATAGATCAACTGACAACTGGCAAACCGACAACGGAACTCTACGCGCGTCGACGTAGCCCCTTCCATCGTACTTTAGTCCGACTTGGGCACGCTAGAGGGCTTTGTCTTTTGGGGGAAACCACAAGCGCGCACAACCCGGGTTCCGGCGCACCCCATGGCCGATACTGGACGGGTTATGGAAACCATCATCCTTGCTGTAGTCATCGCCGTGGTCGTGCTCGGCGCGCTCGGCGGGCTCATCGTCGGCAGCCGGCGCCGCAAGCCGCTGCCCCCGCCGCCGCCCGCCGCGCCCGACATCACCGCGCCCCCGGCCGAGCCGCACGTCGGCGACGAGGCCGAGACGCCGCGCGACGAACCGCGCCGGACGATCGAGGAGGTGGATCTCCCCGGCGGCCCGGCGGTCGTCGTGGAGGAGCCCCCCGGCGGCACCGCCCTCGAGGTCCCCGAGCTCGAGATCCCGGAGCCCACCGAGGGCCGGCTCGTCCGCCTGCGCGCCCGGCTGTCCCGCTCCCAGAACGCCCTCGGCAAGGGGCTGCTCACGCTGCTCTCGCGCGAGCACCTGGACGACGAGACCTGGGAGGAGATCGAGGACACGCTGCTCACCGCCGATGTCGGTGTGCAGCCCACCCAGGAACTGGTCGAGCGGCTGCGCGAGCGCGTCAAGGTGCTCGGCACCCGCACCCCCGAGGAGCTGCGCGGCCTGCTGCGTGAGGAGCTGCTCAAGCTGGTGGGCACCGACGTCGACCGTACGGTGAAGACCGAGCCCGAGGACCGCAAGCCCGGCATCGTGATGGTCGTCGGCGTCAACGGCACCGGCAAGACCACCACCACCGGCAAGCTCGCCCGCGTCCTGGTCGCCGACGGCCGCACCGTCGTCCTCGGCGCCGCCGACACCTTCCGTGCCGCCGCCGCCGACCAGCTCCAGACCTGGGGCGAGCGCGTCGGCGCCCACACCGTGCGCGGGCCGGAGGCCGGCGACCCCGCCTCCGTCGCCTTCGACGCGGTGAAGGAGGGCAAGGAGATCGGCGTCGACGTGGTGCTGATCGACACCGCCGGGCGGCTCCACACCAAGACCGGTCTCATGGACGAGCTGGGCAAGGTCAAGCGGGTCGTGGAGAAGCACGCCCCGCTGGACGAGGTGCTGCTGGTCCTGGACGCCACCACCGGCCAGAACGGTCTGGTGCAGGCCCGCGTGTTCGCCGAGGTCGTGGACATCACCGGCATCGTGCTGACCAAGCTGGACGGTACGGCGAAGGGTGGCATCGTGGTCGCGGTCCAGCGTGAGCTGGGCGTGCCGGTCAAGCTGATCGGTCTCGGCGAGGGTGCGGACGACCTGGCGCCGTTCGACCCCGAGGCGTTCGTGGACGCGCTCATCGGTGACTGAGCGGCAGGTGGACTTACCCGCAGCGTGCGAGAAGCGCCCGCCCCCGAGGTGCAGTCGGGGACGGGCGCGCTTTTCTGCGCCGGGACCGGCGCCGCTCTCGCGGAGGGGGCGGTTCGCCGGGGCGGGGCCGGCGGATCAGGTGCGTTAGGTGCGCGACGTGCGCGGGGTGCGCGACGTGCGCGGGGTGTGCGACGTGCGCGGCGTGCGTGAGGTGTGCGACGCGCGTGACCGGTGTGCCACGTACGCCAGTGTGCCCAGCAGCAGCCGGGCGGCCGGTGGCCGGGTCGCCGAGTCCAGGGCCGGTGGGCGCAGCCAGCGCACCGGGCCGAGGCCGCCCCGGTCGGAGGGCGGGGCGGTGATGTACGTACCGGGGCCGAGGCCGCGCAGGTCCAGGGCGGACGGGTCGTCCCAGCCCATGCGGTACAGCAGCCGGGGCAGGTCCGCGGCGGCGCCGGGGGCGACGAGGAAGTGGGCGCGGCCGTCCGGGGTGGCGGCGACCGGGCCGAGGGGGAGGCCCATGCGCTCCAGCCGGACCAGGGCGCGGCGCCCGGCCGGCTCGGCGACCTCGATGACGTCGAACGCGCGGCCGACGGGCAGCATCACGGCGGCGCCCGGGTACTCGGACCAGGCCTTGGTCACCTCGTCGAGCGTGGCCCCCGCGGGGACCTGGGGCGCGAAGTCGAGCGGGTGCGCGCCCGGCGCCGGGCAGTCGGCGCGACCGCAGGAGCAGGCACCCGCCGCGGCCCGCGCGCCCGGCACCACGTCCCAGCCCCACAGCCCGGTGAACTCGGCGACGGCGGTGCAGTCCGACGAACGGCCGCGCCGGCGCGTGCCGGAGCGGATCTCGCGAATGCCGCCGATCGTGAAGCCCATGCCCCCTCCAACGGGTCCAGCGCGCCGGTGGTTACGAAACGGAGCGAGACGAAAGCGGAACGTGACGCTACGGCTCCGACTTCCCTCCTGCGCGTGAGGTCACTGCGGCGCCTTGCGGCACGACGGGTGGTGCGCCGAAGTCCGCGCGCCCCTGTGCGCATCACTCCGCCCACTTTCGGCCGTCCTATGTCAAGTGAATCGCGGGGAGGTCACACTGAGTTCATTCGAAGGGGTGGCGAATGGTGGCGTTTCCGGGATCGCCATGGCTGGACCGGTGATCGTAGAATTACTGTGAGTGTGCGAGGCCTGGAGGCACATGCGCTCGTGGGTATGCCCCAGGCAAGTCGCCGACTCGTTCGAAGGGTGAGAACCGCCGGACGGGAGGCCTTGTTTACCGGCATTCTGATAGGGCTTGGCGCACTCGGTGACAAGTGGTCTCAGGGATGGGGGCGTTCCAGTGGGCGGCAACGGCGGTGGCGGGGCGAACGCTGACAAGCGCCCCAACGAGCTGCTCGGCTCGTGGTTCGTGCGCAGCGGCTGGTCCAAGGGCGAGCTGGCCCGTCAAGTGAACCGCAGAGCCCGCCAGTTAGGCGCCAATCACATCTCCACCGACACCTCGCGCGTACGCCGCTGGCTGGACGGGGAGAACCCGCGCGAGCCGATCCCGCGGATCCTCTCCGAGCTGTTCTCCGAGCGCTTCGGCTGTGTCGTCTCCATCGAGGACCTCGGACTGCGCGCCGCCCGCCAGTCACCCTCCGCCACCGGAGTCGACCTGCCGTGGACGGGCCCGCAGACAGTCGCCCTGCTCAGCGAGTTCTCGCGCAGCGACCTCATGCTGGCGCGACGCGGCTTCCTCGGAACGTCGCTGATGCTGTCCGCGGGCCCGTCCCTCATCGAGCCCATGCAGCGCTGGCTGGTGCCGGCCCCCGCCGCGCCGGTCCCGCCCGACCCCGAGCCCCTGCGGGAGTCCAGCAGGCCGGGCCGCCTGTCCAAGCCGGAACTGGACCTGCTGGAGTCCACCACGCGGATGTTCCGCCAGTGGGACGCGCAGTGCGGCGGCGGCCTGCGCCGCAAGGCGGTCGTCGGCCAGCTGCACGAGGTCACCGACCTCCTCCAGGAACCCCAGCCCGAGGCCACCACCCGCAAGCTCTTCAAGGTCGCCGCCGAACTCGCCGAACTCGCGGGCTGGATGTCGTACGACGTGGGTCTTCAGCCCACCGCGCAGAAGTACTTCGTCCTCGCCCTGCACGCCTCCAAGGAGGCCGGTGACAAGCCGCTCGGCTCGTACATCCTCTCCAGCATGAGCCGCCAGATGATCCACCTCGGCCGGCCCGACGACGCCCTGGAGCTGATCCACCTCGCCCAGTACGGCAGCCGCGACTGCGCGAGCCCGCGCGCCCAGGCCATGCTGTATGCGATGGAGGCCCGTGCGTACGCCAACATGGGCCAGCCCGGCAAGACCAAGCGCGCGGTCCGTATGGCGGAGGACACCTTCGCCGAGGTCGACGAGTGGGACGAGCCGGACCCCGACTGGATCCGCTTCTTCTCCGAGGCGGAGCTGTACGGCGAGAACTCCCATTCCTTCCGCGACCTCGCCTACGTCGCCGGACGCAGCCCCGCCTACGCGTCCCTGGCCGAGCCGCTGATGCAGCGGGCGGTGGAACTGTTCGCCAAGGACAGCGAGCACCAGCGGTCGTACGCGCTGAACCTGATCGGGAAGGCCACCGTGCATCTGCTGCAGCGCGAACCCGAGCAGAGCGCGCAGTACGCCTCGCGGGCCATGGAGATCGCCAAGAAAGTCCGTTCCGAGCGGGTGAACACCCGTATCCGCAAGACGGTCGACACCGCCGCGCGCGACTTCGGCGACCTCGCCGCCGTCATCGACCTCACCGACCAGCTCGCCGTGGACCTGCCGGAGACCGCCGAGGCCGTCTGACCGCGCAGAACCCCCGGACCCTGGACCCCGGAACCCGGCCACGGCCGGGCCCTCTTCGTGCCTGAACCGGCGCCGCTCTCGCGGACGTGCTCGCCCGCCGTCGTGGTCCCTCAACGAGTGGTTGCCGTGCCGTTCGGCGCGTGGCCGCGCCGTCCTCCGTGAAGGTTGCGGCACGATAACGACCGGTGTGCCGCGCATCCGGCAGTTCATGTACGCGTAACACGCAGGGCGCCTTCGTCACCCCGGCGAAACAGCGGGGGGCATCCATCGAAACGGCGCTGCGCCAGTCTCTGGCGCATAACCGGACCCCCCCTCCACCGACCGGATCGCCCAGGCACCGCCCGCACGGGGCCGTACCAACCGACGAGGAGACGCCGATGGCACCAGCCATCACGCTTGCCGCGGAGGCACCCAAGCTGTCCTCCGCGAACACAGGCTTCATGCTCATCTGTTCCGCCCTGGTGCTGATCATGACCCCGGGCCTGGCCTTCTTCTACGGAGGCATGGTCCGCGTCAAGAGCACCCTCAACATGCTGATGATGAGCTTCATCAGCATCGGCATCGTCACCATCTTGTGGGTGCTCTACGGCTTCTCCCTCGCCTTCGGTGAGAACAACAGCTTCATCGGCTGGAACTCCGACTGGTTCGGCCTGGGCAACATCGGGCTGACCGAGCTGTGGCCGGGCTACACCATCCCGGTCTTCGTGTTCATGGTCTTCCAGATGATGTTCGCCGTCATCACGCCGGCCCTGATAAGCGGCGCCCTCGCGGACCGCGTGAAGTTCTCGGCCTGGGCGCTCTTCGTCGCCCTGTGGGCCACGATCGTCTACGTCCCGGTCGCCCACTGGGTCTGGGGCGCCGACGGCTGGGCCTTCAAGCTCGGCGTGATCGACTTCGCGGGTGGTACGGCGGTCCACATCAACGCGGGTGCGGCGGCGCTCGGTGTCATCCTCGTCATCGGCAAGCGCGTCGGCTTCAAGAAGGACCCGATGCGCCCGCACAGCCTTCCGCTGGTCATGCTCGGTGCCGGTCTGCTGTGGTTCGGCTGGTTCGGCTTCAACGCCGGCTCGTGGCTCGGCAACGACGACGGCGTCGGCGCGCTGATGTTCGTCAACACGCAGGTCGCGACGGCCGCCGCCATGCTGGCGTGGCTCGCCTACGAGAAGATCCGGCACGGCGCGTTCACCACACTGGGCGCCGCCTCCGGCGCGGTCGCCGGCCTCGTCGCGATCACCCCGTCCGGCGGCGCGGTCTCCCCGCTCGGCGCGATCGTCGTCGGCGCCGTCGCCGGTGTCGCCTGTGCCGCGGCCGTCGGCCTGAAGTTCAGGTTCGGCTACGACGACTCCCTCGACGTCGTCGGCGTCCACATGGTCGGCGGCATCATCGGCTCCCTGCTCATCGGCTTCCTCGCCACCGGCAAGGGCCAGTCCACCGCGACGGGTGTCTTCTACGGCGACCACAGCTGGACCCAGCTGTGGAAGCAGTGCGCCGGCGTCGGCGCGGTCCTCGCCTACTCCCTGGTCGTCTCCGCCGTCCTCGCCTTCCTCCTCGACAAGACCATCGGGATGCGGGTCTCCGAGGACGAGGAGATCTCCGGCATCGACCGGGCCGAGCACGCCGAGACCGCATACGACTTCAGCGGCGTGGGTGGCGGAGTCATCGGCTCCCCCGCCGGCTCCACGGCCCCGGCCGCCACGAAGACCAAGAAGGTGGACGCATGAAGCTCATCACCGCCGTCGTGAAGCCGCACCGGCTCGACGAGATCAAGGAGGCCCTCCAGGCCTTCGGCGTCCACGGGCTGACGGTCACCGAGGCCAGCGGCTACGGACGGCAGCGGGGTCACACCGAGGTCTACCGCGGTGCCGAGTACACCGTCGATCTCGTGCCCAAGATCCGCATCGAGGTCCTGGCCGAGGACGACGACGCCGACCAGGTGATCGAGGTCATCGTCAAGGCCGCCCGCACCGGCAAGATCGGTGACGGCAAGGTCTGGTCCGTGCCGGTCGAGACGGCCGTACGGGTCCGCACCGGCGAGCGCGGCCCCGACGCGCTCTGACCCGGAAGCACGCAGCACGGCACCACGCAGCACCACACAGCACGCAGCACAGCACGGCAGCACGTCAGAGGGACAGGAGTCGCCGGGTGACGGGTACGGACGTGACGAACGAAGCGGATCACTCGGGGCCCGACGGCTACGCGGCGGCCCGGCTGCGCCTCCTCACCGAGGAGGCGCGGTCCGGGCCGCCGCGCCGTGCGGCCCTCGCCGAACTGACGGACGACTGGCTCTCCGCGCTGTTCACGACCGCGGCGGGCACGCTCCGGGGCGTCTCGCTCGTCGCCGTCGGCGGCTACGGCCGCGGCGAACTCTCCCCGCGCAGCGACCTCGACCTCCTGCTGCTGCACGACGGCGGCGACCCCGCCGCGATCGCCGCCCTCGCCGACCGCCTCTGGTACCCCGTCTGGGACCTCGGCATCGCCCTCGACCACTCCGTCCGCACCTTGGCCGAGGCCCGCAGAACGGCCGGCGAGGACCTGAAGGTCCAGCTCGGCCTCCTCGACGCCCGCCACCTCGCCGGCGACCTCGGCCTCACCGCCGCACTGCGCACGGCCGTCCTGGCCGACTGGCGCAACCAGGCGCCCAAGCGCCTGCCCGAACTCCAGGAACTGTGCGCGGAGCGCGCCGAACGCCAGGGCGAGCTGCGCTACCTCCTGGAACCCGACCTCAAGGAGGCCCGAGGCGGCCTGCGGGACGCCACCGCCCTGCGCGCCGTGGCGGCCTCCTGGCTGGCCGACGCCCCGCGCGAGGGACTCGCCGACGCCCGCCGGCGCCTCCTCGACGTCCGTGACGCCCTGCACCTGGCCACCGGCCGCGCCACCGACCGGCTCGCGCTGCAGGAACAGGACCAGGTCGCGACCGAACTGGGCCTGCTGGACGCCGACACCCTGCTGCGCGAGGTGTACGAGGCGGCGCGCGTGATCTCGTACGCCAGTGACGTCACCTGGCGCGAAGTGGGGCGCGTGCTGCGCTCGCGCGCCGTCCGCCCGCGCCTGCGCGCCATGCTGGGCGGCGGCCGGCAGCCGGTCGAGCGGTCCCCACTGGCCGAGGGCGTGGTGGAGCAGGACGGCGAGGTGGTGCTCGCCCGCACCGCGCGCCCCGAACGCGACCCCGTGCTCCCGCTGCGCGCCGCGGCCGCCGCCGCGCAGGCCGGACTCCCGCTCTCCCTGTACGCCGTCCGGCACCTGGCCGCCACCGCGCGCCCCCTGCCCACCCCCTGGCCCGCCGAGGCCCGCGAACAACTGGTCACCCTGCTCGGCTCCGGCCGCCCGACCGTCGACGTCTGGGAGGCGCTGGAGGCGGAAGGCCTGATCAGCGCCCTCATCCCCGACTGGGAACGGGTCCGCTGCCGTCCGCAGCGCAACGCCGTCCACGTCTGGACGGTCGACCGGCACCTGATCGAGACCGCCGTCCGGGCCGCCGAACTGACCCGGCACGTCAGCCGCCCCGACCTGCTCCTCGTCGCCGCGCTGCTGCACGACATCGGCAAGGGCTGGCCCGGCGACCACTCGGTGGCCGGCGAGACCATCACCCACGACGTCGCCGCCCGGATCGGCTTCGACCACGCGGACGCGGCCGTGCTCGCCACGCTCGTACGGCACCACCTGCTGCTCGTCGAGACGGCCACCCGACGCGACCTGGACGACCCCGCCACCGTCCGCTCCGTCGCCGAGGCCGTCCGCACCCAGAGCACCCTGGAACTCCTGCACGCCCTCACCGAGGCCGACGCCCTCGCCACCGGCCCCGCCGCCTGGTCGACCTGGCGCGGCTCCCTCGTCGCCGACCTCGTACGACGGGTGTCCGCCGTCCTCGCCGGAGACGCACCCGACGAACCCGAGCCCGCCGCTCCCACCGCCGAGCACGAGCGCCTCGCCGTCGAGGCCCACCGCACCGACGGCCCGGTCCTCGCCCTGCGCGCGCGCACGGAACCGCCGCCGGACGGCGAGGACGGCGACGAGAGCGCGCCCCTCGGCGTCGAACTGGTCATCGCCGTACCGGACCAGCCCGCCGTGCTGCCCGCGGTCGCCGGTGTCCTCGCCGTGCACCGGCTGACCGTCCGCACGGCCGAGCTGCGCACCCTGCCCCTGCCCGAGGACGTCGACACCGGCTCCGTCCTGCTCCTGAACTGGCGGGTCGCGGCCGAGTACGGCTCCCTGCCGCAGGCCACCCGGCTGCGCGCCGACCTCGTCCGCGCCCTCGACGGCTCCCTCGACATCGCGGGCCGGCTCGCCGAACGCGACGCGGCCTACCCGCGCCGGCGCGGCCCGGCGGCCCCGCCGCCCCGGGTCACCGTGGCCCCGGCGGCCTCGCACCACGCCACGGTCATCGAGGTCCGCGCCCAGGACGCCCCCGGCCTGCTGCACCGCATCGGCATGGCCCTGGAGAAGGCGGGCGTACGCGTGCGGAGCATGCACGTCAGCACGCTCGGCTCCAACGCCGTGGACGCGTTCTACGTCACCACCGGCACCGGCGCGCCCCTGTCGGCACAGGACGCGACCGCGACGGCCAGGGCCCTGGAGGAAACCCTGCGGGGATGACCCGGCCCGGTGACTTCGACGCCGGGATACCCTGGAGGGCGATTCCCCCAAGCCATCCCCGACCCCGAGGACCGCGAGCGCCGTGTTCGACACTCTCTCCGATCGCCTGTCAGCGACTTTCAAGAACCTGCGCGGCAAGGGACGGCTCTCCGAGGCGGACATCGACGCCACCGCACGCGAGATCCGTATCGCGCTCCTCGAGGCGGACGTGGCGCTGCCTGTCGTGCGCACGTTCATCAAGAACGTCAAGGAGCGCGCGCTCGGTGCCGAGGTCTCCAAGGCGCTGAACCCCGCCCAGCAGGTCCTGAAGGTCGTCAACGACGAACTCGTGACCATCCTGGGCGGCGAGACCCGCCGACTGCGCTTCGCCAAGCAGCCGCCCACCGTGATCATGCTGGCGGGTCTGCAGGGTGCCGGTAAGACCACCCTCGCGGGCAAGCTCGGCCGGTGGCTGAAGGAACAGGGCCACTCGCCGCTGCTGGTCGCCGCCGACCTCCAGCGCCCGAACGCCGTCAACCAGCTGAGCGTCGTCGCCGAGCGCGCCGGCGTCGCGGTGTACGCGCCCGAGCCGGGCAACGGCGTCGGTGACCCGGTCAAGGTCGCCAAGGACTCCATCGAGTTCGCGAAGTCCAAGGTCCACGACATCGTGATCGTGGACACCGCCGGCCGCCTCGGCATCGACCAGGAGATGATGCAGCAGGCCGCGGACATCCGCGACGCCGTCTCCCCGGACGAGATCCTGTTCGTCGTCGACGCGATGATCGGTCAGGACGCCGTCAACACCGCCGAGGCCTTCCGTGACGGCGTCGGCTTCGACGGCGTGGTGCTCTCCAAGCTCGACGGTGACGCCCGCGGTGGTGCGGCCCTGTCGATCCGGCAGATCACCGGCAAGCCGATCATGTTCGCGTCGAACGGCGAGAAGCTGGACGACTTCGACGCGTTCCACCCGGACCGGATGGCCTCCCGCATCCTCGACATGGGTGACCTGCTCACCCTGATCGAGCAGGCGGAGAAGACCTTCAGCCAGGAAGAGGCCGCCAAGATGGCCTCGAAGCTGGCGTCCAAGAAGGGCCAGGACTTCACCCTGGACGACTTCCTGGCCCAGATGGAGCAGGTCAGGAAGATGGGCTCCATCTCCAAGCTGCTCGGCATGCTCCCGGGCATGGGCCAGATCAAGGACCAGATCCAGAACATCGACGAGCGCGACGTCGACCGCACCGCCGCGATCATCAAGTCGATGACCCCGGGCGAGCGCCAGGACCCGACGATCATCAACGGCTCCCGCCGCGCCCGTATCGCCAAGGGTTCGGGTGTCGAGGTCAGCGCCGTGAAGAGCCTGGTCGAGCGGTTCTTCGAGGCCCGCAAGATGATGTCCCGCATGGCGCAGGGCGGCGGCATGCCGGGGATGCCCGGCATCCCGGGCATGGGCGGCGGCCCCGGCCGGCAGAAGAGGCAGCCGAAGAAGGCCAAGGGCAAGCAGCGCTCCGGCAACCCGATGAAGCGCCGGCAGCAGGAGCTGGAGGAGGCCCAGCGCCGCGAGGCGGCCGCGCAGGGCGGGAACGCCTTCGGTCTGCCGCAGCAGGCCGGCGAGGACTTCGAGCTGCCGGACGAGTTCAAGAAGTTCATGGGCTGAGTGCGGTAGGGCCGGCCGAGCGCCTGGCCGGGCGCACGTCGTACGACCGCGAGGGCGTCCCTCCTTCCGAGGGGCGCCCTCGGTCGTTTCCGCACGTGCTTCTACAGGCGTTTCCGCAGCCGGTTCCGCGGGCGTTTCCACATGTGCTTCTGCGGGTGCCGAGGGGCACGGCGTGTCGTAACGTCCCGATATGACCAACCCCGCGCCGCCACGCTCGTCCCCCGACCAGCCCTGGCGTACCGAGGGTGCTCCCGAGGAGCCGCCGAAGCCGCCGGGCGGCGGGAAGCTGCGCGGGGGCTGGTGGCGGCTGATCGTCACCGCACTGGTGGTGTTCCTGCTCGCCAACCTGGTGCTGTCCTACTTCGACCAGGCCAACGAGCCGACGATCTCCTACACCGAGTTCAGCAAGCAGGTGGGCGACGGCAACGTCTCCAAGATCTACGCCAAGGGCGACTCGATCCAGGGACAGCTGAAGAAGGAGCGGAACAGGCCGGGCGGCGGCGGGACGTACACGAAGTTCAACACCGAGCGGCCGTCCTTCGCGAACGACGACCTCTGGTCGAACCTGACCAAGCACGACGTCACCGTCACGGCCCAGCCCGTCGTCCAGCACCGCAGCCTCCTGTCCAACCTGCTGATCTCGCTCGCGCCGATGCTGCTGCTGATCGCCGTGTGGGTGTTCATCGCGCGCCGGATGAGCGCGGGGCTCGGCGGGGCGGGCGGCATGCTCGGCCGCAAGGCGCCGCCGAAGCCGGTGGAGCTGATTCCGGGGGAGAAGCGCACCACCTTCGAGGACGTGGCCGGCATCGACGAGGTCGAGGGCGAACTGAGCGATGTCGTCGACTTCCTGAAGAACCCCGACGCCTACCGCCGCATGGGCGCCAAGATGCCCCGCGGGGTGCTGCTCGCGGGCCCGCCCGGCACCGGCAAGACGCTGCTCGCGCGAGCCGTCGCCGGTGAGGCGGGGGTGCCGTTCTTCTCCGCGTCCGCGTCCGAGTTCATCGAGATGATCGTCGGCGTCGGCGCCTCCCGGGTGCGGGAGCTGTTCGCGGAGGCACGCAAGGTCGCCCCGTCGATCATCTTCATCGACGAGATCGACACCATCGGCCGGGCCCGCGCGGGCGGCTCGGGCATGGGCGGACACGACGAGCGCGAGCAGACCCTCAACCAGATCCTCACCGAGATGGACGGCTTCTCCGGCTCCGAGGGCGTCATCGTCCTCGCCGCCACCAACCGCGCCGACATCCTCGACCCGGCGCTCACCCGCCCCGGCCGCTTCGACCGCATCGTCCAGGTCTCGCCCCCGGACCGCGGCGGACGCGAGGCCATTTTGGAGATCCACACCCGCGGCATCCCCCTCGCCAAGGACGTCGACCTCGCCCACGTCGCCCGTACGACCCCCGGCATGACCGGCGCGGATCTGGCCAACCTCGCCAACGAGGCCGCCCTGCTCGCGGTCAAGCGGAACCAGCGGGCGGTGACCCAGTCCGACATGTCCGACGCCCTGGAGAAGGTCCAGCTCGGCGCGGAACGGCCCCTGGTGATGCCTCCGGAGGAACGCCGGCGCACCGCCTACCACGAGAGCGGTCACGCCCTGCTCGGCATGCTCCAGCCCGGCGCCGACCCCGTGCGCAAGATCACCATCGTCCCGCGTGGCCGTGCCCTCGGGGTCACTCTCTCCACCCCGGACGCGGACAGGTACGCGTACACCGAGGAGTACCTGCGCGGCCGGATCATCGGCGCGCTGGGCGGCATGGCGGCTGAGCACGTCGTCTACGACGTCATCACCACCGGCTCCGAGAGCGATCTGGAACAGGTCACCAACATCGCGCGCGGAATGGTCTCCCGCTGGGGCATGAGCGAGGAGGTCGGCCGCCTCTCCGCCCTCCCCAACGACGCCCAGCAGACCTACGGCCTCGCCGCCGCACCGGGGACCCTCGACGTGATCGACAGCGAGATGCGCCGCATCGTCGACGAGTGCTACGACGAGGCCTGCCGCAAACTCCGCGACCACCGCGACCAACTGGACGCCCTCGCCACGGCCCTCCTGGAATCCGAAACCCTAGAAGAACCCGACGCCTACCGAATCGCCAACATCCCCCGCCACCCCAACCCCCCCGACCTCTGAGCCCAACAGGTCCCCCTTCCCATCACCGCCCGAGGGCACCTCCCAAGGGGCGCGAGGAACCGCGCGCCAAGCCGCAACGCCCCCGCACCCGCCCACGGCAGTTCGAGGCCCCTACAAATGGCGCCCCCGACAGGGGCGCGCCTCCGATCACCGCCCGAGGGCACCCCCTAAGGGGCGCGGGGAACCGCGCGCCAAGCCACAACGCCCCCGCACCCGCCCACGGCAATTCGAGGCACCCACCAAAGGCGCCACCAACAGACCCCGCCTCCGAATCACCGCCCGCCGCACTCCCCAAGGGGCGCGGGGAACCGCGCGCCAAGCCGCAACGCCCCCGCACCCGCCCACGGCAATTCGAGGCACCCACCAAAGGCGCCCCCGACAGGGCCCCGCCTCCGAATCGCCGCCCGCCCAAACCCCCTAACTGATCGTTTCAGAATGAGTTGCGCTGCGGGTCTTGTGCTCGACGATCTTGGTCGGCAGGGTGTCCGGAGTGCGTGCTGATCTTGTTCCTGACG
>NZ_JBICZA010000017.1:0-84114 GCF_043201585.1 Streptomyces sp. NPDC048297
GCCCTACCAGCCCGACCGGCACGGCGGACTTCAACGTCTCACAACCCCACAACCGCTCGCTCAAGCGGTGTGAGGTTGACACAGGGGGTGTCATGCGCCTACCGTGGCCCGCGCGCGGGGACTCGGCAACCCCTCGACCCTTCTGCCCAACGTCACATGGCGCGCGGTAAGTTCACCGTTTCGGCGGCCTTTCACGCGATGGTGTGATCATGTCCCGCCGGGCGGATGGCGGTCCCGGGCCACGGGTAGGGCCGGGCCATGACGCAGCCGTTCGAACTCCCGCACTTCTACATGCCGTATCCCGCGCGGCTCAACCCCCACGTCGACGAGGCCCGTGCCCACTCGACCGCGTGGGCACGCGAGATGGGCATGCTCGAGGGCTCCGGGATCTGGGACCAGGCCGACCTGGAGGCGCACGACTACGGGCTCCTGTGCGCCTACACCCACCCCGACTGCGACGGCCCCGCCCTCTCGCTCATCACCGACTGGTACGTCTGGGTGTTCTTCTTCGACGACCACTTCCTCGACATGTTCAAACGCACCCAGGACCGCGCCGCCGGCAAGGCCCACCTGGACCGCCTGCCGCTCTTCATGCCGCTGGACCCCACCGCGCCGATGCCCGAGCCGGAGAACCCGGTGGAGGCGGGCCTCGCCGACCTCTGGCGGCGCACGGTCCCGTCGATGTCCGCAGACTGGCGCCGGCGCTTCTCCGTGGCGACCGAGCACCTGCTCAACGAGTCGCTGTGGGAGCTGTCCAACATCAACGAAGGGCGCATCGCCAACCCGGTCGAGTACATCGAGATGCGCCGCAAGGTGGGCGGCGCCCCCTGGTCGGCGGGGCTCGTGGAGTACGCGACCGCCGAGGTGCCCGCCGCCGTCTCCGGGAGCCGGCCGCTCAGGGTCCTCATGGAGACCTTCTCCGACGCCGTCCACCTGCGCAACGACCTCTTCTCCTACCAGCGGGAGGTGGAGGAGGAGGGCGAGAACAGCAACGGCGTGCTCGTCCTGGAGACCTTCTTCGGCTGCACCACCCAGGAGGCCGCCGACACGGTCAACGACGTCCTCACCTCGCGCCTGCACCAATTCGAGCACACCGCGCTCACCGAAGTCCCGGCCCTCGCCCTGGACAAGGGGCTCAGGCCCGACGAGGTCGCCGCGGTCGCCGCCTACACCAAGGGACTCCAGGACTGGCAGTCCGGTGGCCACGAATGGCATCTGCGCTCCAGCCGCTACATGAACAAGGGGGCCCGGTCCGACTCGCCCTGGCAACTCGGCAACGGCCCCGGCATGTCGGCCGCCGACGTCGGCGCGCTGCTGGCCTCGGCGGCGAACGAAAGGCTGCGCGCCTACTCCCACGTGCCGTTCCAGAAGGTCGGGCCCTCACTTCTGCCCGACTTCCACATGCCGTTCCCGCTCACCCTGAGCCCGCACCTCGACGCCGCCCGCCACCACCTCGTCGAGTGGTCATGGCGCACGGGCATCCTCCAGGAGGGCGTCTGGGACGAGGACAAGCTCGCGGCCGGCGACCTCGCCCTCTGCGCCGCCGGTATCGATCCGGACGCCACCCCCGAGGCCCTCGACCTCAGCGCGCAGTGGCTCGCCTGGGGGACGTACGGCGACGACTACTACCCGCTGGTGTTCGGCCACCGCCGCGACCTGGTCGCCGCCCGGCTGACCACGGTCCGGCTCTCCGCGTGCATGCCGCTGGAGGGCGCGCCCACCGTGGCCCCGGTCAACGCCATGGAGCGCGGGCTGATCGACCTGTGGGCGCGTACGACGGCGGAGATGACCGCCGACCAGCGGCGCACCCTGAAGACGGCCGTGGACAGCATGACCGAGAGCTGGGTCTGGGAGCTGTCCAACCAGTTGCAGAACCGCGTCCCCGACCCCGTCGACTACCTGGAGATGCGCCGCGCCACCTTCGGCTCGGACCTCACCCTGAGCCTGTGCCGGATGGGCCACGGCCCCGCGATCCCGCCCGAGGTGTACCGCAGCGGCCCCGTGCGCTCCCTGGAGAACGCGGCCGTCGACTACGCCTGCCTGATCAACGACGTCTTCTCCTACCAGAAGGAGATCGAGCATGAGGGCGAGATCCACAACGCGATCCTCGTCGTGCAGAACTTCTTCGGCGTCGACTACCCCGCCGCGCTCGCCGTGGTCCACGACCTGATGACCCAGCGCATGGAGCAGTTCGAGCACGTCGTCGCACACGAACTGCCCGTCCTCCACGAGGACTTCCAGCTCTCCGGGCAGGCGCGCACGGCGATGGACGCCTACGTCCTGGACCTGCGGAACTGGCTCGCGGGCATCCTGCACTGGCACCGGAGCGTGGACCGCTACAAGGCGGAGTGGCTCGGCCGCCGCACCCACGGCTTCCTGCCCGACCGGGCCCCGGCCCCCGTCCAACTGGTCGGCTGACGGCGGGTCGGCTCACGTCGGGTCGGCTGACGCCGGGCTCGGCTGAGGTCGGGCTCGGCCGGCGTCGGGTCGGCTCAGCTCACGTCCGGTCGGCTGACGTCGCCGATCCGCTCCGCCACCTCCGCCGCGAGGCCGTCCAGCCCCTGGGCGGCGGCTCCGCGCAGCTCGGCGCGGATCGCGTCCGCTCCCGCCAGGACGGCGCGGGCCTCCTCGACGAGGTCCGCGCCGGCCAGGGCACGGGCCAGCGCGTAGTGCTCCCGCGCGACGAACCGGCCGAGGTTCACCTCCCGCCAGTGCGCCAGGGAAGTGTCCCCGGGGACATCCAGGCCGGGTATTTCCAGGGTGCCGTCGTCCGGGACGCCCAGGATGCCGCGGAGCGCGGCGAGGGTGCGCGAGGCCGGGACGAGCCGGCCCGTCTCCCGCTCCAGACGGGCCAGGTCCCGCCGGGCCGACACGCGGTCCCAGGCGGTCTCCTGGAGCGCGCTGTACAGACGCTGTACGCGCAGGGCCTGCTCAAAGTCGCCCAGGCGCTCCAGGTCGTAGGCCAGCCCGTGCAACTGGGCCGGATCGAGCCGGGTGGGGTCGTCGGGGCGCCGCAGCAGGGACTGGTTCACGGTGAGGGCGTCCAGCCGGCGGATCAGCGTGACCCGGGCGAGTTCGGTCAGGCCCTGGGCCTCGGCCAGGTCGGTCCACGTCGACTCCGGCTCGTCGGCCGGATCCGCGCCGAACAGGGACGCGTCCAGGTCCCTTGCCCAGCGGCGCAGTTCCGCCCCGTCCGCGCCGGGCTCCGGTATCCCGCCCAGGCCGCAGTGGGTGTCGAAGTCCGTGTCCCGCACCTCGTGCAGCAGCGGCAGGTCCGCCGGGTCCCCGTGCAGGCCCACCAGGACGGCGGCCAGACGCAGTTCGTCGGTCATCGACGACTCCGCCTCCCGGGGCAGCAGCTCCCGGAGCAGGGCGAGATCGCCGTCCGAGCGGTCGAACTGGGCGGCGCGCAGCACCAGTCGGCGCCGTACCGGATCACCGGCCACCTCCGCGCGCGCCGCCGCGTCCCCGGCACGCAGCAGCGCGAGGTCGGCACGGCCGCGCTCCAGCACCGGCTCCCACAGCGGCGGGCGGGGATGCCCGTCGAGCAGGCGGTAGGCCATGCCCTCCTCGTCGTTGAGCAGCACGTGGTCCGGTTCCGTGCGCAGCAGGGCGCAGTGGAGCAGGCCGATCAGCTCGACCGGGGACCGCTCGGGCAGGCCCAGCGCGGCGCGCAGTTCCGCACGCTCGGCGTCGATGTCGTAGGACTCCCGGATCTCCTCCTCGGTCTCGGCCACGCACGCGAGGACCGCCTCCTCGCCGTCCGCCGGCGGCAGACCCAGGTAGTCGTGCCAGCCGGGCAGACCGATCAGGATCTCCAGCGCCGCGTCGACACTCGTCCCTATGATCCCGGCCGAACCCTCCGAGTCGGCGTACAACACCGAACCGTCCGCACACCGGAAGTACGTGCCTCCCGTGTCGTCCCCCGCGAGCACCTCCAGCGGGCCACCGGAGGCCAGCCGTACGTCTTCGACGTGGCCGTGGGCGGCACGGTCCAGGTCGAAATCGAAGGGGAACGCGGCCAGTACGGCGAGGTCCCGGTGCTGTCGCAGCGTCCGCAGCGCGTGATCCGTCATGTCACCGAACGTAACAGCCGCCACTGACAGCGAGGATGGCGCCGGGGGCTGAGGGGCCCGCCTGAGCCTGAGGAGGTCCGCCCGAGTCTGAGGGGATCGCCCGAGTCTGAGGGGCCCGCCTGAGTCTGAGGGGATCGCCCGAGTCTGAGGGGCCCGCCTGAGTCTGAGGGGGTCCGCCCTGAGGGAGCCCTCTGTGCGGACCTTGCATGGCTACCCTCCGCCACCCTCTCGTCAGTCTCACTCGTTCGTGTCTCGTCGCGGCCCGGTGCCCCGGGTAGAGCACAGCCGGAGGCGAGCGAACCATGGAACAGACTGTGTTGCGTCCCAAGCCGATGCCCGGTCAGGAGCGGAGGGACAGGGGGACGGGCGAGGGCACGGCCGCTCCCGTCAGGCACCCGCATGCGGCGCGGCGTCGCGGCCGGCGGATCAGGGCTCTGCTGTTCTGCCTGTTCGTCGGCACCGCCCTGGTGCTCTGCGGGGTCGGACTCGGCACCGTCGGTGCCACGGTGATCGGCATGAGCAAGCTGGCCGAGCTGCAGCGGCAGGTGCCACCGGGCGCCGTCCCGCCCGATTCGGCGCACCCCGGGCCCGGCACACCCGCGGTGTCCACGGCTCCCACGGCTTCCGCCACGCCCGGGAGCCCCGCCGAAGCCCGGCCCGGCGCCACCCTGGGCGTGGAGGTCGTCGACGCCGAGAAGCCGGGGGCGCTGGTGACGGCCGTGCACGTCCCCGGCCCCGGCTACACGGCGGGCCTGGTCCGCGGTGACGTGCTGCTCCAGTTCGGCGGCACCCGTGTCGACACCGCCGCCGACCTCGCCCGAGCCGTCACCAGGGCCCGTCCGGGCACGCAGGTGACCCTCACCGTGCGCCACCACAGCGGGGGCTTCCAGCAGTTGACGGTGCTCCCGGGCGTGGTGACCTGACCGACGCGGGGCCGACCGCCGCCCGGACACCGGAGCATCCGGCCGACCGCGGGGCCGTGTATCCGGCGAGATCGCCCACATTCCCGGTCGTCGGGCGCCTTGCCCGAACGCACTCCGGTATTCGCGGGTGTCTTCCGCAGTCCGCGACCACCCCCCGGTCTCTCCGACCGGACCGACCTGCCCGCCCGCGCCCTGACCTGCCCACGCCCCGACCGGACCGACACGCCCGCGCCCCGACCGGACCGACATCCGCGGGCCCCGACCGGACGCCCCCGGAAACCCGCTGGTCACCCCACGCCCCGCGCGTCATCATGGCCCCATGGCGATCGCAGGCCCCACGGACCCTGGCCGCGGAACCTCGCGATCCGCTCGCGGCGCCCTGTCCGGCCGGGCAGGATGCTGCCCGGGACCGCTTCGTTCCCGTCAGCTCGACCGCGCTCGGAGGCCCGGATGACCAGTACGACGCCCGCGCCCTTCACCGCCGGCGACTACCGGGCCCGCATGGAACGCGCCGCGCGTGCCGCGGCCGACGCCGGTCTCGCGGGACTCCTGGTGGCGCCGGGACCGGACATGGTGTGGCTGACCGGGTACACGCCCACCGCGATCACCGAACGGCTCACCTTGCTGGTCCTCGCCCCCGGCCACGACCCCGTGCTCGTCGTGCCCACGCTGGAGGCCCCGGACGCGGAGGCGGCGGCCGGCGCGACCGCACTGACCCTGCGTGACTGGACCGACGGCAAGGACCCCTACGCGGTCACCGCCGGCCTCCTCGACGAGCGAGGACGCTTCGGCATCAGCGACAACACCTGGGCGATGCACCTGCTCGGCCTGCAGCGCACGCTGCCCGACAGCTCCTACGCCTCCCTCACCGACGCCCTGCCCATGCTGCGCGCGGTCAAGGACGCGGCCGAACTGGACCTCCTGGCAGCCGCGGGAGCGGCTGCCGACGCGACGTTCGAGGAGATCCGGAAGGTTCCCTTCGCCGGCCGCCGCGAGTCCGACGTCGGCCGTGACCTCGCCGACCTGCTGCGCCGCTTCGGCCATTCCCAGGTCGACTTCACCATCGTCGGCTCCGGCCCCAACGGCGCCAACCCGCACCACGAGGTGGGCGACCGCGTCATCCAGCACGGGGACATGGTGGTCCTCGACTTCGGCGGCCTCAAGGACGGCTACGGATCCGACACCACGCGCACGGTCCACGTCGGCGAGCCGACGCAGGAGGAGCGCCGGGTCCACGACATCGTGCGCGCCGCCCAGGAAGCGGGCTTCAGGGCCGTGCGTCCCGGGGTGGCCTGCCAGGAGGTCGACCGCGCCGCGCGCGCGGTGATCACCGACGCCGGGTACGGCGAGTACTTCATCCACCGCACCGGGCACGGTATCGGCGTCACCACGCACGAGCCGCCGTACATGATCGAGGGCGAGGAGCAGGCCCTCGTGCCCGGCATGTGCTTCTCCGTCGAGCCCGGCATCTACCTGCCCGGCCGCTTCGGGGTACGCATCGAGGACATCGTCACGGTGACGCAGGACGGCGGCCGGCGTCTCAACGACACCACCCGTGAGATGGTCATAGTGGATTGAGTGGACTGACAGACCCAGGAGAGACACCAGGACGACATCCCGGGACGGCGACGACGCGACCATGACCCAGGCACCGACACCCACCGCGGACACCGTGCGCAGACTGGTCCGTTCGCTGCTCAAGGAGAGCGACGGGAGCAAGGGGAGCGCGAACGGCGCCGCGGGCCCCGACGTCCGCCCGGTCATGGAGAGCCGGGAGCACACCTGGTGGGTCGGCACCCGCCATGTGCTGCGGCTCGCACCCGACCAGGAGGCCTCCGCGCGCCGCCGCCGCGAACTGCGGCTGCGCGACCTGGTGCGCCCGCACGTGCCGGTCGCCGTGCCGACGAGCGTCGCGCACGGCGACTGGGCGCCCGGCCTCGCCTACACGCTCGACACCAAGCTGCCCGGCGGCACCGCCGACGAGCACGACGTCTCCGCCGTCGGCGAGGCCGACCTCGCGGGGCTGCTCACCGGCCTGCGCGCGGTGCCCGTACGGCAGGCCGAGACGCTCGGCGTGCCGCGGGTCGCCCCGCGCTCCCTGGAGGCGCTGCGCCGCATGGCCGTGCACGCGGCGCAGCGGCTCGCCGCCGCCGAGGAGTTCGACGCCGCGCGGTTGCACCAGCTGACCCCGCCCGGCGCCGCGCAGCTCGCCGCACAGCAGGCGGTCGCCGTGCTCACCCATCACGGACTGATCGGCGAGCACGTGGTGGTCAGCGCCGACGGGCGGGTCCGCGGCATCCTGGACTGGACCGAGGCGGCGGTCGGCGATCCGGCCGAGGACATCGCCGGGCTGGCCGTCGCCGTCGGCTCCCCGGCGGCCGTCCGCGCCGCCACCCTCGCCGGCTACGGCGCGCGCCCCTGCCTGCGCGGTCTGTGGCTCGCCCGCTGCGACACCGTCATCCACCTGACCGACCACATCGAGGGCCGCGCCCCGGGCGACCTGCCGCTGCTCAGGACCCGGCTGCGCCGCGCCTGGGAGCCGATCATGCTGGAGTGGGTCAGCGACCTCAAGGACGACGAGGCGGAACCCTAGAGAGCGCATGGAGTGCACGGAGCGCACGCAGTCCACGGAGTTCACGCGGTCCATGGACTCCACGCGGTCCACTTCCGGGCGCCCCGCCCGCTCGTCCGGGGCGCCCGGCACACCCGCTCAGGGCTGTTTCAGCACCACGCAGGACTCGCCCGGCACCTGGAGCAGCCCGTCCGGGCCCGGGGCCTCCACCGGGTCCCAGGCCGCGAGGACCCGCACGCGGCCGGTGCCCAGGGGGATCGCCGCCGGGTCCTTGCCGAGGTTCACCGCGACCCGGACGTCGCCGCGGCGGAACGCCAGCCAGCGCCGCTCCTCGTCGTACGCGACCTTCGTGTCCGCGAGGTCGGGGTCGGTGAGGTCCGGCTCGTCGTGGCGCAGCGCGATCAGCCGCCGGTACCAGGACAGCACGCGCGCGTGGGGCTCACGTGCGGGCTCCGACCAGTCGAGGCAGGACCGTTCCCGGGTCTCCGGGTCCTGCGGGTCGGGCACGTCCTCCTCGGCCCAGCCGTGCGCCGCGAACTCGCGCCGCCTGCCCCGCCGTACCGCCTCTGCCAGCTCGGGGTCCGTGTGGTCGGTGAAGAACTGCCAGGGCGTGCCCGCCGCCCATTCCTCGCCCATGAACAGCATCGGGGTGAACGGCGCGGTCAGCGTGAGCGTGGCCGCGCAGGCCAGCAGGCCGGGGGAGAGGTGGGCCGAGAGCCGGTCCCCCTGGGCGCGGTTGCCGATCTGGTCGTGGGTCTGGCTGTAGCCCAGCAGCCGGTGGGCGGCCACGCGCGCGCGGTCCAGCGGCCGGCCGTGGCCGCGGCCCCGGAAGGCGGAGTAGGTGCCGTCGTGGAAGTAGCCGCCGGTGAGCGTCTTGGTCAGCGCGGCGAGCGGGGCGCGCGCGAAGTCCGCGTAGTAGCCCTGGGACTCGCCGGTCAGCGCGGTGTGCAGACAGTGGTGGAAGTCGTCGTTCCACTGCGCGTGCACCCCGAGGCCGTGCTCCGCGCGCGCGGTGATGACCCGCGGGTCGTTCAGGTCGGACTCGGCGATCAGGAACAGCGGCCGGCCCACCTCGTCGGCGAGGCCGTCGACCGCCGCCGACAGGTCCTCCAGGAAGTGGCACGCGCGCGTGTCGTGCAGCGCGTGCACGGCGTCCAGGCGCAGCCCGTCGAGCCGGTAGTCCCTGAGCCAGGCCAGCGCGCTGCCCAGGAAGTACGCGCGCACCTCGTCGGAGCCGGGCGCGTCCAGGTTCACCGCCGAGCCCCAGGGGGTGTGGTGCGTGTCCGTGAAGTACGGGCCGAACGCGGGCAGATGGTTGCCGGAGGGGCCCAAGTGGTTGTGGACGACGTCCAGGACGACTCCGAGGCCCAGCTCGTGCGCCCGGTCCACGAACCGTTTCAGCGCCTCGGGACCGCCGTACGGCTCGTGCACCGCCCACGGCGACACCCCCTCGTACCCCCAGCCGTGCCGCCCGGGGAAGGGACACAGCGGCATCAACTCGACGTGCGTGATCCCGAGTTCCGCGAGGTGTTCGAGACGGCCGGCGGCGGCGTCGAGCGTGCCCTCGGGGGTGTACGTCCCCACGTGCAGCTCGTACAGCACCGCGCCCGGCAGCCCGCGCCCCGTCCACGGGGCACGCCACGCGTACCGCCCGTGGTCCACGACGGCGCTCGGTCCGTCCGGTCCGTCCGGCTGGCGGCGCGAGCGCGGATCGGGCAGTACGGGGCCGTCGTCCAGCGCGAAGCCGTAGCGCGTGCCGTCCTCGGCCGCCGCCTGTCCGGCCCACCATCCCGCCCGTTCGGGATCGCGTTCCAACGCGTGCGTGGCGTCGCCGCAGTGGAGCGTCACGCGGTCTGCTTTCGGTGCCCACACCTCGAACTGCACGGACGGTCCCCTTCGTCTGCTCACCGTGATGTAGCGAGTCCATCGTGCCGCGAAAACGATCAATCCGCCCTCGAAACCGGCCTTTCCGGGCGGGTGTCGCGGAAGTACCCGCGCGTGGCCGCCGTTTCCCCCTTTCCTGGACACCCGGGGTTCACTGGCCGACAATCACGAACGTGACGTCGTCCTCCTTCGAGTTCCCCACATACGCGGCCCGGCTCTCCGACGCGGAGCGCGACAAGGTGCTGCAGGTGCTGCGAGACGGCGTCGCGATGGGCCGGCTGTCGCAGGACACGTTCATCCGCCGCATGGAGCTGGCCCTGGCCGCGCGCCGCGCCGACGAACTCGCCGTGCTCACCGCCGACCTGCCCCGCGAGAACCGTTTCACCCGCGCGGTGCTCGGCACCGTCGCGGCCGTCTCCGGTTTCGGCGTACGGCTGCGCCGCGCGTGGCAGGCCGAGCGGCTGCCCAAGCTGCTGCTGCCGCATCCGGAGCAGGGATACCCGCTGCGCATCGGCCGCGACCCCGCGAACGGGCTGCGCCTCAACCACGACACGGTCTCCCGGGTGCACGCCGAGCTGCGCCGCCAGGGCGGCATGTGGGTCCTCAGGGACCTCGGCTCCACCAACGGCACCACGGTCAACGGCCGCCGCGTGGTCGGTGCCGTCGTCGTGTCCGAGGGCGACATGGTCGGCTTCGGACAGATGGCCTTCCGGCTGTCGACCCACTGACACCTTGTCGCTGTCGCTGTCGCTGCGGCTGCCCCGCCACGTGCGCGTGGGATCCCGTTCGGGTGAGCCGGGGTGGGGAAGGCGGGCGACCGTGCCGATGCATCGGGGATGACGTACCTCACCCGAGCGACAGCGGCCGTCGGCGCCCTGCTGGCCGCGACCGGCCTCTTCACCGCGGGCCCCGCCCAGGCGGCGTCCCACCACGCGCGCGCCGGTAACTGGCTCCACCTGACCGTCACCCGCGGCGAGGCGCCGGCCGGCGGCACCCAGGGAACCCCGCAGGGCACCCTGCTGCTGTGCGACCCGCCCCTGGGCCACGCGCACGCGGCCGAGGCGTGCGCCGAACTCGCCGTAGCCGACGGCGACATCGCGCGTATTCCGCCGAAGAAGGTCTTCTGCACGATGATCTACGCCCCCGTGACCGCCCACGCGCGCGGGCAGTGGAACGGGCGGCCGGTCGACTTCCAGCAGACGTACACGAGCCGGTGCGTCATGAACGCGCGGACGGGATCGGTGTTCGACCTGGACGACTGAGCGCCGCCGACCGAGCGAGAGCGGGTGGCGTACGACCCCCGCGCCCCCCTCACGGGCCTCACGCCACCCGCTCACGCACGCGTCGCCTGCTCACGCACGCGTCGCCTGCTCACGCACGCGTCGCCTGCTCACGCACGCGTCGCCTGCTCACGCACGCGTCGCCTGCTCACGGCCCTCACGCCACCCCCTCACGGGCCTGCTGTGCCGCCACCAGCACCGTCCTGGCCTGATGCTCCACCTGGTGCTCCAACGGCACCCAGCGGGCCCGGAAGCGCACCGCGAAGGCCTCGCACCAGGAGGCGACGAGATTTTCGAGCCGGGGCGCCGTACGGTCGTCCGTCTCCCGCAGCACCCGCAGCAGCATCGCCGCCGCCCGCAGCGGCAGCCGTCGTCCGAAGGCGTCCACGCTGCCGACGTACGCCATCGTCGTCCCGGCCGGCTGGGTCTGGATCCAGTCCTGCGCCAGGCCCGGGATCAGCTCCAGCGCCCAGCGGGCGGCCCGCAGCAGCGGCCCGTCCGCGCCGTCGAGGCGGGGCAGCGCCTCGGTCAGCACACCCTCCACCTCCACGGCGTCCCGCAGCAGGCGCGCGGCCAGCCGCCGCAGCGCCGCCTCAGGCGCCGGGTGCGGCGCCGGGTCGTCCACCAGGTCGCTGGCCCACATCGGCACCTCCACCACCGCGGTCAGACCGCCGTAGCGGTGCACGTGGTACCAGGTGCTGTGCCGTGCGTCGTCGGGCATGCTCGGGTAGGCGGTGCGCGAGTCGGGGCTCGGCATGACGTGCACGCCAGGCCCGGAGGCCGGCCAGCCCGCCGCGTCCGCGGCGCCCGTCTCCACCGGAATGTGCAGCTGCGCCGCCGACTTGGCGAACGGCTCGGCGAGCCCCGGCACGTCCTTCGTCAACTGCACCCAGCTGCCGCCCAGATCGGTGCCGTGCAGGGTCACCTGGAGGTAGGGGCGCAGCTCGTCGATCACGCCGGTCAGCGCGCGGGTCTCGGGCGGCAACCGGTCCGGTGGCAGCACCGACGGCGCCCACTCGGGCTGTTCGGCGCCGGTCGGCCGGTAGAAGCCGAGGTGGTAGTCGAGCAGGCTGCTCGGCGCCGGCGTCACATGCAGACTCGCGCCGTCCGGATCGGCGCACAGCAGGAAGTGCCAGGACGTACCGGTCCGCAACTCCCGCTCCGCCAGCACCTGTTCGGCCAGCTTGCGCAGGGTGGATCCCCCGGTCGGCTCGTTGGCGTGGGCACCCGCCACGACCAGCACCGACCGGCGGGCGTGGCCAACCGACAGCAGGTGCAGGGGCCGGCCGGCCCGCGAGAGGCCCACCTGTCGCAGCGCGCACAGCCCGGGCTCCTGAGCCGCCAACGCTGCTGCGAAGGCGACCAGTTCGGGAACGCTGGGGTAGCGCAGCACCGGCAGGAGACTCACCCCCGACTCGTTTCCGCCCGGCTTCGCCCTCCCAGTGCCGCACGGCGTGGGTGAACTGTCAAGGACACGGTGGGGGAGGCTCCAGGGGGCGCCCGGATACGTGGCTCACCGCCGGCGCCGGCCGCTGCCCGCGATCGTCGGGGACGCTTCACCCACCCCCATGGGCACCCCCTTCGGCACCCCCTTCGGCCCCCCATCGGCACCGCCACCGACAGCGCCCCCGACCGCGCCGAGCGATGCCCACGAAGCGGAACCCCGCGCCCGCCTGCACGCCCGCCGGGAGCACCACGTGGCCCGCCCCCGGGCGTCACCGTCGAGCCCGCCCCCCCCGGGCGTCACCGTCGATCCTCCCCGCGCGAACGCCACCGTCGCGCCTGCCCGTGCCAACGCCGATCGTGAGCCGCGCACGGAGCGGGAGGGCCGCCCCCGCTCAGCCGGCCGGGCGGGCCCCGCCGTCCTCCCCGACCCGGGTCAGTCGTCCTCCCCGGCCCGCTCAAGCAGTGCCACCGGAACCCCCTCGAAAAGGTCCGCCACGCGCGCGTGCCCCGTGAACTCCCGTCCTGGTGTCAGCAGGTCCGCCCACCGTCCCGGCGGCAGCGCCAGCCTCGTCTCCCGCCAGCCGCCCGCCTCCGCCAGCCGCAGCGACAGCCGGGTCACCGCCGTCACCACCTCACCGGAGCGCGCGAAGGCCAGGCAGTGACCGGCGGCCGGGCCCTCGGCGGTCAGGGGGGCGTACGACGCCGTCGCACCGAAGGCGCCGGGCCGCCGGGCCCGCAGCCGCAGCGCCGCTGCCGTCAGCGCGTCCTTCTCGCCCGGCGCCGCCGCCGGGAACGGCACCGGCCGCCGGTTGTCGGGGTCCACCAGCGCCCGGTACTCGCTCTCCGTGCCCTGGTACACGTCCGGCACGCCCGGCATCGTCAGATGGACCAGGGCGGTGCCGAGCACGTTGGCCCGGATGTGCGGCTCCAGGGTCTTGCGGAAGGCGGCCACGCGCTCGCCGGGCGGCCCGCACGGTCCGGCCGCGACGAAGGCGGCCACCGTCTCCTCGTACGGCGGTTCCTGCTCGGTCCAGCTGGTGTACAGGCCCGCCTCGCGCACGTGCTTGAGCAGTGCCCGCTGGACCCGTTCCTCCTCGGCGGGCCCCAGCCCGAACACCGTCTGCCAGGCCGCCCAGGCCAGTTGCCCGTCCGGGACGGCCTCCTCGTCGCGGGACACCTCGGCGAGCAGCCTGGCCCAGCGGCCGGGGCACTCGGTGAGCACGGCCAGCGCCGCCCGTACGTCCGCGCTGCGCTTGGTGTCGTGCGTCGTGACGACCGTGCCGGTGAGCGGCCAGTCGTGCTGCACGCGCGCGCAGTACGCGTGGAACTCCTCCGGGGACACACCTGGACGGCCCGGATCGCCGCCCACCTCGGTCGCCGACAGCAGCGGCACGTACCGGTAGAACGCCGTGTCCTCCACGGACTTGGCGCGCAGCGCCGACGCGGTCTGCGCGAACCGCGCGTACAGCTCCGCCCGGCCGGCGCGGTCTTCGGCGGGCCCGTCGCCGAGGGGCTCGACCAGCAGCCGCCGTACGACGTCGACGGCTCCGGCCTCCTCGGGCATCAGGAAGGCCGGGCGCGCCTCCCCGGCGGCCCGCTCGGTGACCACGGAGGCCGCGTCCCCGGAGGCGTACGGCCGGTACACCCGCATCCGCACCAGCAGTTCCTCCAGGGCGGTGCGCAGCGCCCAGGGAGCCCGGTCGCGCAGCGAGAGGTCCGGCGAGGAGGCGCACAGCCGGGCGGCCACCCGGGTGAGCCGGTCGGTCTCGGCGGCCAGCTCGTGCGTGAGCACCAGGTAGGCCGCCCGCCGCACCGTGGCGGCCCAGTCGCCGCCCCGGTCCGTCTGGGGGGCGGCGAACGCCCGGTAGCGGTCGAGGAGTTCACCGGCCCCGGACCGGTCCGTGAACAGGCCGTCGACGTGGCGCAGGGCGTCGTAGCCGGTGGTGCCGGCGACGGGCCAGGAGGCCGGCAGGTGCTCGCCGTCGGCGAGGATCTTCTCCACCACCGTCCAGCGGCCGCCGGTCGCCTCGTGCAGCCGCTCCAGGTAGCCGTCGGGGTCGGCGAGCCCGTCCGGGTGATCGACGCGCAGTCCGTCGATCACGCCCTCCGCCAGCAGCTGGAGGATCTTGCCGTGGGTGGCCTCGAACACCTCCGGGTCCTCCACGCGGACCCCGATCAGCTCCGAGATGCTGAAGAACCGCCGGTAGTTCAGCTCGGTACGGGCCAGCCGCCACCACACCGGCCGGTACCACTGCGCGTCCAGCAACTGGGGCAGCGGCAGCCCCTCGGTGCCCGCGCGCAGCGGCAGGACGTGGTCGTGGTAGCGCAGGACGCCGCCGTCGGCCACCAGGTGCTCCCGTTCACCCCCGACCGGCCCGCCGAGCACAGGCAGCAGTACCTGCCCGCCCTGCGCCTCCCAGTCGATGTCGAACCAGCGCGCGTACGGCGAGCCGGGGCCCTCGCGCAGCATCTCCCACAGGGCGTGGTTGTGCCGGGGCGCCATCGCCATGTGGTTCGGGACGATGTCCACGACCAGGCCGAGGCCGTGCTCCCGCGCGGTGCGCGCCAGCGCGCGCAGGCCGTCCTCGCCGCCGAGTTCCTCGCGCACGCGCGCGTGGTCCACGACGTCGTACCCGTGCGTGGAGCCCGGTACGGCCTCCAGGACGGGGGACAGGTGCAGGTGCGAGACGCCGAGGGACGCCAGGTACGGGACGGCCGCCGCGGCGGCGGCGAACGGGAACGCGGGCTGGAGCTGCAGCCGGTAGGTGGCCGTGGGCACCGCCGGACCGGGTCGCAGAGAAGTCATGCAACCCTACGTACCCAGCCCGGCCCCTTTCGTGTCATCGTCCTCGCACGACTCCCTGAACGAGGGCGCGCGCAGCGAGTGCAGGGGCCGCCCGCCGTCCCTCCCGTACCCGCCGAGCGAGATCCCGTACCCCCTGAACGGGATCCCGCACCCCCTGAACTCGATCCCGCACCCCCTGAACGGGATCCCGCGCCCGCCGAGCGGGATCCCGTATCCGCCCCTTGAACGGGCCGGTCACGCGGGCCGTTGCAACACCGTCAGGCTGCGGTCCGGCAGGGTGATGCGGTCGCCGGCCGCGACCTTCGCGCCCGCTCCCGACGGCACCCCGTCCGGGTCGGCCGTGTCGACGACCACCTGCCACTGCCGGCCGTGGTCGACGGGCACGACGAAGTCCAGCGGGCCCGGCGAGGCGTTGAACATCAGCAGGAAGGAGTCGTCGGCGATGCGCTCCCCGCGCGGTCCGGGCTCGGAGATGGCGTTGCCGTTCAGGAAGACCGTCAGCGCGGACGCCTGCGCCGAGTTCCAGTCCCGCTGGGTCATCTCCTCGCCCTCCGGTGTGAACCACGCGATGTCGGACAGGTCGTCGTGCGTGCCCTCCACCGGGCGTCCGTGGAAGAAGCGCCGGCGCCGGAGCACCGGGTGGTCCCGGCGCAGCCACACCATCGCGCGCGTGAACTCCAGCAGGTCGCCGCTCTCCTCGGACCAGTCCAGCCAGGTCAGTTCGTTGTCCTGGCAGTAGGCGTTGTTGTTGCCGCGCTGGGTGCGGGCGAACTCGTCGCCGTGACTGATCATCGGCACGCCCTGGGACAGCATCAGCGTGGCGACGAAGTTGCGCATCTGACGGGCGCGCAGCCCGAGCACGTCCGGGTCCTCGGTCTCGCCCTCGGCGCCGCAGTTCCAGGACCGGTTGTGGCTCTCGCCGTCGCGGCCGTCCTCGCCGTTGGCCTCGTTGTGCTTCTGGTCGTACGACACCAGGTCGTGCAGCGTGAAACCGTCGTGGCAGGTCACGAAGTTGATGGAGGCCAGCGGGCGGCGCCCGTCGTCCTGGTAGAGGTCGGAGGAGCCGGTCAGCCGGGAGGCGAACTCGGCGAGCGCCCGCGGCTCGCCCCGCCACAGGTCGCGCACGGTGTCGCGGTACTTGCCGTTCCACTCGGTCCACAGCGGCGGGAAGTTGCCCACCTGATAGCCGCCCTCGCCCACGTCCCACGGTTCCGCGATCAGCTTCACCTGCGAGACGACCGGGTCCTGCTGCACCAGGTCGAAGAACGACGACAGCCGGTCCACCTCGTGGAACTGCCGGGCCAGGGTCGCCGCGAGGTCGAAGCGGAACCCGTCGACATGCATCTCGGTCACCCAGTACCGCAGCGAGTCCATGATCATCTGGAGGACGTGCGGGGACCGCATGAGCAGCGAGTTGCCGGTGCCCGTGGTGTCCGTGTAGTAGCGGCGGTCCTCCGCCAGCCGGTAGTACGACGGGTTGTCGATGCCCTTGAAGGAGAGCGTCGGACCCAGATGGTTGCCCTCGGCGGTGTGGTTGTAGACGACGTCGAGGATGACCTCGATCCCGGCCTCGTGCAGCGCCCGGACCGCCGACTTGAACTCCAGGACCTGCTGGCCGCGGTCGCCCCAGGAGGCGTACGCGTTGTGCGGGGCGAAGAAGCCGATGGTGTTGTAGCCCCAGTAGTTGTTCAGGCCCATGTCGACGAGCCGGTGGTCGTTCACGAACTGGTGCACGGGCATCAGTTCGAGCGCCGTCACGCCGAGCTTGGTCAGGTGGTCGATGACCGCCGGGTGGGCGAGCGCCGCATACGTGCCGCGCAGTTCCTCCGGCAGCCCCGGATGGCGCATGGTCAGGCCCTTGACGTGCGCCTCGTAGATCACCGTGTGGTGGTACTCGGTGCGCGGGAGCCGGTCGTCGCCCCAGTCGAAGTACGGGTTGATCACGACCGACGTCATGGTGTGCGGCGCCGAGTCCAGGTCGTTGCGCCGCTCGGGCGCGCCGAAGTGGTAGCCGTACACCTCCTCGCCCCACCGGACGGCGCCGCTGACCGCCTTCGCGTACGGGTCGAGCAGCAGCTTCGCGGAGTTGCAGCGCAGCCCGCGACCGGGGTCGTACGGGCCGTGCACCCGGAACCCGTACCGCTGTCCCGGCATCACGCCCGGCACGTACGCGTGCCGGACGAACGCGTCGCTCTCGCGCAGTTCCACCGCCGTCTCCGAGCCGTCGTCGTGCAGCAGACACAGCTCTACTCGGTCCGCGGCCTCTGTGAAGACCGCGAAATTGGTTCCCGCGCCGTCGTACGTGGCGCCGAGCGGATATGCCTCTCCAGGCCAGACCTGCATGGGGACGACTCTTCCAGGTGTGCCGCCCGCCGGTGCGGCCTTCGGCACCGAGTCCGCCCGAATTCTTCGGCCCCGAGACTGTCCGAAAGTGACGGAACCTCCCATCACTTGCATTCCTCTTACCGGCCGACCCGTGCGCACGGCGGCCTGACTACCCGCCCGTGCGCCGAACCAGTGGGGCAGACACGTACTCCCGGGACGTCCGGGGAGCAGGGGGAAGATGTGCGTGAGACAGTGCACCGCCATCTGGGCAAGGTGGTGGCGGGGGCGGCCCTGGCGTTGGCCGGGACCGCGGTGATGGTCGGGATCACCCTGCCGGGCACGGCGGGGGCGGACGAGGCCGGCGGCGGACGCGGCGGAACCCGGGCCGTGCAGCAGGCCGGAGAGGGTGTGCAGGCCGCGGACGGTGCGCGGTCCGGAGACGGTGCGCAGGCGGTACGGCCGGGCGTGGTGGAGCGGGCGCCCGCCGAGGGGAAGAACGGCACCGGCCGCGACCCGCTGACCGACGACGAGATCCGGCGGGTCGAGAAGATCGCCCTGGACCGGCAGATGCTGGGCGCGGCCGAGAACGTCGACGGCCGACGCGGGCCCGAGCGCCTCACCGTCGACCTCGCCGACCCGGCCACGGCGGACGAACTGGACGACCCGGACGCGCCGCGCCGGGCCGACGTGACCTTCTACGACTACCGGAACGACGAGCTGGTCACCCGGACGGTGAACCTCCGGACCGGCAAGGTCGAGCAGACCACCCGCAGGCACGGCGTCCAGCCGCCGCTGAGCCGGGCCGAGAACACCGAGGCGGCGAAGCTGCTGATCGCCGACCCGCTGGGCGCGGGTCTCAGGGCCGACTACAAGGATGCCACCGGCCGCGAGTTGACGTCACCGGACCAGCTGCTGCTGAACGGCGCGGTCTACCGGGCCGTTCCGGGCGGCCGGCCCGCCGCGCTCGACACGTGCGGTGAACACCGTTGCGTCCGGCTGTTCCCGAAGGTCGTGAACGGCCCTTGGATCGACGCCCGGTGGTTCGTCGTCGACCTGAGCGCGCGCAAGGTCGCAAGGCTCGACCACCACTGAGCCGGCAGCCCGTCCACTCATCCGACTTGCGTCTTGTGCAAGGGAGCTACTTCGCCATGCGTGACCACACGATCCGCCGTGCCCGCACGCGCGCGGGCGTCGGCCTCACCGTCGCCGCCCTGGCCGTCGGCGCGACCGCCGGCGCCGGCCCGGCCGTCGCCCGGACCGCCACCGCCACCACATCCGCTACCACCTCCACATCCACATCCGCCACGTCGGCCGTGGCCGCCACCTCCACGGCGGCAGCCGACTGCAGCTCCGCCTACCGCATCGAGCAGAAGCTCTCCAGCGGCACCACCTGGCGGATGTGCTGGCGCTACGACAGCAAGGCCGGACTCGTCCTGGAGAACATCTCCTACCAGCCCAAGGGCGAGCCCAAGCCGATCAAGGTCCTCAACAGCGCCCGCCTCGCCCAGATCGACGTCCCCTACGACGACGGCAGCGTCGAGTACGACGACCTCACCGGATTCGGCTTCGCCCAGGGCCTGGTGAACCTGGCGCCCGGCGAGTGCCCCGGCGGCACCATCAAGACCGTCAAGGTCCCGGACGCCTGGGACCCGCGGCACCCGGACGTCAACGGCCTGTGCACGACCACGCGTTCGCGCGGCCACGCCTACCGCATGCAGGGCGACAGCGCGAACAAGGTCTTCCAGGCGCAGGGCAAGGACCTGCTCGTCTACACCGTCAACCAGGTCGGCTGGTACGAGTACATGACCGAGTGGCGCTTCCAGGACGACGGCACGGTCACCATGAACGTCGGCGCCACCGGTAGCCTCTCCTACGACGACTACGACGCCGGCGACGGCCGCGGCTGGCCCCTCGGCAAGGGCGCCGAGGCCTACGCCACCAGCCACAGCCACAACGTGTTCTGGCGGCTGGACTTCGGCCTCGACGGCTCGTCGAAGTCGAGGGTCGAGCAGTACGACTCGGCCGTCACCCCGCCCGCCCGCGGCGGCCAGGCGCCCACCAACAAGACCACCCGCACCAAGGTCACCAGGGAACTCGCCGGGGACTACAAGACCTACCGCTGGTGGCGGGTCGTCAGCGAGACCGGCAAGAACAAGGACGGGCACGCCCGTTCGTACGAGATCGTCCCCGGGGCCACCACCAAGTACCCGGGCCGCAGCTTCACCAGGCACGACCTGTACGTCACCGAGTACAACAAGTGCGAGCAGTTCGCCAGCAACAACCCGGGCGCCTGCCCGGCCGGGGCGGGCAAGTCCGTCGACACATGGGTCAACGGGCAGAGCCTCACCCACCCCGTCGTCTGGATGAACGTCGGCTTCCACCACATCGCCCGGGACGAGGACCAGCAGCCCATGCCGATCCACTGGCAGGGCTTCGCCATCGCTCCCAGGGACGTCACCGCTATGAATCCGCTCACTCCCGACGAGCTCGGCTGGCAGAACGGCCATTGGCGACCGCGCAGTTGAGAAACCGACCTGCCCATCCGGCTGCACCGCCTACCGCTCCCGGAGTACCCTTCCTTGATCGTCGGGACGGGGAACGAACGGGGACGGAAGGCGGTAGGCGGTGGGGTCGGGAGGGCTGGAGCTGCCCCCTGGTGACGAGGGTCACGAGGGGAACTCCACAGACGTCCCGCCCGGCGCGGTGTCCCTCGCCCGTCCGATGGACGCGGGCTCCATCGGGCCGGAACTGGACTGGGGCGCCGACGCATGGCGTGAGGTGCGCACCCGCGCCCAGCGGGCCGGCCGGGCCTACATCTGGCTGAACCTCGTCGAACAGCGGCTGCGCGCGGTCGTGGCCGCTGTCCTGCGGCCCATCTACGAGCCCGTGCACGGCGACGAGTGGGTGGTGGCCGCGGCCGGTCCGGCCGGGCAGGAGTGGGTGCAGCGGGCGGTCGCCGTCCGTGAAGTCAGCCGCCGCAAGGGCTACTTGCTCGACCCGGCCGACGACAACGTGCTCAGCTTCCTCACGCTGCCCCAGTTGCGCGAGCTGGTGGTGCAGCACTGGCCCTGCTTCGAGCCGTACTTCGACGAGCGCCGGGACCTCGAACTCGCCCTGGACGAGCTGGAGGTGACCCGTAACGTCGTCTCCCGCAACCGTGCCCTGTCCGAGGCCGTGCTCGGGCAGGCCGAACGGGCCTCGGCCCGGCTGCTGGAGCTGCTCGGCGCGGGCGGCGACGTGCCCTCCGCGCGCCGGCTGCCCGTCGACGCGGTCGAGGACCTGGTCGGCGAGCGGTACGCGGACGTCGTGGCGGTCCATCCGGACCGAGTGCGGCTCATGCGGCAGTTCCCGGCCGAGGACCTCTTCGGCGGTGCCCGCCGCCTCGACGCCATCGGCATCGGCCTCAACCTGCTGGTGCAGAACTTCTCCGGCCGCCGGCTGGTCCGGCTCGCCGAGACCGGCTGCCGGGTGCGGCTGCTCTTCCTCAATCCGGCCTCCAGCGCGGTCAAGCGCCGCGAGCGCGAGCTCGGCATGAAGAGGGGCGAACTGAGCCGCTCCGTCGAGATGAACATCCTGCACATGCGCCGGGTGCGGTCCCGGCTGCGCGACCCGGACGCCTTCCAGATCCAGGTGTACGACGAGACGCCCCGGTTCACCGCCTACCTCGTGGACGGCGACGGCACGGACGGCATCGGCGTCGTGCAGTCCTATCTGCGCGGGGCGCGCGGGATGGAGTCGCCGGTGCTGGTGCTGCGGGGCGGCAGCCGTGTGGTCAAGTCCGACGAGGTGGGAGAATCCGGACTCTTCCCGATATACCGCGAGGAATTCGAGCTGGCCTGGGCGGATTCGCGCCCGGTGTCCTGAACTGTCCATCCGGTAAGCGGAACGCGCCCCTCGGATTGTCAGTGCCCCGTGCGAAGGTGGAGATCACTGGGGGAACGCACCATCGAGAAGGGGGGCCTGCCCATGGGCCGGCACCAGGAGCTGCTGATCGGCTTCGACCTGGAGACGACCGGGACCGATCCGCACGAGGCGCGCATCGTCACCGGCTCGGTGATCGAGGTCAGGGCCGAAGAACCCGTGGGGCGCCGGGAACGGCTGGCGGATCCGGGCATGGAGATCCCGGCCGACGCGATGGCGGTGCACGGCATCGGTAACGAACGCGCGGCGGCCGAGGGCCGCCCGGCCGACGAGGTGGCCGACACCATCGCGGAATCGCCGGCCTCCTACTGGCAGACGGGCGTGCCGGTCGCCGCCCGCGACGCGGCCTTTTATCCGCTCACTTCAGTGGCGTCTCAGGCGTCCCAGGCGTCTCATCCGGTAGCAGAGTGCCGGGTTCCGGCTCACGTCGGAGCGGGGGACGAGCGATGAGCTGGATCACGGAGGCCTTGGTGGCCTTCGACCTGGAGACCACGGGTACGGACGTCGAGACCGATCGCATCGTCACCGCGGCGGTCGTGCGACTGGAGCCGGACGGGGCTGTCTCGGCGGAGCGGACCTGGCTGCTCGATCCCGGGGTGGTGATACCCGAACAGGCTTCGGCGATCCATGGCATCTCGACGGGCCATGCCCGCGCGCACGGGGTCTCGGCTTCGTCCGCGATCGAGGAAATCGCCGAGTCTGTCGCCGAAGTCCTGCGCTCAGGGACCCCTCTGGTCGTGATGAACGCGCGCTACGACCTGTCGCTGCTGGACCGTGAGTGCCGGCGGTACGGGCTGGAGTCGATCAGTGAGCGATTGGGCGTCGTGCCTTCGCCGGTCATCGATCCCTTGGTGATCGACAAGCATGTCGACAAGTATCGAAAGGGGACGCGCGCCTTGCACGCGTTGTGCGCGCACTACGGTGTGTCGCTCGAAGACGCGCATGATGCGAGGGCGGACGCGGTGGCTGCCGCCCGTGTGGTGCGACGCATGGCGGAGAAGCATCAGCCCGTCGGGGCCATGTCCTTGGCGAACCTGCACGACCTCCAGGTTCGTGCGGCGGCCGAGCAGTCCGCCTCGCTGCAGGCTTACCTGCGGCGGACGTCGAACCCGACGGCGGTCGTCGAGGCGGCTTGGCCGGTCATCCCGCGCAGCCGATGACCGACCCGGTCGGCCAGTTCCTGACGCGTGAACTGCTCTTGGCTCCGATGGTGCGGATCGCTTGTCAGTGTCGCCCGTGGGGACGAGTTGTCAGTGGGGGCTGAGATCGTGCATCCGTGAGCGAACTGGTTGAGCATGTCGATGAGTACGACCGCGTGCTGGGGGTCGTCGAGCGGGATGAGGCGGTGCGTGAGAACTGGCTGCATCGCATTGCGGCGACGATCTGTCGTGATCGCGAAGGCCGGATCTTGGTGCTGCGGCGGGCCGAGACGTTGTCCCGGTTTCCGGGCCACTACGACGCGATGGTCGGCGGGGCCGTGGACGTGGGCGAGTCGTATGAGGAGGCGGCAGTCCGCGAGCTGGCTGAAGAACTGGGCATTCGTGTGCCCGTGCGTTTCCTGTTCAAGTTCCTTTTCCGAAAGGGGATCAGCCCCATCTGGCTCGGCGTGCACGAGGCCGTCGTGTCGGAGAACCTGGTCCCGGATTCGGGCGAGATCGACTGGTGCGACTGGCTGACGGTGGCCGAACTGCGCGAAGTCCTTGATGAACGGTGCTTCGTTCCGGGAGGGCGGGAAGCTCTGCGCCAGTATTTGGGGTCCGGATCCGGCGGCGGCGGTGCGAGCGAGCCGGCAGCCGGGTGACCGGCGATGTGCGTTCCCTCGGTGCAGGGGGCATTTCAGCCGCAGGACCCGATGACGGTGGTTCGCGCGGTGCTGGGAGGCGGATGACTCTGGCTTTTCCGGAGGCGGCTTTGCGGAGCCGGACGATGTGAGCCTCGCGTGGGTCGGGTTCTCACCTCGAAGAAGCCGGTCCGCCGCGTCGGCACCCGTCATCGACGGGACGTGGCCGGTGCGGGAGTTGTCCGAGGGGCAGCCGGCGTAGTTCTTCGTCTGCGGTCCGGTGGGGGTTGGTCGCGCAGTTCCTCGCCCCCCAACGGTGCTGCGGGGCGGCCCGCCGGAATGGTGCCGTACGCAGGTGCGGGCCGTCGTCAGCGCTCCGGCTCTCTCAGAGCGGATACCATCGCACCGTCTCGTCACCGTTGCGCAGTGACGCCACGCGGCGCTCGAACTCGGCCTGTGCCTTCGGGTTGGTCGGTGCGTGCTGGGCGACCCATGCGCAGCTGGCCGTCTCGCGGGCCCCGCGGAGCACCCCGCAGCCCTCCCACTCGCGCACGTCCCAGCCGTAGGCCTCGGTGAAGGAGCCGTACGCCTCGGCGGGCAGGCCGTAGCGGTCGCGGGAGAGGGCCATGACCACCAGGTCGTGCTCGCGCAGGTCGGCGGAGAAGGTCTCCAGATCGACCAGGACCGGACCCTCGGGGCCGACGTGCACATTGCGGGGCAGCGCGTCGCCGTGGATGGGGCCCGGCGTCAGACGGGGTGTCAGCGCGGCCGAGGCGCTCGCGAAGCCGTCCCGGCGTTCGCGCAGATATGTCGCGTCCGCTGGGTCGATCGCGTCGCCCGCGAGCCGCAGCCAGCGCTCCACGCCGCCCAGCAGGTCGCGGGGCGGCAGGGCGAAGGGGGGAGCGGGGAGCGCGTGCACGATCCGGAGGAGCCGGGCGAGGTCCCCGGGCCCGGCGGGACGCACCGGCTCGGGCAGCCGGTGCCACACGGTCACCGGGTGTCCGTCGACCAGCAGCGGCTTCGGCTCCGCGGCCCGCACCGCCGGTACGTCCGCCCGCTCCAGCCAGCCGGCGATCTCCAGCTCCCGGCGGGCCCGGTCCAGCAGCTCGGCGTCGCGGCCCACCTTGACGACGAGGTCGCCCGAGGCGAACACCGCGTTCTCGCCGAGGGTGAGGAGCCGCGCGTCCCGTGCCGTGCCCGGCAGCACCTGTGCCGCGGCCAGTACGTCCCGCGCCCGTGCCTCGTCCATCGTCCGCCTCCGTGCCGTTCTTGCCGTTCGTCCCGTGCCGTGCGTGCCCGGTTCCCGGCCAGTCTCGCATTCGCACAGGTGGGGCCCCGTGTGCGGGCCCTTGACGAGGTCCCGCGCCTTTACGACCATGACCATGCCAACCAGATCTGGCAAAGGGGCTGATTCCGTGGCATCAGTGGCCGAAGCGAGAGGGACGACCGGGCGTGCCGGTCCCGGTACCTGGTTCCTGGTCCTGCCCGCGCTCGTCCCGATCCTCGTCCTCAGCGTGGGCCCGCTGCTGTACGGCATCCTGCTGGCGTTCACCGACTCCCAGTCCGGCCGGACATCGGCGACCCGGTGGATCGGCGGCCTCAACTTCCAGGACCTGCTGCACGACACCCTGTTCTGGGAGTCGTTCCGCATCGGCCTGCTGTGGGCGATCGGGGTGACGGTGCCCCAGTTGCTGCTGGCCCTCGGCCTCGCCCTGCTGCTGAACCAGGACGTACGGCTGCGCGGGCTCGCCCGCGCCCTCGCCATCGTGCCGTGGGCCATGCCCGAGGTCGTCGTCGGCATCATGTGGCGCCTCGTCTACAACCCCGACGCGGGCGTCCTCAACGAGACCCTGCGCGACCTCGGCCTCGGCGACGGCCGGGACTGGCTGAGCGGACTGGGCACCGCGCTGCCCGCCGTCGTCGTCGTCGGCGTCTGGGCGGGCATGCCGCAGACCACGGTCGCCCTGCTCGCCGGACTGCAGAACACCCCGCGCGAACTGCACGAGGCGGCGGCCGTGGACGGCGCCGGAGCCTGGCGCCGCTTTCGCACGGTCACCTGGCCCGCGCTCAGACCGGTGGCCCTCGCGATCACCGCGCTCAACCTCATCTGGAACGTCAACTCCTTCGCCCTGGTGTACGTGCTCACGAACGGCGGGCCCGGCGGCAAGACCCGGCTGCCCATGCTGTTCGCCTACGAAGAGGCCTTCCGCTACGGCCAGTTCGGCTATGCGGCGGCGATGGGATGCGTGATGGTCGCGGTGATCTCGATCCTGCTCGCGGTGTTCCTGGCCGGCCGGCTGCGGGGAGGTGAGGACGCGTGAGGATCCGGCCCGCGGCCCGGGCCGGCCAGTACGCGGCCCTGCTCGCCTACCTCCTCTTCCTGGCCTTCCCGCTCCTGTGGCTGCTGTCCATCGCGTTCAAGTCGCCGCGCGAGCTGGGCAGCCTCCACCCCACCTGGATCCCGCGCCACCCCACCCTGGCCAACTTCCGCCAGGCCTTCGACGAACAGCCGCTGCTGCACGCCGCCCTCAACTCCCTGCTGTCGGCGCTCGGTGCCGCCGTCGTCGCCGTGCTCGTCGCGACGCCGATGGCGTACGTCATGGCGCGGCGGCGCACCCCGCTCGCGCGGGTGGCGAGCGGCTGGGTGGTGGTCAGCCAGGCCTTCCCGTTCGTGCTGGTGATCATCCCGCTGTTCCTGGTGCTGAAGAACCTGCGGCTGATCGACTCGCTGACCGGACTGGTCCTGGTCTACGTGGTGTGGGCGCTGCCGTTCGCGCTGTGGATGCTGGTCGGCCATGTACGGGCCGTGCCCGTCGAGTTGGAGGAGGCGGCCGCCGTCGACGGCGCCGGGCGGCTGCGGACCCTGGTGTCGGTGACCGCGCCGCTGCTCGCGCCCGGCATCGCGGCGACGGCGCTGTTCGCGTTCGTCACGGCGTGGAACGAGTTCTTCTTCGCGCTCGTGCTGCTCAAGAGCCCGGGGAAACAGACCCTCCCGGTCGTCCTCACCCACTTCATCGGCGCGGAGGGCGTCGCCGACCTCGGCCCGCTGGCCGCCGCCGCGTTCCTCGCCACACTGCCCTCCCTGCTCGTGTTCGCCCTCATCCAGCGCCGGATCACTCGCGGCCTGATCGCCGGGGCGGTGAAGGCCTGATGCGGACCAGGATCACGACCGCCGTCCTCGCCCTCCTGCTGCTCCTCGCCGGTTGCTCCAGCGGCGGGCACGGCAAGGGCGGCCCCATCACCCTGCGCTTCCAGTCCCTGGCCTGGCAGCAGGAGTCCGTCGCCGCCAACAAGCACCTCGTACGGGAGTGGAACGCGAGCCATCCGGACGTCAAGGTCGAGTACGTCCAGGGAAGTTGGGACAGCGTGCACGACCAGCTGCTCACCTCCTTCGAGGGCGGCGAGGCCCCGGACATCATCCACGACGCCTCCGACGACCTCGCCGACTTCGCCTACGGCGGCTACCTCGCAGACCTGACCCGGCTCCTTCCCGCCCGTCTCAGGTCCGACATCCCGCGCAGCGGCTGGGACACCGCCACCTTCGGGAACGGCGTCTACGGCGTGCCCTTCCTCCATGAACCCCGGGTGCTGATCGCCAACACCCGGTGGCTGCGCACGGCCGGGGTGCGCATACCGACCCCGGAACACCCGTGGAGCTGGGACGAGTTCAGGGAGGTCGCCAAGAAGCTCAGCGGGGACGGGAAGTACGGCGTGGCCTGGCCGCTGAAGGAACCCGTCTCCGCCACCCTCAACCTCTCCCTCTCGGCGGGCGGGGACCTCTTCCACCGGGGCGCAGACGGCAAGGTGACCGTGCGCTTCGGGGACGGCGACGCCGTCGTGCCGCGCACCGTCCACGACCAGGTCGCCGTCGACCACAGCGCCCCCGCCTCGACGCTCGGCAGCGGCGGCTCGGACACGCTGCCCGGCCTCTTCGGCGGCCGGTACGCGATGGTCCCGCTGGGCTTCTCCTACCGGCAGCAGATCGTCCAGCAGGCCCCGAAGGGCTTCGGCTGGGAGGTGCTGCCCGCGCCCGCGGGCGCCGACGGACTCACCCAGGGCGTCAGCCCGCAGACCCTGTCCATCGCGGCGGACTGCCCGTACAAGAAGGAGGCCGCCGCGTTCGTCGACTTCCTGCTGCGGCCGGGGAACATGGTCCGCCTCGCCCTCGGCGACTGGATGCTGCCCACCGGCACCCAGGCCCTGAAGGACCCCGCCCTGCACACCGCGAAGTACGGGTGGGCCACCGGCACCGCCCTCGCGGCGCACCTGCGCCCCGCGCCCGCCCAGTCCGTGCGCGGCTATCCCGAATGGAAGGACAAGGTCGCGACCCCCGCCTTCCAGGAGTACTACAGCGGTGCCATCGGCCTCGACGGCCTGCGCGGACGCCTGGAGAAAGACGGCAACCTGGTCCTGGCCCGGTATCAGCGCTGAGCGCCCGGCGGTCACGGCGGAACGCGGCCACGGGCAACGCGGCGATGGGTGACGCGGTCGCGGGCAACACGCGGTCGCGGCGGCCGTCGTACGCGCTTATTCAATTGAACGAGACGTCTCGTCTCGCATAACCTCGCCACCATGAACGCCACGACCACCCCCGCCCCCACCCCCGCCCACATCGCCATGTTCTCCGTCGCCGCCCACGGCCATGTGAACCCCAGCCTGGAGGTGATCCGCGAACTCGTCGCCCGGGGGCACCGGGTCACGTACGCCATCCCGCCGGTCTTCGCCGACAAGGTCGCCGCGACCGGCGCCCACCCCGTGCCGTACACGTCGATCCTGCCCGGCCCCGACGCCGACCCCGAGGCATGGGGGAGCACCCTGCTCGACAACGTGGAGCCCTTCCTGAACGACGCGATCCAGGCGCTGCCGCAGCTGATCGAGGCGTATGACGGCGACGAACCCGACCTCGTCCTGCACGACATCACCTCCTACCCCGCCCGCGTCCTCGCCCACCGCTGGGGCGTACCCGCGATCTCCCTCTCGCCGAACCTCGTCGCCTGGGAGGGGTACGAGAAGGAGGTCGCCGAGCCGCTGTGGGCGGAGCCGAAGAAGACCGAGCGCGGGCAGGCCTACTACGCCCGGTTCGAGGCCTGGCTGCGGGAGAACGGCATCACCCAGGACCCCGACTCCTTCGCCGGCCACCCCGCGCGCTCCCTCGTCCTGATCCCGAAGGCCCTGCAGCCGAACGCCGACCGGGTCGACTGGGGGTCCCCCCTCCGGGGGAGGGTGTACACCTTCGTCGGCGCCTGCCAGGGCGACCGCGGCGAGCAGGGTGACTGGCGGCGGCCCGCCGGCGCCGAGAAGGTGGTCCTCGTCTCTCTCGGCTCCGCCTTCACCAAGCAGCCCGGCTTCTACCGCGAATGCGTGCGCGCCTTCGGGGACCTGCCCGGCTGGCACCTGGTGCTCCAGATCGGCCGGCACGTGGACCCGGCCGACCTGGGCGACGTACCGGACAACGTCGAAGTGCACGACTGTGTACCGCAGTTGGCGGTCCTGCGGCAGGCCGACCTGTTCGTCACGCACGCCGGTGCGGGCGGCAGCCAGGAGGGGCTGGCCACCGCGACGCCGATGATCGCCGTACCGCAGGCCGTCGACCAGTTCGGCAACGCGGACATGCTCCAGTCCCTCGGCGTGGCACGGCAGCTGTCCACCGAGGAGGCCACCGCGGACCGGCTGCGCGAGACGGCCCTCGCCCTCGTCGACGACCCCGAAGTCGCCCGGAAGCTCAAGGACATCCAGGCCGGGATGGCCGAGGAGGGCGGCACGCGGCGCGCGGCCGACCTGATCGAGGCGGCACTGCCCGGACGGCACCAGGGGTGACCACCCCGTCGGTTCTCCTTGGCCCGGCACGGCGATCGGGCCGGCACGGCGAAGGGCCGGTCTCGGGCCGGCACGGCGAAGGGCCCGTGTCCCGGGCCGGCACGCTGAAGGGCCCGTCGGCTCCCTCCCGGGAACCGGCGGGCCCCTCTCGCGGGCGTCCGGGATCAGACCCCGAGCCGCTCGCTCTCACCGTGCGCCGGGGCCGGCGCCGCGACCGGTTCCGGGGACTCGTCGTGGGTGAGGTCGGGCAGGCGGTGCAGCCACTTCGGCAGGTACCAGTTGCGCTCGCCGAGCAGGGCCATCACGGCCGGCAGCAGCACGCCGCGGATGACCGTCGCGTCGATGAGGACGGCCGCGGCCAGGCCGACGCCCATCTGCTTCATGGACTGCATGGACAGCGTGCCGAAGATCGCGAACACGGCGACCATGATGACGGCGGCGCTGGTGACGACGCCGGCCGTGGTGACCACGCCGTGCCGGATCGCGTCCTTCGTGCTGCGGCCACGCATCCGCGCCTCGCGGATCCGGGAGACCACGAACACGTGGTAGTCCATCGACAGGCCGAACAGGATCACGAAGAGGAACAGCGGCAGCCAGGTGACGATCGCGCCCACGCCCTCGGCGCCCACCAGCGAGGCGCCCCAGCCGTGCTGGAAGACCGCGACGAGGACGCCGTAGGCCGCGCCCACCGACAGCAGGTTGAGCACGATCGACGTGATGGCGACGGTCAGCGAGCGGAACGACAGCAGCATCAGCAGGAAGGCGAACGCCACCACGAACACGAAGACCGGGACGACCGAGCCGAGCAGCTGGTCGTTGAAGTCGTGGTTGCCCGCGACCTGCCCGGTGACGGGCGCCTGGACGCCGTCGACCGTGCCGAGCGTGGCCGGCCGGACCTCGTCGCGCAGCGTGCCCAGGCTCCTGACCGCCCGGTCCATGTCGGAGCCGCCGACCAGCGGTACCGAGACCAGGGCCACGTTCTGCGCCTCGTGCAGCCTGATCTCGACCGGGCCGCGCGAGGCGCCCGAGGAGATCGCCCGCTTCTTGAAGTCCGCCAGCGCCCTCTGCACCTCGGGCGCCTTGATGTCGTCGGCCTTGACGACCACCTGGGCCGGCTCGGAGCCGCCCGGGAACGCGTCGTTGACGCGGTTGTACGTCTGCACGATCGGCAGCGAGTCGCCGAACTCCTGGTCCAGCGTGAGCTGCTGGGTCTTCATGCCCAGCGCGGGCGCCGCCACCGCGAGCAGCGCGCCGGCCGCCACCAGGACGGACACCAGGGGCCTGGCCAGCACACCGCGCAGCACCGCGGTCCAGAACCGGCTGCCCTGGCCCGGGCCCGGCCGGCGCCGCCGGCGCAGGAACGGGATCCTGCCCTTCTCCACCCGCTCGCCCAGCAGCGACAGCAGCGCGGGCAGCACGGTGACCGAGCCGACCATGGCGACCGCCACCACCATCAGGGAGGCCAGGCCCATCGCCTCGAACTCGGCGAGCCCGGTGAAGAGCATGCCCGCCATCGCCACGCACACCGTGACACCGGAGACGATGATCGCCCGGCCGCTGGTGGCGGCGGCGATCCGCAGCGCGGTGCCCGCGTCCCGTCCGGCGTCCCGCTCCTCGCGCTCGCGGCGCAGGTAGAAGAGGCAGTAGTCGACGCCGACGGCCATGCCGACCAGCAGCATCACGGAGTTGGCGGTGTCGCTCATCGGCTGCAGATGGCTGACGAGGCCCATCAGACCCATCGTCGCCATGATCGCGGTGATCGCCAGACCCACCGGCAGCAGTGCCGCCACCAGCGCGCCGAACGCGATCAGCAGGATGCCGAGCGCCACCGGCACCGCCGAGTACTCCGCCTTCTGGAAGTCGTCCCCGAAGGCGTCCTGGTACTGCTTCTGCATGCTGGCGCCGCCGATCTCCTCGATCCGCAGCGAGCCGTGCTCCTTCTGCACCCCGGCCACGGCGTCCAGCACCGGCTGGACCCGGTCGGCGGCGGTGTCCGCGTCGCCGCGCATGTCGAACTGCACCAGCGCGCTGCGCCCGTCCCCGGAGATCGTCCCGGCGTCGTACGGCGACGTCACGGACGTGACCTTGCCGGTGCCGTCGACGGCCTTCACGACGTCCGCGACGGCGGCCTTGAACGAGGCGTCCGTCGCCTTGGCGGAACCGCCCTTCGCCTGGACCAGGACCGTCTCACCGGCGGGCTGCTCGATCCCCGCGTCACTGATGATCTTCGCAGCGGTGTGCGTCTCGCCCTTGAGCTGGTCGGCCTCGTCGACGTCGACCCGGCCCGCCGCCGACCCGAGCCCCATCGCCAGCACCACGAACAGCACCCAGATGCCGAGCGCGGCCCAGCGGTGCCGTGCGCTCCAGCCGCCGGCCCGAGCGGCGAGCCCCCGCACCCGCACCCGCGAATCTCCGTTCCCCATGACGGAATTGCCCCCTCGTATGCGGTGGCGGCCCCCAGCCGCCACGCCGTCTTCGCTTCGTTCGCTTCGTTCGACTGGTTCGTCTCGTTCGCTTCTTCCACTACGACGGTATGGGCCGGACAAGAACGTCTCGTCGTGCTGCCCGGTGACCTGTGCGGGGCGCGGGTCACCGCTGGGGAGTACGTCGGCCCCTTACATCTATCGGTGAGTCTCGGGGGTGCCTCTCGGGGTGCCGCGGTGTCCGATCCGCCGACAGAGAGACGCTTTGTTATTAAGAAAGCCTGTTGAACAAGTCACAGCTACGTGTAGGTGTTGATCCGCGCCCGCCCGATCGGACAGAGTTTCGCGCAGCCCGGGGTACGCCCCCGGCGCGGCCGTCGCGCTCGCCCCCACGGAGCGCGACGGCCGCCTTGGGGTGGACGGGCGACGACCGGTGGTGGCCGGGTGAAGCCCCAGGGCGGCCGGGTGGCGCCCCATGGTGGCCGGGCGACGACCTATGGTGGCCGGATGACGACCTATGCGGCGCTGCTGCGCGGAATCAACGTCGGCGGCAACAAGAAGCTCCCCATGGCCGATCTGCGCACCCTCATGACCGGTCTCGGGTACGACGCCGTACGCACGCATCTGCAGAGCGGCCAGGCCGTCTTCACCACCGGTCACGGCGACGAGGAGTCCCTGGCGGCCGAGCTGAGCCGGGCCGTCGAGGGGCGGTTCGGGTTCCCGGTCGACGTGATCGTGCGCGATCACGCCTATCTGAAGGCGGTCGCCGACGCCTGCCCCTTCCCGGCCGCCGAACTGGAGCCCCGGCAGCTGCACCTCACGTACTACTCCGCCCCGGTCGCCCCGGAGCGCTACGCGGAGATCGATCCTGCCGCCCACCTCCCCGAGGAGTTCCGCCTCGGCGACCGCTGCCTGTACCTGTACGCCCCGGACGGCATCGGCCGTTCCAAGCTCGCCGAGGCGCTGTCCCGCACCAGGGTCACCAAGGGGCTGACCGGCACCGCGCGGAACTGGAACACCGTGCTCAAGCTCGTGGAGATGACGGAGAACTGACGATCCGTCGGGTCCGCTCGCGCCGCCGACGCGGCCGGTCGTCACGTTTGCTGACGGCACGTAAGATCGGAAGGGACTGTCTGGTGGGGGCCGGGGGACCGGTCCGAGGAGCGCAGGGGGAGCCGGTGGCCGAGGTCGGAGTGGCGGCGGCGATCGCCGAGCTGCGGCAGGAGCTGTACGACGCCCAGAGCGAGGGCGCGGGAGAGCAGTTCGCGTTCGAGATCGAGGAAGCCCAGCTGGAACTCACGCTGGAACTGCGCGAACAGGGCCAGATCGGCGGGAAGCTGGGCTTCGGCGTGGTGACCGTCGACGCGAACGGCAACCAGAGTTCGGCCCGCACGCACCGACTCGTCCTCAAGCTGAAGGTCAAGGACCGTGCCACCGGGGGCCGGTTGGCGGAGGTGAGCGACGAGGGCGAGGGCGAGCCGTGGGACGAGGATGACTGAGACCCACCCGCAACGCCTGGCGTACATCCGCTGCGGCAGAGACGGCCGGGCCGAGTGTTCGGGCTCGGGCTATCTGATCGCGCCGGGACTCGTCCTGACGGCACGTCATGTCGTCATGTCCCGGGAGGCCGCAGGGCCGTACCCGAAGATCAGGGTCAGGGTCGGACACCCCCGGCTGGACGCGAGCGTGCACCGCTGCGACGCCGCCGTGCGCTGGGTCGGTCCGGGCGGTCTGGACGTGGCTCTGCTGGAGCTGTCCCAGCGCGTCGAGGTGCCGGGCACGGTGCTGTGGGGCCGTCCCGCCGGCAGCGAGCCGATCGCCTGCACGGGCAGCGGTTTCCCCTGGCACGGCAGGGCCGCGAACGGCGAGCGGACGGTGGAGGCGTTCAGCGGCCGGCTGGAGCCCATGACGGGCGGCTCGGGCGTGAACGACCTGTACGCACTGGACCTGGGCGCCGGCCCCGACGTGCCCGGCGACGGGTCGCAGGCCTGGCGCGGGGTCTCGGGCGCCGCGGTGTTCTGCCGGGACCGCCTGGTCGGCGTGACCCTCTACAACGACGACCGCCACGGGAACCGGCGGCTGCGGGCCGTCCCCGCCCACACCTTCGCCGCCGGCCCGGCGTTCACCGACCACTTGCGCCGCCACGGTGTGGGCGCGCCGGGGCTCGTCCCGGTCGACGGCCGCCCGCCCGTGCCCGCGTCGGGATACCGGCTGGAGGTGCGCCAGCAGTTCGCCGCCGAGCCCTTTGAGGGCCGGCGCGGGGAACTGGCGCGGATGACGGCCTTCTGCACCGCCGACGCCCCCGCGGCAGCCGACGACTCCGCGGCAGCCGACGACTCCGCGGCAGCCGACGCCCCCGCGGCCCCCCGGTACTGGCGCTGGCTCGCCCCCGCATGGTCCGGCAAGACCGCCCTGATGGCCCAGTTCGTCGTCGACCCGCCGCAGGGCGTGGACGTCCTGGCGTTCTTCGTCACCCGCCGCCAGCTCGGCCGCTCCGACCAGACCGCCTTCCTCGCCGCCATGGAGAACCAGCTGCGCGAGTACCTGCACGACCCCTCCCTGGTGTGCGCCTGCGAGGGGCAGTTCCTGCTCGGCCTGGAGCGGGCCGCCGAACAGGCGCGGGCGGCCGGGCGGCGGCTGGTCCTGCTGGTCGACGGCCTCGACGAGGACACCGGCGTGCCCGACGGCGGCAGCGGACACAGCATCGCCGCGCTGCTGCCGCGCCGGCCGGCGGCCGGGCTGCGCGTCCTCGTCGCCGGGCGGCCCGATCCGCCCGTCCCCAGCGACGTCGTCGACGGACACCCGCTGCACGACCGCGCCGTCGACCACCCGCTCGACGTCTCCCCGGCCGCCCGGGTCGCCCGGCAGGCGGCCGACCGCGCCATGACCGAGCTGTGGGCGGGACCGCCCCTGGGCCACGAGGTGGCCTGTGTCACCGCGGCCGCGGGAGGCGGACTCGGCGCCGCCGACCTGGCGCACATGGCCCGCGAACCGGGCGGTGACCGTGCCCGCTGGGCGGCGTGGGAGGTCAGGCAGACCCTCGACGGCGAGGCCGGACGCTCCTTCCGCCGGCGGCAGGCCGAGTGGACGGCCGACGGCACGGCACCGCAGCCGCTGTTCTCCCTCGGCCACGACGAACTCGAACAGGCCGTCCTCGGCCGGATGTCCGCCTCCCTGGACACCTACCGGGCCCGCGTGCACGCCTACGCCGACACCTGGCGCGCCGCGGGCTGGCCCGCCGACACGCCCGAGTACGTGCTCGTCGGCTACCCCGTGCTGTTACGCCGGCTCGGCGATGTCGCACGCCTGACCGGCCTCGCCACCGACCCCGTACGCCACGAACGCCTGTGGCAGACCACGGGAGCGGACGCCCAGGCACTGTCCGAGATCGCCGACGCCTTCCGCCTCCATGTGCGCGCCCCCGAACCCGACCTGCACGCCTGCCTGCGGCTGGCCCTGCACCGGGAGGCCCTGCGCGGGCGGGGCAGCCGGGTCACCGACGACGTGATCCTGACCTGGGCCGAACTGGGCCTCGTACGCCGGGCCGTCGCCCTGGCGCGGTCCGCGAACGAACCCACCCGGCTCGCGGGCCTGCTGCCGAAGATCCTGCGCCTCGACGCCGGGCCGGACACCGTCGCCCAGGCGACCGAGGCCGCCCGCGCCGTCAGCGACCCCGTCCGGCGCACACAGGCCCTGCTCGTGCCGGTACGGACACTCGCGCGCGCGGGCCGCGCGGAGGCCGCCGTCGAACTCGTCCGCGAGGCCGCCGCGGTGGCCCTGACACCGGCCGGACCGGGACCGCCGCCGCACCCGTTCGTGCACGTCGTCGAGGCGCTCGTCGAATCCGGGCTCGCGGACGACGCCCTCGCCCTCCTCGCCGACCCGCCCCCGCGGGGCCTGCCCGCCCACGCCTACGAGCGCATCGCGGGCATCCTGGCCGGGGCGGGCCGGCCCGACGCCGCCGAGGCGCTCGCGCGCACCATGGACGACCCCGCGCACCGCGCCGTCGCCCTGCTCCACGTCGTACGGGCCCACGCCGATGCGGGCGACCCGGACACCGCCGACGAACACGCCCGCGGCATCGACGAACCGCGCCGCCGGGCCGAGGCCCACACCTGCGTCCTGCGCGGCCTGGCCCGCGCCGGCCGCACCGCGGAAGCACTCGCCCTGGCCCGCCGGACGGGACGCCTCGTCCAGGCCGGCGTACCGTCCGCGACGCGGATGCACGTCCTGCACGGCGTCGTCGTCGGGCTGACCGAGGGCGGCCTGTTCGCCGAGGCCCACGCCTACGCGCGCACCCTCGCCCCGGCTCGGCGAGCCGCCGCCCTGAAGAACGTCGCGCAGGCGCTGATCGGCGCCGGGCGCGTGGACGAGGCCGTCGGCGTCGCCGAGGAACTGGCCGAACTCGCCGGACCGTCCGGACCAACTGGACTGTCCCGACCAACTGGACTGTCCGGACCAACTGGACTGTCCGGACCGGCTGGACCGGCCGGACTCGCCGTCGAGCGCGCCGGCCCGGCCCACCGCACCCCCCGCACCCGCCGTCCGCGCCAGGTGGCCGGGCCCCTGGTGGACGTCGTCCGGCTCCTTGTCGAGGCCGGCCGTCCGGACGACGCCCTCGCCCGCGCGTACACGATCACCGACCCGGAACCCCGGCTCCAGGCCCTGGTCGTCGTCGCCCAGGCGCTGGCCGGAGCGGGCCGCACCGCGCGGGCCGTCGCACTCGCCGGCGAGATCGTGCGCGACGCCCGCGCGCCCGGCGACCACGACGGCCGGGCCGCACCGCTGCTGACCGCCCTGCACCTGGTGGTCGACGCCGGCCACCTGGACGAGGCCCTCGCGTTCGCCCGCGGCATCACCCAGCCCGGCCTGCGGGCACAGGTACTGGAGGGTGTGGTCCGCGTGACGGCCAAGGACCCCGAACGGGCGGACGCCGTGGCGGCCCTGGCCCGCGCGACCGGCACCGCCGACCGGCAGGCCGAGGTCCTGGCAGCCGCCGCACGCGCCCTCGCCCGCTCCGGAGCGACGGCCGCAGCCGCCGAACTGGCCGAGGAGGCCGTCGGCCTGATCCCGGCCCTGACCAATCCGGACCGCCGGGCCGCCACGCTGTCCGCCGCCGCGTGGGCGCTCGCCCGCGCCGGCCGCGAGCGGGCGGCCACCGACCGGGCCCGCGAGGCCATGGCCGTGGCCCGGTCCGCAGGCGACCACGACCGGCGCTCCGAGACCCAGGCGGCCGTCGTCCGCTCCCTCGCCGAGGCCGGCCGCACCCGCATCGCCGCGGTCGCCGCCCGGCTGATCGCCGATCCCGCCGGGTCCGACGCCCAGTTGGTGGTCGTCGTGGGCGCCCTGGCACGCGCGGGCAGGGTGACCGAGGCCGAGGAACTGGCGCGGACGATCACCCGGCCCGACCGCCGGGCCGACGCGCTGACGGTCCTCGCCCGGACCCTGCTCGAGACCGACCGGCCCGACGACGCCCACGCCGTGGCCCGCACGGTCGGCGACCTCGGCAAGGATGCCTCCGCCCTGGTGGTCGCCGTCCGCGCGCTGGCCCGCACCGGCCGGGTCACGGAGGCCGGCGAACTGGCCCGGACCATCGTCCAGCCCGACCGGCGGGCCGACGCCATGGGCGCCGTCGCCCAGGCACTCGTGGAGGCCGGCCGCGTCGACGAGGCGTGCGCCCTCGCCGACGCCGTCGGCGGACCCGAGCCGCGCGCCCGGGTGCTGGCCGCCGTGGTCCGGGCCCTGGCCGCGACCGGCCGGGCCGACCGGGCGGGCGACCTCGCCCGCACCATGGAGCACCCCGGACACCGGGCCCAGGCGACCCAGACCGTGGTCCGGGCCCTGGCCGCGGCCGGGCGGTTCGAGCGCGCCCTCGACGTCGCCCGGACCGTCCAGGGGGCCCAGCCGCGCGCCCACGCCCATGCCGTCGTCGTCCGGGCACTGGCCCGCAGCCGTGGCGCGGACGAGGCCCTGGCACACGTCGCGCGCGTCGGCGACGGCAAGGCGCGGGCCCAGGCCATGTCCGACGTGGTGCGCGCCCTGGCGGAGGAGGGCCGTACGGACGAGGCCGTGGAGCTGGCCCGCGGCATCGCCTACACCGACCGGCAGGCACAGGCGTTCGTGTCCGTGGTGGCCGCCCTGACCGACCAGGGCCGCCTCCCGGACGCGCTGGAACTGATCGCGGCGATGCCCCACACGGACCGCCAGGAGCACGAACTCGTCGACGTGGTCAGGTTCCTGGCGGCCGGGGGCCGTGGCGGCGAGGCGCTGGAAGTGGCCCGCACGCTCACCCGCACCGACCACCGGGTGCGGGCTCTCCTGTGCGTCGCCCGCGTCCTGGGCGAGAAGGGGGACACCGACGACGCCATCGCCCTCACCCGGGAGGCCGTCGACCTCGGCCGCGCCGCCCCCGATCCCGAGGTCACGGCGCGCGCGCTCGCCGGGGCGGCCCTCACCCTCGCCGGAGTGGACCGCGCCGACGGGGACGAGGGGCCCGCGTCGAAGATCGGCGCCGAGGCCCGCGCCCTGGTGGCCGAGGCCCTGAGCGCCGGGAACTGGGTGCCGACCGTCGAGGCACTCGCGCACCTCGCCCCCGACGTCCTGGCGGACCTGATCGCTCTCGTCATGGAGTCGGCCGGGGCGGCGTGACCTTCCGCCGCGCGTGGAACCGGGGGTGTCGTGGCCGAGCCGGCCATCGCCGTGCCGTTGCCGCGCACCGCCGTCGCACACCGCCGTCGCCCGGTCATCTCGGTTGATCTCCTCGCGCAGTTGGCGCTTCGACGGACCACGGGCCGGTCGCGGGGGATCGCCCGCCCGGCGAGTGAACGGAGGGGACGAGGGGCGGTGGACGAGGTCACGGGGGACGAGGTCACCGGGGACGAGATCACGGGGGACCGACGACGCCCTGCGGGAGGCCTGACTGCGCGCCCGGCGCAACCGGCGCGAGGCCGTCGAGGCGTTCGTGGCCGCGACCCGCGGTGGCGACTTCGTGGCCCGGGACGAGAAGCCCGACAGGGACCCGGAGGCCGAAGTGGACCAGTGACAGTGAGGGTGATTGGACCAGGATCCTGTGCCATTCCCGTACTAGCGTCGTCGTCATGACGCACTCCGAACACGGCCGTACGACCACCCCGACCAGGGTCGACTTCTACTTCGACCCCGCCTGCCCGTTCGCCTGGATCACCTCCCGCTGGATGCTGGAGGTCGAGCACGCCCGCCCCCTCGACCTCCGCTTCCACGTCATGAGCCTGTACCTGCACAACACCGGCAACGAACTCCCCGACTGGTACCGGGACCTGGTCGACCGCTCGATCGGCCCGGTGCGGGTGGCCGTGGCCGCCGCCGAACGGCACGGTGAGAAGGTGCTGCGCGACCTGTACACCGCGTTCGGCACCCGCATCCACGAACAGGGCGTCAAGGACTTCGACGTGGTGATCGCCGAGTCCCTGGCCGAACTCGGGCTGCCGGCCGAGCTGGCGGAGGCGGCGCACGAGACGTCGTACGACGACGCGGTGCGCCGCAGCCACGAGGCGGGGTTCGAGCCGGAGTCGGGCGGCTACGTCGGCACGCCCACCATCCACGTCGACGGCACGGTGTGGTTCGGGCCCGTCCTGCGGGCCGTTCCGCGCGGCGCCGACGCGGCGGAACTCTTCGACAGCTTCCGGGTGCTGGCCCGCCACCCCGACCTCTTCGAACTCAAGCGCACCCGCACCGGAGCGCTCCGCTTCGACTGACGCGCGAGCACGGCGGCGGCCCGGGTGTCAACACCACGGCCCCTTCGCGAGCTTGGCCGATAACCGTCCATAAGCGCCGGTCACGGGCCCGTCCCGTGTGACACGCAGGCCCGATGTGACGCAGAACGTATAGCCGGTCACGGTCCGACGTCACAGGGGAGCGCCGGACCGTGACCGGCCCCTGATTCCGGCCGCCCGCGGCGGATCCGCCCCGGGCGGACCCCGTCCCGCGCCCGCCGTGCCGCCCCTGGCGTGCCACGCGCCCGCAGCGGCGTGAGGGTGGTGCGCAGGCAAGGGGCAGGGCCCGGTCAACGGATGTCCTTCACCCGTATGGGTGACGATTTTCAGCCTCTGCCCACACGCCCGGCCGTCAGGTCCACGGTAAGGAGTCGGTAGGGCGATGCGCGATCTCGGTAACGTCGGCGGCACCAGCGAACTCGGTGGTGCGCCCTCACCGTAGCCCGCACCCGACCGCCCCTCGGATCAGGAGTGAGGACAGGACTTGAGCACCTACAACTTCCATGGCAGCAGCCCCGGCCAGTACGAGGCGGGGTACGACCTGGAGCTTCTGACCCGGCTCGCGGCCCTGCTCGTCGAGGCGCTGAGCGTGGAGTACCCCCACCTCGTGCCGCACGGACAGGTGGTCCAGGACGCCGTGGCCGAGGCCGTCGGCGACGGCCTGCCGCCCAACCGGGGCCGGATCCGCATCAACCTGGAGAACGTCATGATCGGGGCCCGCGCCGGCACCGCCAGCCTCGGCTGCTGCCAGCAGCTCCTGCACGAACTGGACCTGTGACCGCCGGACGGCCCCGCCCCCACGGGGCCGTCCGCCCGGCACCGGCAACCGCTCAGAAAGCCTCACGGAACCCCGGGGACCTTCACGGAACTCACGGATCCGGGTCAGGCGCCCAGCGCCAGCGGGACCGCCCTGGCCGTCTCGTCGTACCGCTCCAGCAGCACCCGCGCCACCTCCGGCGCCGGGCCCAGCACGTCCGCCAGCACATCGGCGTCGGCCGCCCCGCGTGCGATGCGGTCGGGGAGGAAGCCGGGGGCCAGGACGTACGGGGCGACGGCCACCCGCTCGCAGCCGGCGGCGCGCAGTTCGCGTACGGCGTCCTCGGTGCGCGAGAACCCCGCGGGAGAACCGGCGGAGGCGAACGCGGGTCGCACGGCGCACCAACCGGTGTGCCACCACTCCCGCGCGATATCGGCGATCACCGCGATCGCCTCCGGGTCGGAGGACCCCGCCGAGGCCAGCACGACCCCGGTCGAGGACTTGTCGGCGGACGTCAGTCCCGCCTCGTACAGCCGCCGTTCCAGCGCCGACAGCAGCAGCGGGGACGGGCCGAGCACGTCCGTCTGCCGGATCCGCAGCCGCGCCGGCGCCTCGCGCAGCACGGCGGGGATGTCGGCCTTCGCGTGGAACGCGCGGGTCAGCAGCAGCGGCAGCGCCACCACGTCCCGCACCCCCTGCGCCGCCAGCGACTCCAGCACGCCCCCCACGGAGGGGACGTTGAAGTCCAGGAAGCCGGTCTCCACGCGCAGCCCCGGCCGCAGCGACCGCACCCGCCGCACGAGGGCGTGCACGGTCGCGGCGTGCCGCGGATCGCGGCTGCCGTGGGCGATCACCACGAGGACGGGGCGGGCCGGCGTGCGCATGGGGTGCCTCAGCCCTTCACCAGCAGGCCGCGGGTGCGCAGCACCCACCGCTCCAGCGGGCTGAAGATCAGCAGGTCGATCGCGATGCCGACGAACAGGATCAGGAAGATCGCCTCGAACACCATGGCCATGGAGCTGGCGTTGCGGCCGTTCTCCAGCAGCGCGCCCAGGCCGATGCCCAGGTCCGGCGAGGAGGCGATGATCTCCGCGGCCATCAGCGAGCGCCAGGAGAAGGCCCAGCCCTGCTTCAGACCGGCCAGATAGCCCGGCAGCGCGGCCGGCAGCACGATGTGCCAGGCGCCCTTCAGGCCGGTCGCGCCCATCGTGCGGCCCGCCCGCAGGAACAGCGGCGGAACCTGGTCGATGCCGGAGACCAGGCCGTTGGCGATGGACGGCACCGCGCCGAGCAGGATCACCGCGTACATCATCGAGTTGTTCAGACCCAGCCAGATCACCGCGGGCGGCACCCATGCCACCGACGGCAGCGACTGGAGGCCGGACAGCACCGGGCCGATCGCGGCGCGCAGAAACTTGACCCGGGCCACCAGCAGGCCCAGCGGGGTGCCGATGGCCAGCGCGAACAGGAAGCCCAGCAGACCGCGCGAGACGCTGGTCCATATGTAGCCGAGCAGCGTGCCCTCGAGCCAGGCCTTCTTGAACTCGGCGCCCACGTCGGCGGGGGAGGGCAGCTTCGTCGGATCATCGACGATCTTGAACGAGATCAGGGCCTGCCACACGAGCAGGACCAGCACGGTCGCGACGAGCGGCGGCAGGATCTTGTCGACGAAGGTCTTGCGCAGCGGAGTCCGGCCGGTGACGGCCGTCTCCAGGGCGTCCAGGCCCGCCTCGACACTTCCGGCGTCGGCAGTTCCCGCCCGGACATCTCCCGCGTCGGCGCCTGCCGCCTCGACATCTCCCGCGTCGGCACTTTCCGCGTCGGCGCGGGATTCGTCGGCGTCTGCCCCGTCGGCGTTCTTCGCGTCCGCGGGGTTCTTCGTCTCAGTGCTGGCCATGTCGGCGGATCTCCCCACGCAGTACATCGGTGATCTCGAGGGACAGTTCGGCCACCGGCGCGTCCTCGATGCGCCGGGGCTGCGGGAGGTCCACCCGCCACTCGCGGGCCACCCGGCCCGGCCGGGACGACAGCAGCACGACCCGCTGGGCGAGCCGCACCGCCTCACGCACGTTGTGCGTGACGAACAGGACGGACACCCCCGTCTCCGTCCAGATCCGGGTCAGTTCGTCGTGCAGCAGGTCGCGGGTGATCGCGTCCAGAGCCGCGAACGGCTCGTCCATCAGCAGCAGCTGGCTGTCCTGCGCGAGCGCACGGGCCATGGCCACGCGCTGGCGCATACCGCCGGACAGCTCGTGCACCCGCTTGCCGTACGAGCCGCCCAGCCGGACCAGTTCGAGCAGCTCCTCGGCCCGCTCGCGCCGCAGGTTCTTCGGAACTCCCCGCAGTTTCAGGGCGAGTTCGATGTTCTTGCCCGCGGTCAGCCACGGGAACAGGGCGTGCTCCTGGAACATCAGGGCGGGCCGCCCATGGGTCGCGATGCCGCCGGCGGAGGGCTCGTCGAGCCCCGCCACCAGGTTCAGCAGCGTCGACTTGCCGCAGCCCGAGGCCCCCAGGAGGGTGACGAACTCGCCCGGTGCGACATCCAGCGTGATGTCGTCGAGAACGAGCTGCTGCCCGGTGGGCCCGGCGAAGGACTTCGAGACGTGTTCGATGCGGGCCGCGTAGTCGACTGCCTCGACCTCGGCGGCCTTGGCGAGAGCGGTTGCCATGGTCGTCACCTCCTGGGAACGGGGATCCGGACTTACTTCGCGCCGAGACCGGCGTCGCTGACGGAGCGCTCACCCGCGGCCACGAGGACCTTGTTCAGGAGAGTGAGGTCGTAGATGCCATCCAGCTTCGGGTGCTCCAGCAGGCCCGCGTCGACCGCGTGCCGCGCCTCGGTGCCGAGGGTCGCGGCCAGGGGGTCGTCGGTGATCCGGATGGACTTCCAGGCCGGGTCCAGGACGTCGGCGGGCAGTGCCTTGCCGGAGTCGATCCCCAGCTGCCTGTTCGCCGCCGCCTTCGCCGCGTCCGGATGGGCGTTGATCCACTTGTTGGTCCCGACCGAGGCCCTCAGCACCGCCTCGACGGCCTTCGGGTGGGCCTTGAGGAAGCTCTGCGACACGATGACGTTCGTGATCACGAACTTCTCGTCCGGCCAGAGAGAGGACTCGTCCAGCAGCACCTTGCCGCCCTCGGCGACCAGCTTCGACGCGGTCGGCTCCGGCACCCACGCGCCGTCGACGGAACCGGACATGAAGGCGTCCGGGGTCACCTTGTTGTCCGTGCGGACGACCGAGACGTCACCCTTGCCGCTCTGCGCGTCGACCTTCCAGCCCTGCTGGGCCGCCCAGTCGAGGAACGCCACGTCCTGGGTGTTGCCGAGCTGGGGCGTCGCGATCCTCTTGCCCTTGACGTCCTTCAGCGACGTGATCCTCTTCGGGTTCACGACCAGCTTCACCCCGCCGGACGCCGAACCGCCGATGATCCTCAGGCTCTTGCCCTGGGACGCGGTGTAACCGTTGACCGCAGGGGACGGGCCGATCCAGCCGATGTCGATGGAGCCCGAGTTCAGCGCCTCGATCTCGGACGGACCGGCGTTGAACACCTGGTACCCGGCCCTGGTGGCACCCAGCTCCTTCTGGAAGAAGCCCTTCTGCCTGCCGACCAGAGCGGTGGCGTGCGTCAGGTTGCCGAAGTAGCCGATCCTCACGGAGTCGAGGCCGTCGGTCTTCTTCGCCCCGGCGGCGATCCGGGCGCCGGCGGTGTCGTTCCTGCTCTGCGAGCCGTAACCGCACGCGGCCAGGGTGAGCAGGGGGAGCGCGGCGGCCACCGCGAGGGTGCGTCGGAGGGCTGAGTTGGCAGGCACGGGAGGTGTTCCTCTCGTTGTCCCGGCGGGCACGGTCTCTCAGGTCGTGGCCGGGAGGTCGGCAGGTCTGCGTCTACGGCGGTGCGGGGTGAGGGCGCGCATGCGGTGCGCGTACGTCAGCACACACATCGCGCCATCCCGCCCTGTCCTCCCTCGAACTCCGTTCGGGGGGAGCCCCAGCCCACGGCTCGGCCGCCGACGCGGCCGGCCTCCTTCGCGAACGTGGAGCAGACGTCGTTCCGGCTCATGTCAGAAGTCCCACCCGTCGTCCTCGGCCTCGTCCTTGACGGGCTCCGGGGACGCGAACGACTCGCCGACCATGCCCGCGGTGAGCGTGGTGCCGTCGTTCGGGTCGATCAGGATGAACGAGCCCGTGCGCCGGGAGTCGGCGTAGGAGTCGAGCGGAAGGGGCTCCGCGGTGCGGATCTTCACGCGGCCGATGTCGTTGGCGACGAGCAGCCCCGGGTGCGGGTGCAAGGACAGGTCGTCCAGGGTGAGCCGCGACGGGATGTCCTTCACGATCGCCTTGACCGTGCGGGTGCCGTGCTTGAGCAGCACCCGGTGGCCGACGGTCAGCGGCTGGTCCGCGACATGGCAGACGGTCGCCTCCACGTCCTGCGTGGTGGCCGGCGCGTCCTTCGTCGGCACGATCAGGTCGCCGCGCGAGACGTCGATGTCGTCCGCGAGGAGCACGGTCACCGACTGCGTCGTCCAGGCCGTGTCGACCGGCTCGCCGAGCAGATCGATGCCGGAGATCGTCGTCGTACGGCCGGACGGCAGGACGGTGACCCGCTCGCCGACCCTGAAGCTGCCGGCGGCGATCTGGCCCGCGTAGCCGCGGTAGTCGGGGTGCTCGGCACTCTGCGGCCGGATCACGTACTGCACGGGCAGCCGGGCGTGGCAGTGCGCCAGGTCGTGGCTGACCGGGACGGTCTCCAGGTGCTCCAGGACGGTGGGGCCGCCGTACCAGTCCATGTGCGCGGACGGCTCCACCACGTTGTCACCGGCGAGCGCCGAGATCGGGATCGCGGTGACCTCGGGGACGCCCAGTTCGAGCGCGTACGCCGTGAACTCCTCGGCGATCGCCGCGAACACGGACTCCTGGTAGTCGACCAGGTCCATCTTGTTCACGGCCAGCACCACGTGCGGCACGCGCAGCAGCGCGGCGATCGCCGCGTGCCGGCGGGTCTGCTCGACCACACCGTTGCGGGCGTCGACCAGGATCACCGTCAGCTCGGCGGTCGAGGCACCGGTGACCATGTTGCGGGTGTACTGCACATGGCCCGGGGTGTCGGCCAGGATGAACCGGCGCCGGGGGGTGGCGAAGTAACGGTACGCCACGTCGATCGTGATGCCCTGCTCCCGCTCGGCCCGCAGACCGTCGGTGAGCAGCGCCAGGTCGGGGACGTCCTGGCCGCGGCTCGCGGACGCCCGCTCCACCGCCTCCAGTTGATCGACGAGCACCGACTTGGAGTCGTGCAGCAGCCGGCCCACGAGGGTGGACTTGCCGTCGTCGACAGAGCCGGCGGTGGCGAACCGCAGCAGCGTGGTGGCCGGGAGCGCCTCGGTCGTGGTCGTGGTCATGGCTAGAAGTACCCCTCGCGCTTGCGGTCTTCCATCGCGGCCTCGGAGAGCTTGTCGTCGGCACGGGTCGCGCCGCGCTCGGTGAGCCGGGAGGCGGCGATCTCGGCGATCACGGCGTCCAGCGTGGTCGCGTCGGAGTCGACGGCGCCCGTGCAGGACATGTCACCGACGGTCCGGTAGCGCACCAGGCGCTTCTCGACCGTCTCGGTGTCCTTCGGGCCGCCCCACTCACCGGCGGTCAGCCACATCCCGTGGCGCTGGAACACCTCGCGCTCGTGCGCGAAGTAGATCTCCGGCAGCTCGATGCCCTCGCGGTCGATGTACTGCCACACGTCCAGCTCGGTCCAGTTGGACAGCGGGAACACGCGCACGTGCTCACCGGGTGCGTGCCGGCCGTTGTAGAGGTTCCACAGCTCGGGGCGCTGGCGGCGCGGGTCCCACTGGGAGAACTCGTCGCGCAGCGAGAACACCCGCTCCTTGGCGCGGGCCTTCTCCTCGTCACGACGGCCGCCGCCGAAGACCGCGTCGAACCTCTCGCTCTGGATCTTCTCCGTCAGCGGGAGGGTCTGCAGCGGGTTACGGGTGCCGTCGGGACGCTCCTTGAGCACACCGCGGTCGATGTAGTCCTGCACGGACGCCACATGCAGGCGCAGCGAATGCCGGGCGACCGCGCGGTCGCGGTACTCCAGCACCTCCGGGAAGTTGTGCCCGGTGTCCACGTGCAGCAGCGAGAACGGCACCGCCGCCGGCGCGAACGCCTTCAGCGCCAGGTGCAGCATGACGATGGAGTCCTTGCCGCCGGAGAACAGGATCACCGGGTTCTCGAACTCCCCCGCCACCTCGCGGAAGATGTGCACCGCCTCGGACTCCAGCGCGTCCAGGTGCGAGACGGCGTACGGAGTGCCCGTACCGCCCTCGGTCTTCGCCACGGTCGTCATGCCGCGCCCCCTTCGTTCGCTTCTTTGCCCGCGCGGCGCACAGGCGCGGCCGTCGTCGTCGTCCGCGGCCGCGTGGCCGCGCGTGCGTCGCTCACAGGAGTCCCTTCTCACCGAGCAGGGCGTACACGGACGCCGCGGATTCCCGCACGCTCTGGTGCTGCGACTCGATGCGCAGGTCGGGCGACTCGGGTTCCTCGTAGGGGTCGTCGACCCCCGTGAGCCCGGTCAGCTCGCCCGCGGCCTGCTTGGCGTACAGGCCCTTCACGTCCCGCACCGAGCACACGTCGACCGGGGTCGCCACATGGATCTCCAGGTACGGCGTGGTGTTCTCGTCGTGCCGCTCGCGCACCGCCTCGCGGCTGTCCGCGTACGGAGCGATCACCGGGACGAGCGCCTTGACGCCGTTGCGGGCCAGCAGTTCGGCGACGAAGCCGATGCGCTGCACGTTGGTGTGCCGGTCCTCGCGGGAGAAGCCGAGGCCCGCCGAGATGAACTCGCGGATCTCGTCGCCGTCGAGCACCTCGACACGGTGCCCCTCCTCGCGCAGCCGGCCGGCCAGCTCGTGGGCGATGGTGGTCTTGCCGGCGCTCGGCAGACCGGTGAGCCAGACGGTGGCTCCGGTGGTCACGTCGTTCTCCTGAATCTGATCGTCTGTCATCCGTGCAGCCCGCATTCGGTCTTGGCCCGGCCGGCCCAGCGGCCGGCGCGCGCGTCCTCGCCCTCCAGAACCCGCCGGGTGCACGGGGCGCAGCCGACGGACGCGTAGCCGTCCATCAGCAACGGGTTGGTCAGTACGCCGTGTTCGGCGACGTAGGCGTCCACGTCGTCCTGGGTCCAGCGGGCGATCGGGGAGATCTTGACCTTCTGCCGCTTCTCGTCCCAGCCGACGACCGGGGTGTTCGCCCGGGTCGGGGACTCGTCACGGCGCAGCCCGGTCGCCCAGGCCGCGTAGCCCTGCAGCCCCTCCTCCAGCGGACGCACCTTGCGCAGCTTGCAGCACAGGTCGGGGTCGCGGTCGTGCAGCTTCGGACCGTACTCGGCGTCCTGCTCGGCGACCGTCTGCCGCGGCGTGAGCGTGATGACGTTGACGTCCATCACGGCCTCCACCGCGTCGCGGGTGCCGATGGTCTCCGGGAAGTGGTAGCCGGTGTCCAGGAAGACGACGTCCACCCCCTTCAGCACCCGGGAGGCGAGATGCGCGACCACCGCGTCCTCCATGGAGGAGGTGACGCAGAACCGCTCGCCGAAGGTGTCCACCGCCCACTGGAGGATGTCCAGCGCGGACGCGTCCTCCAGGTCACGGCCCGCCTGCTCGGCGAGCGCCTTCAACTCGTCCGCCGTGGACTCCTGCTGAGTCGTCGTCATGTCTGTTCGTCCCCTCCGCCGTCGGCGTGCTTCAGCCCCCGGGCGAGCAGCCCGAGGAACTTCAGCTGGAAGGCGCGGTTGCACGCCCCGCATTCCCAGGCGCCGTGGCCCTGCTCGCTGGGACGCAGGTCCTCGTCACCGCAGTAGGGGCAGTAGAACGGCGCCGCCCGCTCGCTCACGAGAGGGCCTCCTCGCCGGCGCGCGCCGCCCAGGCCGCGAACCGCTCGCCGTCCTCGCGCTCCGCCTGGTACCGCCCCAGCACGCGCTCGATGTAGTCGGGCAGTTCGTCCGAGGTGACCTTCAGGCCGCGCACCTTGCGGCCGAAGCCCGCCTCCAGGCCGAGGGCGCCGCCGAGGTGCACCTGGTAGCCCTCGACCTGGTTGCCCTCGTCGTCGAGGACCAGTTGGCCCTTGAGACCGATGTCCGCGACCTGGATACGGGCGCAGGCGTTGGGGCAGCCGTTGAGGTTGATGGTGAGCGGCTCGTCGAAGTCCGGGATGCGGCGCTCCAGTTCGTCGATCAGCGAGGCGCCGCGCGCCTTCGTCTCGACGATCGCGAGCTTGCAGAACTCGATGCCGGTGCAGGCCATGGTGCCGCGCCGGAACGGCGACGGGTGCACCGTGAGGTCCAGCGCCTGAAGTCCCTCGACCAGGGAGTCGACCTGGCCCTCCTCGACGTCCAGCACGAGCATCTTCTGCTCGGCGGTCGTCCGGACCCGGCCCGAGCCGTGGGTCTCGGCGAGGTCGGCGATCTTCGCCAGGGTCGCGCCGTCCACGCGGCCGACGCGCGGCGCGAAGCCGACGTAGAAGCGGCCGTCCTTCTGGCGGTGCACGCCGACGTGGTCGCGCCAGCGCTCCACGGGCTGGGCCGGCGCCGGACCGTCGACCAGCTCGCGCTTGAGGTACTCGTCCTCCAGAACCTGCCGGAACTTCTCCACACCCCAGTCGGCGAGCAGGAACTTCAGGCGGGCCCGCGTGCGCAGCCGCCGGTAGCCGTAGTCACGGAAGATCGAGATGACGCCCTCGTAGACCTCCGGGACCTCGTCCAGCGGGACCCAGGCGCCCAGGCGCTGGCCGATCTTCGGGTTGGTGGACAGGCCGCCGCCGACCCATACGTCGAAGCCGGGGCCGTGCTCGGGGTGGTGCACGCCGACGAAGGCGATGTCGTTGATCTCGTGCGCCACGTCGAGCAGCGGCGAGCCGGAGATCGCGGACTTGAACTTGCGGGGCAGGTTCGAGAACGCCTTGTTGCCGATGATCCGGCGCTGGATCTCCTCGATGGCCGGGGTGCCGTCGATGATCTCGTCCTCGGCGATGCCGGCGACCGGGGAGCCGAGGATCACGCGGGGCGTGTCACCGCAGGCCTCGGTCGTGGACAGGCCCACGCCCTCCAGCCGGTTCCAGATCTCGGGCACGTCCTCGATCCGGATCCAGTGGTACTGGATGTTCTGCCGGTCGGTGATGTCCGCGGTGCCCCGGGCGAACTCCTGGGAGATCTCGCCGATGACGCGCAGCTGCTCCGTGGTCAGCCGCCCGCCGTCGATGCGCACCCGCAGCATGAAGTACTCGTCGTCCAGCTCCTCCGGCTCCAGGATCGCGGTCTTGCCGCCGTCGATCCCGGGCTTGCGCTGGGTGTACAGCCCCCACCAGCGCATACGGCCGCGCAGATCGTTCGGGTCGATCGAGTCGAAACCGCGCTTGGAGTAGATCGTCTCAATGCGTGTCCGCACATTGAGACCGTCGTCGTCCTTCTTGAACTGCTCGTTGCCGTTGAGCGGGGTGAGGTGACCCACGGCCCACTGACCCTCGCCGCGGTGACGGCTCACCTTGCGTCGGGGCGCGGAGGCGTCAGGGTTCTGTGGGGTGGCGGCCATGGTTCTACGTCCTTCGGGACAGGTGGAAAGAGGCTCTGACCTGCGCACACGGGCGCATGCGGGCATAGGCGCGCGGCATCGCGCGGGCAGGCGAGGAGGTACGGGGGATCGGCGGTGCTGGAAAGATCAGCTCGCCGGACAGATGGCGCTGGACATGCGGCCCAGGTCGACGTGCCGCCGACTCACCAAGGCAATTCCAGTTCCAGACATGACGGAAGCGTGTCACGGCGTTCTGGACACAGTCCAGCTTTATCCAACATGCGGACACCCTTGTCCCGAAATGTGGGACAAGGGTGTCGTCGGTCACACGTGCGGCGGAACGGCTCGTCCCGCCAGGGTCGGGCGGGGCAGGCGCCAGGTCAGGCAGGGCAGGCGCCAGGTCGGGCGGGGTCGCCGCCAGGTCAGGCGGGGTAGGCGCCGGGCCAGGGGCCGGGCGTGGACACCACGGCCTCCTCCTCGACCTTGGTGTCGAACAGCGTGAACCCGCGCCGCAGGTAGTTGGCCATCGCGAACTCGCCGTCCTTGCTGCAGGTGTGCAGCCACACCCGCTTGGTCGGCGTCCGGTCCGGCCACCGCTCGGCCAGGTCCCAGGCGCGCGCGATGCCGTACGACAGCAGATGGCCACCGATACGGCGTCCGCGGAAGGCCGGGAGCAGACCGAAGTAGACGATCTCGACCACGCCCTCGTCCTGCGCCTCCAGTTCGACGTAACCGGCGGGCGTCCCCCGGTCGTACGCCACCCACGTCTCCACACCCGGCCGGTCCAGGAACCCCTGCCACCGGGCGTAGTCCCAGCCGAGCCGGTCCGTCCAGTGGATGTCGCCGCCGACCGACGCGTACAGGAACCGGCTGAACTCGGGGGAGGGGACCTCGGCGCGCACGATCCGCAGGTCGTCGCCCTCGGGCGCGGCGGCCGGCAGAAGATCGCTCGCGGAGGTCTGTTCCAGGGACCAGATGGTGACAGGGACGCTGCTCATGCGGGCCAGGGAATCATCCCGTCCGGCTGTCTGTCGATCGACCGCGTCACGCCGCCCGCTGTTCCGTGGCCGGCGCGCTCACCCCAGCGAGCGGTCGAGCGCCGCCAGCGGGACCGAGAACAGCATCCGGTCCGACAGGGACCACACCTCGCCGGTCTCCTGCCAATAGGAGAGGGAGCCGGTGGACTGGGCCCAGCAGTGGCGGGAGTCGTCCGAGCCGCAGTGCGCGGTCCGCGCGCCACCGGTGTCCTGCCGCCACAGCGCACCGTGACGGTCCGCGGATCCGGACAGCTGTCCCACATACCAGGACGAGCGCGCCACCCCGGCCTTCCGGTACGCCAGCACGCCCCGGATGCCGCCCGCCCGCGTCCGGTACGCCTCGACCGGTTTCGCCACCCCGGCGGCGTCGGTGGCCAGCAGCCCGCCGCGCTCGGGGGCGTCGCTGAACGTGTACCGCCACAGCCGGGTGCGGCGGTCGTCGCCCGGGGCGGTCCACTCGCCGGCGACGAGACTCTCGGGCGCCGTCGTACGGTCCAGGGAGAGCGTGCCGGGGCAGGGCCGCGCGCCGGACGCCGTGCAGTGGCCGGCGGGCAGCCGGTAGGACCCCACGGCGGGCATCACGTACCCGTGGCCGTCGGCGGACCAGCCGCCCGGCACCCGGCCGATCGCGGGGCCGTCCACGGTGGTGCGCTGGATACGGTCCAGGTCGTAGACGTAGAGCGCGTCGGCGCTACCGGTGCGGGTGGTTACCAGCAGCTTGTCCTGGTGCCAGACCATGCCGGAGACACGGGAGGACAGGCCGCGGTAGTCCCGGCCGCCGTCGACCGGCACCACCAGGAGCACCCAGCGGTAGACGGGCCGGGCCGGGTCGTCCGCGTCGACGAACGCGACCCGCGCGAGGCCCCGCTCGGCGGCGGGCCCGGTGGTGGTGCTGTGGGTCCAGCCGGTGAGGATCACCCGGTGGGTGCCCCAGACGCCGTCGTCGTCGGCGTCCCCGGAGGTCGTCACCGAGGCCGGCCGCCAGGCGGTGTCCGCACCCTCGGCCCGGTCCCAGCAGTAGGCGCGGGTGACGGCCGGGGAGAGGGGAAGGGAGTCACGGTCCCCGGAGGAACACTGGGCGCCCGCGCGCATCCGGTGATCGGCGGTGCGCAGCACGGCGTCCACACCGACCGGGCGGCCCATGGACGCGGCGAGCCGGTTCAGCGTGCGGGCGGGCACCAGGTTCTCCTGGAGACGCAGCGCGCCGGTGTCCGACGGGGAGGTCAGCGGCTTGAGCGCGCCGGGGTCCCCGGCGGTCGTGGCCTGAGAGGCGCTGATGACCGTGGCCGCCGCGGTGAGCGCCAGCGCGGTACCGGCCAGGACCGCACGCAGGGCCGCGCCCCGCCTGCGCCTGCGGTGTCTGCCGCGATGCTTCATGTCTCCTCCCGAGGCGGACCAACTGCGCCTGATGGTCCGTACGTTGACCGAGGAGCAGAAGAGAAGGCCCGTCACAGGATGCTACGGCAGTGGGGCGTGCCGCCGGGCGAAGACGCAGCAAATATGCGGTAAGAGTGCTGGGGGCTCGTCGCCTCTCGGTGGACGGACGGCTCGTCCCCCTTCAGGCCTCCCCGGACACCACCCGTCTGCGTGCCACCCCCGGTGCCGTCGACTGGGGCAGCAGGTCGCGGAGGTCGTCGGGGGTGAGCACCTCGACCTCGACGTCCTCGCAGAGACGATACGGCCGGTGCTGCAGAAGGTCCCCCAGATACCGCCGGATCCGCGACATCTCGGCCCGGACGGTGACCGTCCGTGACGGATCGCCGAAGAGGTCGTCCGCCAGCCCCGACGCCCCGCGCCCGGAGCGGTGTTCGGTCAGCAGGTACAGCAACTCGGCGTGCCGGGGGCTGAGTTCGTGCGACCACGAGCCCGCCGTGGCCGTCACCGTCATCGAGCGGCGGGCCGGCCGGGTCAGGTCCAGCACGATCCGCGTGGCCGGGGCCGACTGCGGCTCCTCGGCCGCCCGCAGCAACCACCCCCCGGCCATCGGCTCCACCGCGCACGGGCCCAGCGCGGCCAGCCACCGGCGGCCCGGCCGCAGGGACTTGGGCAGCGCCACCCGCCGTACGTACGGCATCCCGGTCACCGCCGCCGTCCAGCCGTCCCGGTCCACCACCAGCGCCCGCCCGTCCAGCCGGGCCAGCACCGGCGCCGCCACCGCCCGCAGCCGCTCCAGCGAGGCCAGATGCAGTTCGCGCAGGCGCGCCTCGGCGAGCTTGGCCACCGAGTCCACCCAGGCGAGGGTCGCCGGGTGCATGGTCTCCAGCGGACCGCTGACGTCCACCACGCCGATCAGCCGGCCGTCCCTGGGGTCGGTGATCGGGGCGCCCGAGCAGGTCCAGGTGCCGTGCGAGCGTACGAAGTGCTCGGAGGCGAACACCTGGACGGGCCGCCGTACGACCGCCGGGGTGCCCACGCCGTTGGTGCCGACGACGTCCTCCCGCCAGTCCGCGCCGAGTTCGAAGCCGAGCCCGTCGGCCTTGCGCAGCACCTGCGAGGAGCCCTCGCGCCACAGCACCCGCCCCTCCGCGTCGGCGACGACCATGATGTGGTGGGCGACGTCCGCGACCGAGAGCAGTCCCTCGCGCAGCACCGGCATGACGTGCCGCAGCGGCGACTCCTCCCGCCGGCGCCGCACCTCCTCCTCGGGTAACAGCCCCGATCTGAAGTCGCGCTCGGGGTCGACCCCGCTGCGCAGCATCCGTCCCCAGGACTGCTCGATCACCGGCCGGGGCGCGATCCGGGCACGCTGTCCGGCGAGCGTGGCGTCGCGCACCTCGCTCAGCACCCGTGCCGCCTGCGCCGCGTCCACCGCGGCCAGACGCGTCACGTTCATCGGCGGGTTGACCACGGGGACCCTCCCGGAAGGGCGTCGAACACATCGGTCCAGCGGTCCGGGTGGCGCTTCCGGTCCGGCTGCTGCCGACATACTGCCGTTCGGCGCATGCCGGAGGCACACAGTCCGGGCACACTCGCCAACATGTTGCAACCCCTTGCAACCCTGGTGAACGGATGGGGACTGGCTGAGACTTGACCGCGGCGCCGCCCCAGGGTGGCGCTCGTGGCCTTCAACTGGCCCATGAGGTGGGGGTGGTGCCGTGTCGGCGCAGCATCACCCTCGCCGGGGGCTTGGCGGATTCGCGTCCGAGGGTGGGGCTGGCTGAGGGGTGGCGGGTGCGGGTTCGTTGTGGCTGGTCGTGCAGTTCCCCGCGCCTCTTCAGGTTGGGGTGCCTGGTCGGTGATTCATTGCGCGGGGCGGGTGCGTGTTCGTTGTGGCTGGTCGTGCAGTTGCCCGCGCCTCTTCAGGTTGGTGTGCCTGGTCGGTGATTCACCGTACGTCGTGCAGTTGCCCGCGCTCCTTCAGGTTGGGGTGCCTGGTCGGTGATTCATTGGACAGGGCGGGCGCGGTTTACCACTGAGGTGAGGTCGAGGCCGGTCGGTAGGGTGCCGAAGCTTGCGCCGCGGTCGCCTCCCAGGCGTGAGGCGCAGAAGGCGTCGGCCACTTCCGGTGGGGCGTGGCGGACCAGGAGGGAGCCCTGGAGGACGAGGGCGAGGCGTTCGGCCAGGCGGCGGGCGCGGCCCTCGATGCCGTCCAGGTCGGCGAGTTCGCTGAAGAGGTCCTTGACGGCGCGGTCCAGGCGGTGGTCGGCGCCGTGGGCCCGGCCGATCTCCGCGAGGCAGGCGTCGAGGGCGCCCGGTTCGCGCTGGAGCGCGCGCAGGACGTCCAGCGCCTGAACGTTGCCGGCGCCCTCCCAGACCGAGTTCAGGGGGGACTCACGGACCAGCCGGGGCAGGCCGGACTCCTCGACGTAGCCGTTGCCGCCCAGGCACTCCGCGGCCTCGACCGCCACCGGGGCGCACCGCTTGGTGATCCAGAACTTCGCGGCCGGCACCGCGAGCCGCAGGAAGGCGCGCTCCTGTTCGGAGTCGTCGTCGTAGGCGGCGGCGAGGCGCAGGGCGAGCGCGGTCGCGGCCTCGGACTCCAGCGCGAGGTCGGCCAGCACGTTGCGCATCAGCGGCTTGTCGATCAGCGGGCCGCCGAAGGCCTCCCGGTGGGCGCAGTGGTGGATCGCCTGTGCCACCGCCTGCCGCATCAGGCCGGCCGAGCCGAGCGCGCAGTCGAGACGGGTCGCGGCGACCATCTCGATGATCGTGCGCACCCCGCGCCCCTCCTCACCGACCCGGCGGGCCCAGGTGCCGTCGAACTCGACCTCGGCGGACGCGTTGGACCGGTTGCCCAGCTTGTCCTTGAGCCGCTGGATGAGGAAGACGTTGCGGGTGCCGTCCGCGAGGACACGCGGGACGAGGAAGCAGGTCAGCCCCCCTTGTCCCCGGGCGGTGGAGGCCTGGGCCAGCACGAGGAAGCCGTCCGACATCGGCGCCGAGCAGAACCACTTGTGCCCGGTGAGGGTGTACGTCCCCTCCTCGGCGAGCGGCCGGGCCTCGGTCGTGTTCGCCCGTACGTCGCTGCCGCCCTGCTTCTCCGTCATGCCCATGCCGAAGATGGCGCCGGGTTTGGCGCCGGCGGGCCGCAGCTCGCGCTCGTAGATCGTGGAGGTCAGCCGGGGTTCCCACTCGGCGGCCAGCTCCGGGTCGGTCCGCAGCGCGGGCACCGCCGCGTGGGTCATCGACAGCGGGCAGCAGTTGCCCGCCTCCACCTGCGTCCACACCAGGAACCCGGCCGCCCTGCGCACATGCCCGGCCGGCCGCGTCCATGCGCCGGTCAGCCCCGCCGAGACACCCTTGCCGAGCAGCCGGTGCCAGGCCGGATGGAAGTCGACCTCGTCGACGCGACGGCCGTAGCGGTCGTGCGTGCGCAGCCGCGGCGGATGCTCGTTCGCCTGCACCCCCCACTCCTGCAACTGCGCGGAACCCGCGGCCCGCCCCAGCTCGGACAGCTCGCTCAGCACGCCCTCCCGCGACCCGGGACCGGTGTACCGGCGCACCGCCTCGACGAGGGCGCGGTCGGCGCTGAAGACGTCGTATCCGACCAGCGGGGGCGGCTGGTTCGTCACGGTGTGGGTGGGGATGCCTGCCATGGTGGTGAACCTATCCGGGACGGCGGCCACGATGGACTCAGAGTGACACAGCGCGGCCCGTCGGCGCGTCCGGACCCGCCACCGGCCCCGGGGGGTGAGGGCGGCCCCGTTCGGCGGATACCGTTAGGTCGTGCAGCCAGCAAGTGAAACCCCCGAACGGCCGCCCGGCCGCCTCCATCGCGCCAGAGCCCTCTACCGGAACGTCTCCAAGCGCAGGACGACCTGGCTGCTGCTCAAGGACACCGTCAACTCCTGCATGGAGTACCGGATCCTGGGTCTGGCCGCCGAGGCCGCGTTCTTCACGCTCCTGTCGGTGCCGCCCCTCCTGCTGAGCCTCATCGGCCTGCTCGCCTACGTCGACACCTGGACCGGCACGGACACCATCCAGAGCCTGCAGACCAACATCCTCGACGCCGCCCGCACGATCCTGTCGGACAAGGGCGTCAAGGAGATCGCCGAGCCGATCCTGCACGACGTGATCAAGGGCGGCAGACCCGACGTCATCTCCATCGGCTTCCTGTTCGCCCTCTGGTCGGGCTCCCGCGCGGTGAACGTCTTCATCGACACCATCACCGTCATGTACGGCCTCGACGGCGTCCGCGGCATCGTCAAGACCCGGGTGATGTCCTTCCTGCTGTTCATCGTGGCCCTGCTGATCGGCTCGGTCGCGCTGCCGCTGATGGTGGCCGGGCCGGACGCGGTGGTCCGGGTCGTGCCCTGGTCGGAGACGGTCGTCCAGGTGCTGTACTGGCCGGTCGTCATCGTCCTGTCCATCGTCTTCCTGACGACCCTCTACCACGTCTCCGTGCCCGTCCGGTCCCCCTGGATCGAGGACGTGCCCGGCGCACTGGTCGCCCTCGCCATGTGGGTCCTCGGCAGCTTCCTGCTGCGCATCTACCTCACCCACACCATCGAGGGCGCCACCATCTACGGCTCCCTCGCCGCCGCCGTCGCCGTCCTGCTGTGGATCGGCGTGGGCGCCTTCGCCGTGCTCGTCGGGGCGGCCGTCAACGCCGCCATCGACCGGGTGTGGCCGGCCGCCGCCACCGCGGCCGCCCGCGCGGCCAACGACCGGCTGCGCGAGGCCGAGGTCGTCGAGTACGTCAGCCGCGTCGCCGCCGCCCGCGAGTCCGACCCCGAGGACCCGGACATGCCGTCCGAGTTCCCGGAACGCTGGTCCCGCTTCCTCCCCCCGGAGGACGTCACCGCCCGCCTGCGCACCCACGCCAAGAACCCCCACCACCACACCCACGCGGCCCACAAGGCCACGACGGACAGGGCACACCGGGACCAGTGAGGGCACGCCGTCCGCGACTGGCTCCCCCTCCGGCACTCACCGCGTCCGCGGTTGTCTCCCGTTCCTTCGTGCCCCGTTCTCCGTCCTGTCCGCGTGGACACACTCGCAGGCCGGCGGCGATTCCTGGGTGCCGCCGGACAGCGGCGGGCCCGTGCGCCTGCGGGCGGGTGACCTCGCCATCGTCCGCGGCCCGGAACCGTACACCTGGTCGCACTCGCGGCCGGGAGGATCAGCGCCTGGGCGTGGTGGCAGGGGCGTCGGCGCAGCCGGATCGGCGACGGCCCTGCGGCTTTCCGGCTCCGCGGTGATGCTGATCGGCCCCCACCCGATGCGGGACGGGCCCGGCCAGGAGGTGATCCTCGACCGGCTGCTCGACCTGCTCGTCACCTCCGCGCCGCGGGCCCGGCTCTCCCGCCCGGAAGCGGAGGCACCCGCCTGGTACCGGGCTCGCGCCGACCCGGTCGTCGGCCGCGCCCTGCGCCTGCCGCGGGACGACCCGGCGCACCCGTGGACGGTGTCCTCGCCCGCCGCCAGGACCGGCGCCTCCCGCGCCGCCCTCGTCCGCCGCGCCGCGACTTCCTCGCCTGCCGGGTCGGCTACGGCACCACGTTCGCTCTCTCCAGCACCTTCAAACGCGCCTACGGTGTCAGCCCCCAGGAACACCGCGCCCGCGGCACCTGACCGTCCCGGCGCCGTCCGCCGCCCCGCCCGGACGCCGTCCGCCCGGACGTACTCTGGCGTACGTGTACACGGAGCGGGCGTCCCGGCTGAGCGGCGCGGTCGTGTGGACGAACAGTCCCGACGGGGGCGCGGTACGGCCGGTGCTTCCCGACGGCTGCATGGACCTGCTGTTCAGTGAGGGCCGGCTGCTGGTCGCCGGCCCCGACACCCGCGCGCACGCCGTCGAGGGCCCGCCGCGCTCCTGGGCCGGCATCCGCTTCTTCCCCGGCACCGCGCCCGCCCTGCTCGGCGTACCCGCCCACGAACTGCGCGACAGCCGCGTGGACCTGTCCGACCTGTGGCCCGCCGCCCGGGTACGACGGCTGCTCGACCGCGTCGCCGCGGCGCCCGACCCGGCGACCGGCCTTGAGGACATCGCCCTCGACCGGGCCGCACAGCCCGCGGCAGCCCCCGACCCGCTCCTGCACCGCCTGGTGCAGCACCTGGACGAGGGCCGCCCGGTCGCGGCGACCGCCGACCGACTGGGCATCGGCGCCCGCCAGTTGCACCGCCGCTGCCGCACCGCCTTCGGCTACGGCCCCAAGACCCTGGCCCGCATCCTGCGTCTGCGACGCGCCCTGGCGCTCGCCCGCGCCGGAGTGCCGTACGCCGAGACGGCGGCCCGCGCCGGCTACGCGGACCAACCGCATCTCGCCCGGGACGTACGGGAGTTCGCGGGCACGACGCTCGGCGAGCTACTCGCCGGCCAGCGGCGCGAACAGGTCGACGCCGTTGCCGTCGGGGTCGTGCACGGTGGCGTACCGCTGCCCCCAGAAGGCGTCCCACGGCTTCAACTCCCCGTGGTACCCGGCCCCGACCAGATCCTCGTACACGGAGTCGACCTCGGCCGGTGAGCCGCACCGGAAGGCGAGCCCGACCCGCCCCCCACCGGCCGGTGGCCGCCAACCCGGGTGGAAGGAGCGGACGGTCTCCTCGGTGTCCAGGGCGAGCACCAGCCCGCCGGGCAACTCGGCCTCGACATGCGGCTGTTCCTCGGCCCCTTCCGGGAAGACCAGCCCGAGGCGACGGTAGAAGGCGAGCGAGGCGGCCAGATCGGAGGCCACCACACCGATCACGGCGAATCGTGGAGTCATGCCGGACACCGTAGGCAGAGGGCACCGGGCACGTCTTGAAGGAATCGGACACGGTGCCGCCGCGCCACAGGCGGTCGGGACCGCGCCGCCGGGGCTCGCGGACCGTGCAGCGGGGGCTCGCGCACCCTGCAGCCGGGGGTCGCGGACCTCACCGCCGGGGGTCGCGGACCGCGCCGCCGGGCATAAGGTCGCCGCCATGGCTCCCGCTCCCCGGCTGCTCGTCTGCACCCGCACCACGGACTACCGCCACGACTCCATCCCCGACGCCGTCGCCGCCCTGCGCGCGATGCGGCCCTTCGCCGTCGACCACACCGAGGATCCGGCGCGGCTGGAGCAGCCGCTGGAGCCGTATGCGGCGGTCGTCTTCCTCTCCACCAGCGGCGACGTGCTGACCTGGGCCGGGCGCGAGCGCCTCGCCGGGTACGTGGAGTCGGGCGGCGGCTTCGTCGGCGTGCACGCGGCCGCCTGCACCGAGTACGGGTGGCCGTACTACGGCGACCTCCTCGGCGCCCGCTTCGCCCGCCACCCCGCGTACCAGCCGGGCCGCGCCGTCGTCGAGGACGCCACCCACCCCGCCACCCGCCCGCTGCCCGCCGTCTGGGACTTCACCGACGAGTGGTACGACTTCCGGGCCAACCCGCGCGAGAGTGTCCGGGTGCTGCTGCGGGCCGACGAGGAGTCGTACGAGGGCGGCGGGATGGGCGCCGACCATCCACTGGCCTGGTGCCGCACCCAAGGAACCGGACGGGTGTTCTACACGGCACTCGGGCACGCCGCGTCCGCCTATCGCGACCCGCGCTTCCTGGCTCACCTGCGCGGCGGTCTGAACTGGGCGGTACGGCGCTCCGAGTGACGTTTCTGCGGTGAACCCGTTCCGCCGAGCGAGTGAGTAAAGCACGCATAGAAGAAAAGTCACGCACGACTCACGGGAACCTTTTGTCTCGGTAAAGGGCGTCGAGACGCGGCGGCCTCCCACACACCGCGTCACCCACCCACAGAGGAGCCGGACCTTGACTTACGGGAAGAACCTGCGCGACCGGATCGCCGGGCCCGGGACCACACCACTGATCGGCGTGTACGACATGTACTCGGCGTCGATCGCCGCCAGGCACTACGACGGCATGTTCGTCTCGGGTTTCGGCTTCGCGGCCTCGTACTACGGGCTGCCCGACATCGGATTCATCGCCTGGCCGGACATGGTGGCCTTCGTCCAGCGGCTGCGCGGCGCGTTCCCGCGCCACCACCTGCTGGTCGACATCGACGACGGGTACGTCGACCCCGAGGTCGCCTGCCACGTGGTCGAGGGGCTGGAACGCATCGGCGCCTCCGGGGTGATCCTGGAGGACCAGAAGCGGCCCCGCCGCTGCGGCCACGCCGACGGCAAGCAGGTGCTGCCGCTGGAGGAGTACCTGGAGAAGCTGCACAAGGTCCTGGAGACCCGCAAGGACCTGGTCGTCGTCGCGCGTACGGACGCCACCGACGAGCGCGACATCCTGCACCGGGCCGAGCGGCTCGCCGCGACCGACGCCGACGTGATCCTCGTCGACGGCGTGCGCAGCATCGAGTGGATCAAGCGCGTCCGCGAGGTCATCGGCGACAAGCCGCTGCTGTTCAACCAGATCGCCGGCGGCAAGTCCCCCCGCCTCTCCCTCGGCGAACTGGAAGACCTCGGCGTCGACGTCGCCATCTACAGCACCCCCTGCCTGTTCGCCGCCCACGAGGCGATGGACTCCGCGCTGGTGGACCTCAAGGCGGCCGACGGACGCCTGCCCCGGTTCGACCCGGCCGGCGGGATCGGCGTGAAGGCCTCCACCACCCTGCTGGAGCGCAACATCGACCCCGAGCGGCTCACCCCCGAGGGCGTGAGCGTGTGACCCTTCCCCAGCGGAGGGCCACCCGCGCCGGGATGCGGGCGTCGGGAACCGGTATGCGTACATCGGGCGCCGGACCCCGCCTCGGCGTGGCCGCTGCCCTCGCTGCCGCGCTCCTCGGCGTCGGTGTCGGCGTCGCACCCGCGGCTGCCGCTGCGGAGGGTGGTGACGGTGGCAGTGGCAGCAGCAGTCTGATCACCGTCCTCGACAACTCCCACGCCGACTCCATCCTTGAGGTCGACCGCACGGCCAACCTCCAGACCGGCAGCGGTACGGCCGGCAGCGACCACGACGGCAGCGCCGTGGACGTGGTGGAGGCGCTGGTCGGAGCGGCGGGGCACGGCGGGGGCGACTGAGCCGCCGGCGTCTCGCACACGACACGCCACGACAGCAGGACGACGGCCGGGCACCTCGCGTACGGGGTGCCCGGCCGTACGCGGTTCGCCGTATGCCATACGCGGGCATGCCGTACGCCCGTACGCCCGTACGCCGTTCAGCCATGAACGAAGTCCGTGCGCCGGAATACATCCGCGCGATGTGATGCTCTGATGTGAGCGGTGCACGAGCTCGGCGAAGGGCTGGTGGGCGATGACAGCAGAACAGGCGGGCCCCGTGGTCAGGACGCCCCACGGGGCCGTACGCGGCAGGTACGAGCGGGGCATCGCGGTATTCCGGGGCATCCCCTACGCCGCCCCGCCCTTCGGCCCCCGGCGGTTCCGGCCGCCCGAGCCTCCCGCACCCTGGGACGGAGTCCGCGACGCCGGTGCCTTCGGGCCGACCGCGCCGAAACCGCCGTACTCCGAGGCGTTCGCCCAGTACCTCTCCGACCCGGTCATCCCGGGCGAGGACTGCCTCAACCTCAACGTCTGGACCCCCGACCCCAGCCCGCACGCCCGGCTCCCGGTCCTGGTCTGGCTGCACGGCGGCGCCCTGACCAGGGGTTCCTCGGCCGTACCGGTCTACGACGGCAGCACCTTCGCCCGCGACGGTGTCATCTGCGTCTCGGTCAACTACCGACTGGGCGTGGAGGGCTACGGACTGTTCCCCGACGCACCGCCCAACGCCGGCCTGCGCGACCAGCTCGCCGCCCTGCGATGGGTCCACGAGGCGATCACGGCCTTCGGCGGCGACCCGGACAACGTCACCCTGTGCGGACAGTCGGCCGGCGCCATCAGCGTGGGTGCCCTCATCGCCGCGCCCCAGGCCCAGGGCCTCGTCCGGCGGGCGATCCTGCAGAGCGGGCCACCGGAGGCCTCGGAACGCGACAAGGTACGGCGCATGGTCCGCCGGATGGCCACACGGCTGAGGATCCCCGCCACCGCCGCGGCCTTCGCCGCCGTCGACCGCGAACTGCTGCTGCGCACCCAGGCGGAGGTGGGGCGGCTGAGCAGCCCCGTCCTCGGTGGCCCGGCCTTCGGCATCGTCATCGACGGCGACCTCGTGCCCCGCGACCCGCTGCAGGCCCTGATCGACGGGGACGCCGCCCCCGGCATCGACCTCCTCATGGGCTGGACCCGCGACGAGTACCGGCTGTGGCTCGTGCCCGGTGGACTCCTGGACCACGTCGACCGGCTCGGCCCGGTCGCCCTGGCCGGCGCCATGGCCCGCTGCCACGCCGGCCACGAGGTCCCGCGCGGTTATCGCGCCCTGCACCCGGACGCCGGAACCGCCGAGATCGCCGGCCAGATGGTCACCGACCACATCCTGCGCATCCCCTTCCACCGCCTGGCCGACGCCCGCCCCGGCACCTCCCACCTCTACGAGTTCGCCTGGCCCTCCCGCCTCCCCGACCTCGGCGCCTGCCACGCCCTCGAACTCGGCTTCGTCTTCGACTCCGGCGACGTCCCCGAGTCCGCGAAACTCGCCGGCGAGGGCCCCCCGGAAGACCTGGCCACCGAGATGCACGGCTCCTGGGTACGGTTCGCCCGCACCGGCGACCCCGGCTGGCAACCCTGGGACACCACCCACCCGGTCCGCGTCTTCGACACCGGCCGGCCACAGACCACCCACGGCCCCCGCGACCCCGAACTCGCCCTCTGGACCACACCCCCCACCCTCCCCGCCCCCACCGCCGTCCGCCGCCTCCGCCGCTCCGTCACCACCACCCGCCACCACTGACACCCCCAAAGGGCCCGGGGAGCAAAGCTCGTCCCCCCACCCTCTACGGCCCCCGGTCCTCCATCCCCCCGCACTTTTCGATCACCCTGAAGGGGCGCGGGGATCTGCGCGCTCAGCCACCCTCCACCACGTCAAGGGACACGACCCGCCTTCGCGTCACAGCCGGCGGTGGATGCCCCGGGCTCCGTAGGCCTTGCCGGAGGCGGCGTGGATGCGGTGGATGTGCTCGACGAGCCGTTCGTCACGCAGGTGCCGGGCGGATGCGGGCCGCCTGCGGCGGGCGTTGTATGCCGAGACCGACAGGTCCAGTTCCCGGCACACCGGCTCGACCCCGAAGTCGTCGCGGAGGTGGTCGATCACCGCGTCGGCCTCGTGCGGGGCTGGTCGAGCTCCTTCGCGAAAAACACCGGAGCAGCTTTGAGGATCTCATTGGCTCGCCGCAACTCGGCTATTCCCTTGCGGAGTTGTGTGAGAGTTCGGCCCGCTCGGCGGTGGTCAGCAGGTCGGGCCGGCTTCCCTGGTCGGCTTCGGCCTGGCGAACCCAGCCCCGCAATGACATCAAGAGCCGTTGCGCCGGCCAAACACCATGACCGGTTGCGGCCGTGTTCGATGCCGTCCCCCTGAAGGCGGTGGGCCCTGCGCTGCTTGAATCCCTGCCGGCTGGCGATGCGCCCCCCACCGTCACGCGCTCACGTGTCGAGGGCTTCCGGCGCGTCCGCACCTCCAACAGGCTCCGCGAACGTGCGCCGGTACCTCGACGGGCTGGTCCGCATCAGCGCCGTGAAGTGCACCCGCAGCGATTCTGCCGAGCCGAAGCCGCTGAGGTGCGCGATCTCATCGATGCCGAGGCCGGTGGTCTCGAGGAGCTCCCGGGCACGGGCAACGCGCTGCACGGCCACCCACTGCATGACGCTCGACCCGGTCGCGGCCTGGAATTTACGGCGCAGTGTACGCGGGCTCATGTGGCTGTGCCGGCTGACAGCCTCAAGCGTGAGCGGCTCGTGGATGTGCTCCAGAATCCATGCGGTGACCACGGCGATGTTCGGATCCCCAGTGGGCGGCAAGGGCTCGATGTACTGCGCCTGCCCTCCCTCACGGTGTGGCGGGCTGACCATGAAGCGCGCCATGGCGTTCGCAGTGGCCTGACCATGGTCGAGCCGCAGAAGGTGCAGGCACAGGTCGGTTCCGGCGAGGACGCCGGCGGACGTGAAGACCCCGGTGTCCTCGATGTACAGTTCCGCCTCACGGACGCGCACTGATCGGTGCCGATCCCGCAGGAGCTGCGCCCAGTGCCAGTGAGTAGTGGCACTGCGACCGTCCAGGACGCCCGCAGCCCCCAACGCGAACGCGCCAGTACAGATGGACACCATGCGGCTGCCCCGCTCGTACGAGTCACGCAGCCTCGCCACCAACTCCGGGTCCGTGGGCACGGTGGGATCTTCCACGCCGGTCACGACCACCGTGTCGGCTGATTCGAGCTCGTCCAGTGACCCGAGTGCGGTAACCGCAACGGGACCTGGGCCGACCATGGAGGCAGGGCCGACAAGGGCCAGCTCGTAGGGTGTGCCGTCCGGCCTTGACACGAGCAACTTCGCAGGCCAGCGGCCGAATACCTGCTGGGGAACGGCGACGTCCAACGGGACGAAGCCGTTCTGTACCACGACTACGACCTTGGCCAAATCCTTGGGACTATTGTCCATTTGGCCATGGTACCTAGGCTGCCGTCTTCCTACGCTGCTTACGGCCTTGAAAGATGACATCTGGAGGAATGCGACATGTACGTAGTGGTCGAAACCTGGACCCCCAAGCAAGCTTTCCTTGCCGCAGACGAGGAGACGCGACAGGCTCTGTTCGCGGGCATCCAGGACGCCATGAAGCAGCTTGCCGCGGTCGATGTGGTGACGCTCGGCTGGGGCCGCACGGACGAGGCGGTGCAGAACGGGACCGAGTATCAGTGGTTCGCGGTCTGGCAGGCTCCCTCCAAGGCACTGGTCGACGGTTTCCTCGACGGTGTCGACCGGTCCGGGTGGTACACCTACTTCGAACAGACCAACATTGTGGGCGAACTGCGGTCCGCGGATGCGGTCATGGCGGAGCACCTGACCCTCAGGGTGGTAGAGCGATGAGCCTCCTGGACTCCCTGCCGGAGAAGATCGGAAGCTGGCCGCGAACGCGTGCGACAGAGGCCGCTGTCGAGTTCACCGCTGAACATTTACCTGCGTACCTCCTCAATCACACCATCCGCAGCTATTTCTACGCCCGCAGCATCGCCGCCACGCAGAAGCTCGACGCAGGCACGGACTACGACGACGAGACCCTGTTCCTGGGCAGCGTGCTGCACGACATCGGCCTGACCGATGAAGGTCAGGGGCCGAACCGGTTCGAGGTGGACGGAGCCTTCCGGGCCGCCCGCTTCGCGCGAGAGCATGGACTCTCCGATGCCGCGGCAGACCTCGTATGGGACGCGGTGGCGCTGCACACGTCCCCCGGGATCGCGCTCTTCAAGCAGCCGGAAGTTGCTCTTACCTACCTCGGGACAGGGGCTGACATCTGGGGATTCGGCGCCGAGGCGGTGGATCGCGCAGTCCTGGACGCCGCTCACGAGGCGTTCCCCTGGCTGGATCTGCGCGAGCAACTCCTCGAGACCGTCGCGCACCAGATCGATGAACAGCCGTCGAAGTGGATGCCGCTGTCGTTCGTCGACGCAACGTATCGCAGCCTGCGGCCGGACAACCCCTTCCCGGGGCTGGACAAGTTCCGAGCCGCCCCCGTCGTTCCGGGCTGAAGCACGTCCCGCACAACGCCCACTTGGCATGACCGGCGCCGGTCATGCCAAGTGGGCGCCCTCTTCCTCGCTGCCTGCAGCGACACCGACGACAAGTCCAGCCGGGATGCCGACAGCAGCAAGCAGACCACATCGGCGCCCATGAAGGCCTGTGACTTCAATGACGCCGATGTGATGTTCACGCAGGGAATGCTCCCGCACCACCAGCAGGAAGTGGGACGCCGTTTACGGCGCCCGATCCTCCATCCCCGCGCAGCTTCCCATCGCCCTGAAGGGGCGCGGGGAACTGCGCGACGAGCCACCGACCACCCGCACCGGCGAGACCACCTCACCCCACGCCACCCCTACGGCACACCCGCGGCCAACGCAATCGTCGTGATCGCCGAAGGCCCCACCCTGCAGCACCCCCCGATCAACCGCGCCCCCGCCGCACGCCACCCCTCCACCCGCTCCGCGCCGAACGTGGCCCGGCCGTCCCACATCCGCGCTCCCGCGTCCCACGTCTCCCCGCTGTTGGGGTAGACGACCACCGGCTTACCGGTCACCCGCGCCGCCGTCTCCACCGCGTACTCCACGTCCTGGGGCGCACAGCAGTTGACCCCGACCGCGATCACCTCGTCGACCTCGGCGGCGAGCCCGAACGCCTCCTCCAGGGACTGCCCGGCCCGCGTCCGCCGCCCGTCGACCGTGTACGAGAGCCACGCCGGCACCCCCATCCCCCGCACGACCCTCAGCAACGCGACCGCTTCGTCGGTGTCCGGCACGGTCTCCAGCGCGAGCACGTCCGGCCCGGCACCGGCCAGCACCTCGATCCGCGGCCGGTGGAACCGCTCCAGCTCGGCCACGCTCAGCCCGTACCGCCCCCGGTACTCCGCGCCGTCCGCGAGCATCGCCCCGTACGGCCCGACCGACGCCGCCACCCACAACGGCCGAGCTCCGCCGGCACCCCCCGCCTGCCGAACCCGTGCCCGTACCGCCCCACGGGCCAGCTCCACACTCGACGCCATCAGCCGCGCGGCGCCCGCGCGGCCGATCCCGTGCTGTGCGAAGCCCTCGAACGTGGCCTGGTAGCTCGCGGTGATCGCCACCTCCGCGCCCGCCGCGAAGTACGCGAGATGCGCCTCGGTGACCGCCTCCGGCCGCTCGGCGAGCAGCCGTGCCGACCACAGGTCGTCGCTCAGGTCGTACCCGGCCGATTCGAGCTGGTTGGACATGCCGCCGTCGAGCACGACCGTTCGCGCGGCGAGGGCCTCGGCAAGGCTGGGGGAGCGGTGGCTGTTCATGTCACGACGCTAGTCCAATCCACCCGGCGCCGACCGCCGGCCGCCGGCCCGATGCCCGGCTCGCCTCCCGGCGACGGTTCGGCGGCTGCCGAAACGTACGGTGCCTAGCGTGGACGCATGACCGCAGAGCCAGCCGTGACCCCTTTCGCCGCACTCCACGACCGCCCCGGCGAGCCGCTGCTCCTGCCCAACGCCTGGGACCACGCCTCGGCCGCCGCCCTCGCGGCCCGCGGCTTCGCCGCGATCGCCACGACGAGCCTCGCCGTGGCGGCGGCCACCGGCCTCCCGGACGGGCAGGCCGCGACCCGCGACCACACCCTCCGCCTGGCCCTCACCCTCGGCTCCGATCCCTACCTGCTCTCCGTCGACGCCGAAGCCGGATTCTCCGACGACCCGGGCGAAGTCGCCGAGTTCGCCCGCCAGTTGTGGGCCGTCGGCGTCGTCGGCATCAACCTGGAGGACGGGCTCGGCCCGGCCGCCCGGCACGCCGCGAAGATCGCCGCGGTGAAGGCGGCCGTGCCCGGCCTGTTCGTCAACGCCCGTACGGACACGTACTGGCTGGGCGACGGGCACGGACGGGACGCCGAGGCGGAGACCCTGCGCCGCCTCGACGCCTACCGGCAGGCGGGCGCCGACGGCGTGTTCGTGCCCGGCCTGACCGACCCCGGCCGGATCGGGACCCTCGTCCGGCACCTCGACGCGCCGCTCAACATCCTCTACTCGCCCGCCGGCCCCACCGTCCCCCGACTCGCCGACCTGGGCGTCCGCCGGATCAGCCTCGGCTCGCTGCTGTACCGGCGGGCGCTGGGCGCGGCCCTGGACGCGATGGCCGACATCGTGGCCGGCACGGTGCCGGGCGGGACGACACCCTCCTACGACGAGGTGTGCGCGCTGGAGAGAAGCATCGCGGTGAGCAGGTCGGCGACCTCCACGGGGTGATCGAGGGTGCCGAGATGCCCGCCCGGGAGTTCCACGAGCGCACCGCCGAACCGCTCGGCGAGCGACTCGGCGGTCTCGTAGAGGAGTTGACCGCGCGAGTCGCTGCCGGCAGTCAGGGTGAGACGACCCCCGGAGGCACCGAGGGAGGGACCGAGGGAGGGAAGGTGGGAGTCACCGAGGGAGGGAAGGTGGGCGGTGAACGGCCGCAGGACGTGGGCGAGGAAGACGCCCATCGGGGTCGCCGAGGGACCCTCCGCGGGCGGGCGGCCGGGCCCGTCGAGCTGGTCGATCGGCTCCTCGCGCCGCCGCTGCCCGTCCGGCAGCACCAGGACGCAGGGCGGTTCGTGCGCGACGACGTGCGCCAGCCGCTCCGGATGCCGGGAGAGCAGTTCGAGCACCGCGACGCCGCCCGCGCTGATCCCGAACGCGTACGCGGACTCGCCCGGCGCGAGCACCTTCTCCAGCACCTGGTGCGCCCCGTCGGCCCAGTCGGCCGGCCGCTGGTCCGGGACCGGCAGACCGAGCCGGCCGTGGGCGAGGCCCAGCGGGTCGTACGTCACCACGGTGAAGCGCCGCGCCAGCCGCTCGGTGAACGGGCCGAGCCCCATCGGGTGCCCGGCCCCGCCCGGCACGAGCAGCAGCACGGGACCGCTGCCCGTGACCTCATGGGCGTACGAGACCTCTTCGGCCGCCTCGGTCATCGTTCTTTCCTTCCCGGCCCTTCCCGGGGCCAGTGGGTGAGCGCGAGGTGGAGGGCGTCGACCGCCTTGTCCCAGGAGACTTGGACGTCCCGGTCCGCGCCGAAGCCGCCGGTGGACTCCAGCACGCAGTAGCCGTGGAAGGTGCCGCGCAGCAGGCGTACGGCGTCGGTCAGGTCGGGTTCGGCCAGGTCGTAGGCGCGCAGCATGCCGTACGTGATGTCGGCCGTGCGGCGCAGGGCGGGAGTGCCGGCGATCAGGGCCTGGTCGACGCGGATCTGGGTGGCGGCGTACCGCCCGGGGTGCTCCAGGGCGTAGGCGCGGTAGGCGTTCGCGAACGCGGTCAGCGCGTCCTTGCCCGCCCGGCCCGCCACCGCCTGCGCGATCCGGTCGATCAACTCACCGCCCGCGTACAGCGCGAGCCGGGTCCGCAGGTCGTTCAGGCCCCGGACGTGCGAGTACAGACTCGCGTCCTTCACCCCGAACCGCCGGGCCAGCGCGGACAGACTGACGTTCTCGAAGCCCGCCTCGTCGGCGAGTTCGGCGGCTGCCGCCACCAGCCGGTCGGCGGTGAGCCCGGCTCGCGCCACGAGCCACCTCCTGGACCTTCTGAGACTGGACGTTCTCAGACTGGATGTACTGAGGATTCCTAGGCTGAATCCTAGAGGGTCCAGGAGGTGGGTCCGGGGTCATGGGTCAGCCGGTCTGCGGGGGTTCGGCCGGGGAGAAGACGAAGGAGAACCGGGCGGGTTCGGCCCGCAGGTAGTACTGGGGGAGTGGGCCGGGCCCGCAGGACTGGGAGCCGAGACCGTGCTGGCCGTGGTCGAGGTTGACCCACACCGTCTCGCCGGGGGTGAGGTCGCTGCGGTGGGCGGCGGCGTCCAGTCGCTCGGTGGTCCAGCGGCGGGCCGTGAAGGAGAACTCCGGGTCTCCCTCGACGCGCAGGCCGCCCAGCTCGGCCCAGCGGACGTCGGCGCGGGCGCCGTTCTCCTGGGGGCGGACGTACGGGGTCTGCAGGACGTCCACGGTCGACTGCCAGAGGCCGATCAGGGAGGCGAGCCGGCTGTCCGGGTAGGCCTCGCCCGGCCCGCCGCCGTACCAGCGCACCTCGTCGGCCGCGGACAGGCCGAAGCGGATGCCGAGCCGGGGCAGGGGCACACGCCAGTCGCCCTCGGGGGTGACGGACACGGTCAGCCGCAGACGCTCGCCGTCCGAGGTCCAGCGGTACACGGTGGCCAGCCCGATCTCCGCGGCGGCCGGCGCCACCCGCGTGCGGACCGTCAGCGCCTCGTCGTCCAGGTCCACCGCGTCCAGGCGGTGCCGCATGCGGTGCAGGCCGAGTCCGCGCCACAGCAGACCGTGGCGGAGGTCGGGCTGCCAGGGGGCGCCGTCGTCGTTGTCGGTCGTGGCCCGCCACACGTCCAGGCGCGGCCCGGTGACGTCCACCCCGCCGATCGTCCGCAGCGCGCCGGTGCGGGCGTCGAAGGAGGCGGGGCCGAGCGTGATCCGTCCGTTCGCCGTGCCGGGAACCGGTGCGGCCGTCGGCGCGAGCGACGGGGACCGGCGCGGCGACACGGTGAACTGGCCCCAGGCGACGACGTGGTCCTTCGCCGCCCATGGGGTGTCGGCGGCGAGCCGCGCCCGTACGGTCCAGTGCGCCTCGCCCTGCGGGGCCGTGACCGGCGCATCGGGCAGCTTCACCTCGGCCGACTCACCGGGTGCGAGCGCGGGGACCGGCAGGGTGCCCGTCCCGACCGTCTCGCCGTCCACCTGGTACGACCAGGTGAAGGCCAGCGCGGACAGGTCGGCGAAGTCGTAGGTGTTGGTGACCCGGACCGTGCCGCCGATGCCGACGCCCTCGATGGTGACCGGCTCGATCACCTTCTTGAACTCGATCAGCCCGGGGGAGGGCCGCCGGTCAGGGAAGAGCAGGCCGTCGCAGACGAAGTTGCCGTCGTGCAACTCCTCGCCGAAGTCGCCGCCGTAGGCGTAGCCGAACCGCTCGTCCTCGATGCCGTGGTCGATCCACTCCCAGACGAATCCGCCCTGGAGCCGGTCGTACGCCTCGAAGATCCGCTGGTAGTCGGCGAGTCCGCCGGGGCCGTTGCCCATGGCGTGGGCGTACTCGCAGAGGATGAAGGGGAGTTCATGGCGCTTGTGGGTGCCGCCGTCCTGGCGCCTGCCGATGCGCTCGACCTCGGCGTGGTCCGCGTACATACGTGAATACATGTCTGTGTCACGGCAGTTGACGTCGCCCTCGTAGTGCACGAGCCGGCCCGCGTCCCGGTCGTGGATCCACTCGGCCATCGCGGTCAGGCCGCGGCCGGTACCCGCCTCGTTGCCGAGGGACCAGATGACGACCGACGGGTGGTTCTTGTCCCGCTCGACCATCCGGGCGGCGCGGTCGAGGAGGGCCGGGGTCCAGCGGTCGTCGTCGACGGGGTTGTCCCGCCAGCCCTGTTCGGTGAAGCCGTGGGTCTCCAGGTCGCACTCGTCCATCACCCACAGGCCCAGCTCGTCGCACAGGTCGAGGAAGGCGGGGTGCGGCGGGTAGTGGGAGGTGCGGACGGCGTTGATGTTGTGCCGCTTCATCAGCAGCACGTCCTCGCGCATGGTCGCGAGGTCCAGCGCGCGGCCCTTCTGCGGATGCCATTCGTGCCGGTTGACGCCCTTGAGGAGGACGGCCTTCCCGTTGACCTTGATCAGGCCGTCCGACAGCTCCACCGTACGGAAGCCGATGCGCAGCGGGATCCGCTCGCCCTCGGTGGCCAGCACACCGTCGTACAGCGTGGGCGTCTCCGCCGACCACGGCTCGACCGGGACGGTCACCGACTCACCGGTCGCCATGTCGACAGCGAGGCCCGGGACGGTCACGCGGCCGTCCACGTCGGAGTCGACGCGCAGGGTGCCGGTTCCGGTGACGTGGTCGTAGGCGGCGTGCACGAAGAAGTCGAGGGCGCAGCCCGCCGGACGGTGCAGCAGGGTGACGTCACGGAAGATGCCCGGCAGCCACCACTGGTCCTGGTCCTCCAGGTACGAGCCCGCCGACCACTGGTGGACCCGGACCGCGAGGACGTTGCCGGTGGGCGTCAGCAGATGGCCGACCGCGAACTCGTGCGGCAGCCGGGAGCCCTTGAACTCGCCCAGGTCGGTGCCGTTCAGCCACACGCGGGCGCAGGACTCGACGCCGTCGAAGCGGAGCACCGCCCCGCCGCTCGCCAAGCCGACTCCGCCGTCCGCGAGGCCGGGCCAGTCGCCGGGCAGGTCGAAGACGCGCAGGTGGTCGCCGGTCGGGTTCTCCGTCGGGACGCGCGGCGGGTCGACGGGGAAGGGGAAGCGGTGGTTGGTGTAGATCGGGGAGCCGTGGCCCTGAAGGACCCAGTGTCCGGGGACGCGCACCTCCTCCCAGCCGCCGGCGTCGTACCCCTCCTGGGCGAAGGAGTCGTCCTCGGCGTCGGCCGTGCCGGACAGCCGGAAGCGCCAGTCGCCGTTCAGGGAGAGGGACTTGGCGTCCGAGGACGCGTACCAGGCCCGGGGCGGCAGCGCCCCGCTGCCCGGGGAGACGTCCTCGACGTAGTCGGTGGTGGTGAGGGAAGCCATCGGTCTCCTAGCTCAGCACGAGGGAACGGCATCGGAACGGCGATAGAAACGGCGATCGGAATGGGATCGGAACGGCGATCGGAACGGCGATCGGAATGGGATCGAAGCGGCGATCGGAGCGGAGGTCAGCCGGCCGGCGCCACCGTGCGTGGATGGCCGGCGCGTGGCGCGGTGCCCGGTCCGGTCCGCTGTCCGGCGGACCGCAGGACCCCCTCCAGCGCGAAGGTGGCCGCGCCGAGGGACACGGGGTCGGTGGGGATCGGGGAGAGGACGATCTCGGTGGCGGCCAGTGGACGGCCGAGCGCGCGCCGCGCGACGGCCGCACGGACCTCCCGCAGCAGCGGCTCGCCCAGCCGCGCCGCCACCCAGCTGCTCAGGACGACCACTTCGGGGTTGAGGAGGTTGATCAGGTCGGAGATCGCGGCGCCCAGGTAACGGGCGGTGTCCCGCAGCGCGTCGAGCGCGACCGGGTCGTTCGCGGCCACGGCCGCGGCCAGGGCGTCGATCGTGGCCGTCTGGTCTGCGGAGCGCAACAGCGGGGAGTGCGGGCTGAGTTCGCGCAGGTTCCGCATGATGCCCGGCGCGCCGACGTACGTCTCCACGCACCCCTGACCGCCGCAGTGGCAGGGCCGGCCGTCCAGCACGAGCGTGGTGTGCCCCCACTCGCCCGCGCTGTTGCTCACGCCCCGGTGCAGGCCGCCGCCGAGCGCCAGCCCCGCGCCGACACCGGTGCCCAGGTTCACCACCACGGCGTCCGAACGGCCCCGCGCGGCCCCGAACCACAGCTCGGCCACCGTGCACGCACGCAGCGGATTGTCCAAGTAGAGCGGATACGGCAGGTGTTCAGCGAGCAGATCGAGCAACGGCACGTCACGCCAGCCCCAGTTGGCGGCGTACTCCACGACCGCCGTGTCCCGGTCCACCTGGCCCGGCATGCTGACACCGACCCCCAGCACCCGGCCCGCCGCATCGGCACCCGCCCGCGCGACCACCGAACCGACGGCGGCGACGACCTGCCCGGCCACCTGCTCCGGGCGGCTCGCGCCGGGCCGCACCTCCTCCTCGGCACGGGCCAGCACGTTCAGCCCCAGGTCGAACAGCTCGGCATGGACGTACGTCTCCGCGATGTCGACGCCGATCAGCGCGCCGCCCGACGTGTCGACGGCGACCAGGCCCCGCGGGCGGCCCCCGGCGGAGTCCTCGAAACCGACCTCGGTGATCAGCCGCAGGTCCAGCAGCTCACCGACGAGCGTGGCGACCGTGGCCAGGCTCAGCCCGGTGGCCGCCGCCAGCTCCTGCCGTGAGGTGGGCGATACGGCGATGATCTGGCGCAGCACCTCATAGCGGTTCGCGGTGCGGATGTCCCGTGAGGTGCGCTTCACGGAGCCGGCCTCCCAACCCGTCCTGAGCCGGCCGGTGCGTCAGGAGCACCGGCCGGCGCCAGGCTAGGGCCCGGAGGGACTTTCGACAAGGGGTTACGAAAGGGGTTGAGAAAGGGGGTGGGACGAGGGGCTGAGAAAGGGCGGAGGACGTCGGGGCGCGGACGGTACCGGCCGGGCGAGGCCGGACGTCAGTCGCCGAGTACGTCCCGGACGAACGCGTTGGCGAACGTGCCGGTGGGGTCGAGGGTGCCGGCCAGGGCCCGGAAGTCGGCCAGGCGCGCGTACCGCCCACGGACGGCCGCCGCCGGCATCGTGAACACCTTGCCCCAGTGCGGGCGCGGATCGAACGGCTCCAGCGCCTGCTCGACCAGGCCCACCACCGGGAGCACCGCCGCCGCGTCCGCGATCCAGGTGAAGTGCACCGCGACCGAGTCCCGGCCGTGGGCCGGGCTGAGCCACTGCGCGTCCGCGGCGATCGTGCGCACCTCGCAGGTCTGCAGCACACCCGCGAACGCCGACCGGATGCCGTCGAGCGCGTGCAGCACGTCGAGGGCGGTCGACCGCGGCATCAGGTACTCCGACTGCGACTCCTCCCCGCTGCTCGGCGTGAACTCCGCCCGGAAGTGCGGCAGTCGCTCGTGCCAGGGCCCCGGCACCCCGAACTGCTCGGTGCAGTTCACCCCGGGCATCCCCGGCACCGGGTGCATCGCCTCGGTCGCCGGCCCGGCCCACGGGAAGTCCACCGGCGCCTGGTCGGTGCGCCGCTTCACCCACACCTGCCGGAAACCGGGCTCCCGCCAGTCGGTGAACAGACTCACGCTGTACGCCGCTCCCGCCACCGTCTCGTAGTCCAGCCCGGCGAGCGGCAGTTCGGTGAACACGTGCTGTTCGACCTCGTACGACGGCTCCAGGTCGAGCGTGAGCGCGGTGACCACGCCGAGCGCGCCGAGCGAGGTGACGGCCCCGCCGAAGCGGGCGTCGCCGCGGGCGATCGTCACCGTCGAGCCGTCCGCCGTGATCAGCTCCACCTCCCGTACCGGCGCCGCGAGCGAACCGTTGCCGACGCCCGAGCCGTGCGTGCCGGTGGCCACGGAGCCCGCCACCGAGATGTGCGGCAGCGAGGCCATGTTGGGCAGGGCGAGGCCGTGCGCGTGCAGGGTGCGGGCGAGTTCCGCGTACCGGACGCCGCCCGAGACACGCGCCGTACGGGCCGCGGTGTCCACGTCGACGACCGGCGGCAGCGCGGCCAGCGACAGCAGCACGCCCTCGCCGCCGGGGTCCGCGATGCGGTTGAACGAGTGGCCGCTGCCCAGCACCCGCACCTTCGCGCTCTTGGCCACCAGGGCCCTGAGCGCGTCGAGCGAGTCCGGACGGTGGAACTCCCCGGCCGTGTAGGTGATGGTGCGCGCCCAGTTGGTGACCGCACGCGTCGGCTCTGTCATCGCTGTCGTCCTTCCCGGAGAGCGCGTCCGCGTCGACTCTCCGCGTTGACCCTCTCATCCGCGGCGACCTACGGTGGAGATCGCTTGCGGTCCCGTACGTACCGCGCCGTCGCGAGCACCGTTTCCGAGCCGACGCGAGCCGCTGCGGACCCTTGCGGTGTCGCCGAGGGCTGTTCCTCAGCCGTTCTGACCCGCCCAAAGCTGTGCCCAGCCATCCCGCGTCACCCCGAGCCGTCATCCCGATCCCTCACCCCGAGCCATCGCCCCGAGCCGTCATCCCGATCCCTCACCCTGAGCCGTCACCCCGAGCCGTCACCCCGAGCCGTCACCCTGAGCCATCGCCCCGAGCCGGAGGATCACGTCCTTGCCCGAGCGTCCCCAGGCCCTGTTCGCCATGACGGCCCGGCACGTGCCCCGCCTCTTCCCGCCGGACCTGCTGGGCCGGCTGCGGGAGCACGTCGACCTCGACCCCGCCCTCGTCGCCCAGGACTTCACCGACCCCGCGACCCGGGAGACCCTGGCCCGCACCGAGGTCCTGATCAGCGGCTGGGGCTGCCCCCGCCTCGACGCGGCCGTCCTGGACGCGGCCCCGGGACTCCGCGCGGTGCTGCACGCGGCGGGCTCGGTCAAGGGCTTCACCACGCCCGAGGTGTGGCGGCGCGGCATCCTCGTCTCCTCGGCGGCCGGCGCCAACGCGCTGCCCGTCGCCGAGTACACGCTCGCCATGATCCTGCTCGCCGGCAAGGACGTCCTCGCCCGCCGCGACCGGCTGCGCGGCCACCGCACCCAGCCCACCGACCGCACCCACCGCACCGGAGACTTCGGGCCCGGCAGCGGCGGCGAACTCGGCAACCACGGCCGGCGCGTCGGCATCGTCGGCGCCTCCCGCGTCGGCCGCCGCCTGATCGAACTCCTGCGCCCCTTCGACCTGCGCGTCACCCTCACCGACCCGTACGTCGACGAGGCCGAGGCCGCCCGCCTCGGCGTCCCCCTGCTGACGCTGGACGACCTGCTGCGCACCTGCGACACCGTCACCCTGCACGCCCCGGCGACCCCCGAGACCCGGCACCTGATCGGTGCCCGCGAACTCGCCCTGATGCCGGCCGGCTCCGTGCTGATCAACACCGCGCGCGGCGCCCTGATCGACCACGACGCGCTGATCGGCGAGCTGCGCACCGGGCGCCTGAGCGCCGTGCTCGACGTCACCGACCCCGAGCCGCGCCCCGCCGACTCACCCCTGTTCGACCTGCCCAGCGCCTTCGTCACCCCGCACCTCGCCGGCTCGGAGGGCAACGAGCTGGCCCGGCTCGGGCGGACGGTGGTAGAGGAGGCCGCGCGGCTCGTGGCGGGCGACGGACTCCGGTACGCCGTCGACCTCGCCGAGCTGGAGCGGACGGCGTGAGAGTGGTTCGCGTCGGAGCAGACCATCTGCTGCGGATTTCGTTGACTGGAGACCTTTAGGGAAGCGATTTCGTAAATCTATGGCTCACCGGATGCGCTTTCAGTAGATTCTCCGGCCATGACCTCAGACGCTCTCCCCGCGCGGCTCCCCGAGACCGACCTCACCCGGCACCGGCGCCTGCGTGCGCAGGGCAGCCGGGAGCGGGCCGATCTCGAGGCGATCCTGGACGCCGGGTTCATCTGCCACCTGGGCGTGGTGGTCGAGGGACGGCCCCTGGTCGTGCCGACCGTGTACGGCCGAGACGAGCGGCAGCTGTACCTCCACGGGTCGGTGGCGAGCCGCAGTCTCGCGGGCGGCGTCCCCGTCTGCGTCACCGTCACGCACGTCGACGCACTGGTGCTGGCCCGGTCGGTCTTCGAGCACGGGGTGAACTACCGCAGCGCCGTGATCCACGGCGAGGCCCGCAAGGTCACCGACCCGGACGAGAAACTGGAGGGCCTGCGCCGGCTCACCGAGCACGCCACGCCGGGGCAGTGGTCGTACGCCCGCCTGCCGAACCGCAGGGAACTCGCCGCCACCACCCTCCTCGCCCTCTCCCTGGAAGAGGCCTCGGTCAAGATCCGCACCGGGGCCCCCGAGGACGGTGACGGACCCGACGCCGAGCTGGGCCTGTGGGCCGGGACCCTGCCGCTGACCACGGTCTGGGGCGCCCCCGTGGCCGACCCGGTACTGCCGCCGGACGTCCCCGTTCCGGGACACATCGCGCGGCGAGAGGGGACCCGCCACGGCTGACGTGCGGGCGGGGGCATACCGTGAGGAGCCGTACGCCTGAGCCGGGAGGAGAAACGGGATGGGCAGCCGTACCGCGCTGGTCGAGGATCTGATGGAGCGCTTCCCGCATGTGCCACGGGAAGCCGTCTTCAAGGAGGACCTGCTCCGGGGCGGCGTCGCCTTCGACCCGTCCGCCCTGAGTGACAACGAGAACGGCGAGGTCAAGCCGAAGTCGTACTTCATCTTCTCCTTCGACCACGGCACCCTGCCCGAACTGGGCGAGGCCGCGCTGCGCCGGCCCCCGGAGGAGATCATCCTCACGGGCGGACCGTACGACCTGCGCCGTACGGTGGTCTCCGTACGGGTGAATCCGTCCTCGCCGTACCGGGTCGCCGCCGACGAGGAGGGGCTGCTCGGCCTCTACCTCGACGGGAAGCGGATCGCCGACGTCGGTGTGCCGCCGATGCCCGAGTACTACCGGCACACCCTCTCCAACGGGAAGTCCGTCATGGAGGTCGCCCCCACCATCCAGTGGGGCTACCTGATCTACCTGACCGTCTTCCGGGTGTGCCAGTACTTCGGCGCCAAGGAGGAGTGCCAGTACTGCGACATCAACCACAACTGGCGCCAGCACAAGGCGGCGGGGCGGCCGTACACCGGCGTGAAGGACGTCGAGGAGGTCCTTGAGGCCCTGGAGATCATCGACCGGTACGACACCCAGAAGGCGTCCACCGCCTACACCCTCACCGGTGGCGCCATCACCAAGACCGTCGCCGGGCGGGACGAGGCCGACTTCTACGGCCACTACGCCAAGGCCATCGAGGAGCGCTTCCCGGGCCGCTGGATCGGCAAGGTCGTCGCCCAGGCGCTGCCCAAGGACGACGTGCAGCGGTTCAAGGACTACGGCGTGCAGATCTACCACCCCAACTTCGAGGTGTGGGACCGCCGGCTGTTCGAGCTGTACTGCCCCGGCAAGGAGCGCTATGTCGGCCGGGACGAGTGGCACAAGCGGATCCTCGACTCGGCGGAGATCTTCGGCGCGCGCAATGTGATCCCCAACTTCGTGGCGGGCGTGGAGATGGCCGAGCCGTTCGGCTTCACCACCGTCGACGAGGCCATCGCCTCCACCACCGAGGGCCTGCGCTTCTTCATGTCGCAGGGCATCACGCCCCGCTTCACCACCTGGTGCCCCGAGCCCACCACCCCGCTCGGCAAGGCCAACCCGCAGGGCGCGCCGCTGGAGTACCACATCCGTCTGCTGGAGGCCTACCGGTCGACGATGGAGGACTTCGGCCTCTCCTCCCCGCCCGGCTACGGCCTGCCCGGCCCCGGCCGCGCGGTGTTCTCCGTCAGCTCCTTCATGGACAGCCTGCCCGCGGAGGAGCCGGCGGAGGCCTGAGTGAACACCGGGGCGCCCGCGTCCGTACTCCAGGCCGGAGCTGCGGGCCCCGGAGCCGCGGGCCCCGTAGTCGTGGGCCGGTCGCGGTCGCCGGCCGCAGCCGCAGGCCGTAGTCCCGGTCGGTGTCGCAGTCGCGAGGCGCAGTCGCGGGCCGGGCGGACGCGGTCACTCCCGGCGACGGGCGGTCACCGGACTCGGAACTGCCGCTTGTCAGTTGTGTCGATGACGTGAAAGGCTCCTGCCCGCCGCGAGGTTTCCCTCAACTCCCATTGTTCTGTGGAGAGTTGACCTCGCTCGTGGATGCAGGAGTCCCATGCCCGACCTGTCGGCCCCTCAGGACGCCACCGGGTCCGCGCTGTTCTCCGAGTGCTGGGACGCGGTGCTCTCCTACGCCGACCTGTGCGCCGCCGGCTCCCTCGCGGCGCACCAGCTGGCGACCGAGGCGTTCACGGCCGGCATGCGCGAGGCACGCGCCGCGGGCTCGTCCTTACACGGTCCGGGCCGGCGCTCCGCACGGCTGCCGATGATCCCGGAACTGCTCACCGCCGTCCGCACCACGGCCGCCGCGTGGGAGGCCGACGGCCAGGGCGACAAGCTCGACCCCGACTTCAGACTGTGGCTCAACTCCGGCAAGGCCGCCCGCTACACGGGACCGCCCCTGCAACGCCCGATCGCCCTGCGCGGCCTCAGGGACATGCAGGAGGCGGACGCCTCACTGCTGTGGCTCGCCGAGGTGGAGGCGCTGCCCCTGCCCACCGTGGCCCGCCGCCTCGGCCTGGACCCGGACACCGCCGCCGAGGAACTCGACCAGGTCAGCGGGGTGTTCCGCGACCGCTGCCGGCGTGCCCACCGCGACACCCCGATGGACGCGCAGTGCCGCAGCTACGCCCGCCTGCTGGACGGCGTCACCCGCTCGCCCGCCGCCGACACGCCCGAGGAACTGTCCCGCCACCTCGCCACGTGCGTGCGGTGCGCCGAGGCCGCCGCCTGCCTGCGTCCGCACGGTGGCGGCCTGCCCGGCGCGCTGGCCGGCGGGGTCCTCGGCTGGGGCGGCCTCGCCTATCTGGAACGCCGGCGCCGCGCCGCCGAGGTCCGCCTCGGCGCGGACGGCCCCGGGCCGGCCGGCACCGGCGACCCCGAGGAGAACGCGGGCCGCCACCGCGTCCTGCGCGGCGGACTGCTCGCCGCCGCCGTCCTGTTGTCCGCGCTGGCGCTCGGCGTCTCGATGATGCCGTTCGACGGTTCCGGCGGGGGCCGGGCCGCCGCCCATGACGACGGGCGGACGGTCACCGACCCCGGCCCCCTCACCTCCGCCACCGCGTCCGGGCACGCCCGCACCCCCTCCCCGGCCACGCCGTCCGGCTCCTCCGCCGCACCCTCCGTGACCCCCACCGGAAGCCGCACCCGCGACAAGAACCCGGGGCCCGCACCCCAGGGCACCTCCGCTCCCGCTCCCGCTCCTTCCCCGACCCCCGGCCGCTCGACCTCCTCCGCCCCCACCTGCCAGGTCGCCTACCACCTGGACAGCCAGTGGAGCACCGGCTTCCAGGCCACCCTCACCGTCACCACCGAACAGGCCCTCACCGACTGGCAGATCGGCTGGACCTTCCCCGACGGCCAGGACGTCGGCCGGATGTGGGACGCGGACACCGACCAGAACGGCACCCGCGTCACCGCCGCCGCCGGCGACTACAACAAGGCCGTCGCCGCGGACTCGGCCTTCACCTTCGGGTTCGTCGGCACATGGCAGGACCGCAACCGGGCGCCGTCCGCATTCACGCTCAACGGGAGCCCGTGCGCGACGAGTTGACGCGGCCAGCGGACCGGGTCAGGGCCCGGCCCCTTTGGCACACCCCGCTCAGCACGACGGTCGTTCCCGCGGTCCGCGCCAAGGCTTCCGGGCCACGGGGCTATCCGAGGGAAATGGCGGGAGCCGCAGCGTGCCTAGTGATTGTTCAAGCCCGCCATCGTCATCCTGTCCACTGAGGTTCGGTATTCGGCAGGGACGACGAAAGGCTGGTCAAGTGAAGCTCGGGAAGAAGTTCGCCGCAATCGGTACCGCCGCTATTGCGACGGTGCTCTTCAGCGCCGGGGGCGCGCAGGCTCAGGACGGTGGGCTGCTCGGCCTGCTGGGGAACACGTCACCGTTTCCGATCTCCCACTCGATGAGGCAGGCCGAGATGGGCGGTGACGACGGTGCCCAGGCCAACAACACGAACAACAACACGAACAACAACAACAATGCCGGCGGCGTGAACAACAACAATAACAATAACAACAACAACGGAGGAGGTACGAACAACAACAACAATAACAACAACAACGCCGGAGGCGCGCAGGCTCAGGACGGCGGGCTGCTCGGTCTTCTGGGCATCACGAAACTCTTCAATTTCCAGGTCTGCCACCCGGTGGGCCAGGGCGGAAAGGGAAACACCTTCTCAGGGAACCAGAACGTCAACTGCGTTCAGGGCTGAGAGCACCCCGGAGCCCTTTCAGCGCTCGGAACGGTGAAGTTTCCGGGCGGCTTCGTGGCGGGTGTGAACGCCGAGTTTGGTCAGTACAGCGCCCACGTGATGCCCGGCGGTCTTGGGGCTGATGTAGAGGCGGGCGGCGATCTCGGCATCCGACAGGCCCTCCTCCAGCAGCTTCAGGACGTCCAGCTCCCGGTTGGTGAGTCCGTACGGATTGGTCCGGGTGGCCGCCCGCGGACCACGCCGGACCGGGCGGACACCACGGGCGCGCATCAACGCGCGTGTGCGTGCCACGGCCGGCCGGGCGCCGAGGGCCTCGAAGGTGACCAGGCTCTGGCGCAGTGCGCGCGCGTCACCGGACAGGCGGGCCAGCGCGGCGTCGTACGGACAGCCGAGTTCGTCCCAGCGCGCCGCGGCAGCGGCCCAGTCGCCGGCCAGCTCCAGCGCGTAGGGCTCGGCCGCCGGAACCTGCGGGGGCGCTCCTCCGGCGCGGCGGATCCAGCAGGCCAGCGGCCCGGACAGCCAGGGGTGGGAACGCTTCGCCAACGCGGCCAGACCGCGCTGCGCCTCGGCCTGCACCCACGTGTGATCACCGGCCAGCCAGGCCGCCTCGACCCGGGCCTCCCACGCCTGGCCCGTGTCCAGCAGGCAGTTGCCGTCGATCAGACTCGCCGCCTGTTCCAGCAGCGGCCACACCTGCGGCTTGCCCTGGCGGGCCCGCACCAGCCCCATGGCGGTCAGGGCCTGGGCCCGGACGACCGCCGGTGAGCGGGGATGGGACAGGAGCTTCTGACAGGCATCCGCGGCCCGGGTCCACAAGCCCCGGTTCAGCAGTCCCCAGCTGTCCCAGGCCCTGGTGCACAGGGTGTAGGACAACAGCTCGCGGTCGAGGCAGTAGGTCTCCGCCCGGGTCACGGCCGCGGTGGTCCGGACGGCGTCACGCTGCAGCGCGCCCAGCCAGCACAGGGTGAGCGCCATGGAGCCCGCGTCCACCGGCAGATCCCGCGCCATCGCGCTGGAAACCGCCTCTTCGCAGTCCTCCCAGCCGCTCCCGTCGCCCCCGTCGCTCAGCATGCGTGCCGCCGCGGCATGGAAGCGCGCCTGGACGACCACCCCCGGATCGCCGAAGCGCTCACCCAGAGCGCTCGCCTTCTCGGCGTAGGCGGCGACCACCGCCACCCCCGCATGCCCGTAGCAGGCCAGCTGGCAGAGGTTCACGTACGCCCTGGCCAGTTCCCGGCTCGGTCCCAGCCCTTCGAGCACGCGCACCGCGTCCAGGCCGGTCTGTCCGGCCTCGGTGGTCCGCCCAGCCGGCCACAGCCAGGACGACAGCCACCGCAGGTCCTCCCCCTCGCGCAGCCGGTCGCCCAGCGCATGACGCAGCCTCACCGCCGTACGGCGGGAAGCGATCCCCTCGTCCAGCTGACTGGACAGGAAACAGGCCTGCGAATGGCCTTCCAGCAGGGACGTCTGCTCGACCGGCGGCAGGCGGTCGGCGTGCCGCAGCGCGCGGGCGTACTGCGCGGCCGCTTCCCGGTGCGCGCCCACCGCGGCGGCGTGGAAGGCCGCCGCGGGCGCGTACTCCAGCACGGCGGCGGGATCTCCGGCGCCCTCGGCGTGATCGGCCAGCAGCGCCAGGTCATCCGCGGCGACCGGGCCGGAGCGCATCGTCGCCAGCGCCTGCCGGTGTACCCGCCGGCGGTAGGCGGCGGGTACGGCCTCCAGCACCGCCAGCCGGGTCAGCTCGTGACGGAACTCGGTCACCTGGCCGTCGTCGCGCACGATTCCACAGGCCACCGCCTCGTCGAGCGCGTCCTCCGGGGACGGCAGTATGTGGGCCAGCAGCGGCAGCGAGACGCGGCGTCCCAGGACGGCCAGCACGTCGACGACCATGCGCGCCGCGGTAGACAAGCCGGCCAGGCGGCCGGCCACGGCCTCGCGCACCGTCGTCGGGATGGGCTCGGTGGGGGCGGCCAGAATCTCGGTGACGATGAACGGGTTGCCGGCGGAGACGTGATACAGGTGCTCGGCGTCGATGGCATGGTCGTCGGCGAGCCGGGCGACGGCGCGGTGGCTCAGGGGGGCCAGGTCGTGGCGGTGCACCCACGGATAGCCGGCCAGGGTGCCGAGGAGCGCGGTCAGATCGTGGGTGCGGCCGATCTCGTCGTCGCGGTAGGTGACCAGCACCAGTGCCGGAACGTTCGGCAGGCGCCGGGCCAGGTAGCGCAGCAGGTCCATCGTGGTCTCGTCGGCCCAGTGGACGTCCTCCACGACCAGCAGGGTGGGACACCCTCTCAGGTCGGCGAGCAGACAGTCGAAGACCTCTTCCGAACGGCACGTGCCGGACAGCACGCCCGTCAGAGCGGTGCGCACCGGCTCGCCCAGGCGCGGGGCCAGGTCCATCAGCGGACCCAGGGGGCGGGGTGTGGCCAGCGGGTCACACGCGCCGACCAGAACCCGGACACGGGGATCCGTCATCTGGGACAGACGGTGAACGACGGCGGTCTTCCCGATGCCGGCTTCGCCGCGCACCAGGGCCAGGCGTCCAGGACCACTCACGACCGCCTGCAGGTGATCGGCGAGCTCCTGGAGTACGGCGTCTCGCTCTAGCAGGTCCATCACCAGCAGTCTCCCTCCGTGACCGGAGCCGCGCAAAAGATCCAGACCGGGCCGGACCCCTCGGCAGGTGGGGCGGTGTCTTGTGACACGGAGGTGGGACTTGGGGTGTGGCGGGGGTGGGATAGGGGGTCTGCTCACGTGAGGTGTGGGGTGTGCGGAGGAGGAACTTGGGGCGCCCGCCCGATGTGCTCCCCGACTGCGGCAGGGCATGCTGACCGAAGCGATAGAGATTCAGAGCCTGTAAAAGGCGAATCAGATCGCCGTCGCCAGTCGAGTTGCGATGTTGCGGAAAGCGAACCGGGCTGACGGCGCATTTTTGCGAAGCGTGTTTTCCGTTACCGAATTGAGCCGCGAATCGACAGGATCCATCTCATCGGAGAGGAATCGTCATGCTCAACAAGTACGTCAAGCGGGCCGCACTGCTGGCCGCGTCAGCTGCTCTCGCCGCGGGCGGCGCCGCCCTGGCACCTTCCGCTGCCGTGGCTGCCCCGGCGCCCACAGGAACCCACGCGACGGCACCGAACGACAGGGGTGGAAACAACAACAACAATAACAACAACAACCGCCACAAGGGTCGCGGCGGGAACAACAACAATAATAACAACAACAACGGTGGCAGGGGTGGGAACAACAACAACAATAACAACAACAACGGTGGCAGGGGTGGGAACAACAACAACAATAACAACAACAACGGCGGAGGCGGGAACAACAACAACAATAACAACAACAACGGTGGAGGCGGGAACAACAACAACAATAACAACAACAACGGCGGCAGGGGTGGGAACAACAACAACAATAACAACAACAACGGCGGCAGGGGTGGGAACAACAACAAC
>NZ_JBICZA010000017.1:84211-198965 GCF_043201585.1 Streptomyces sp. NPDC048297
AACAATAACAACAACAACGGTGGAGGCGGGAACAACAACAACAATAACAACAACAACGGTGGAGGCGGGAACAACAACAACAATAACAACAACAACGGTGGAGGCGGGAACAACAACAACAATAACAACAACAACGGCTGACTTTCTGGTCCGGCGACCGGGTGACTCAAAGTCCCCTGGTCACCGGACTTCCACGTGCGCGCCCGGCAGGGTAGGTGCATCCTGGCCTTCGGGGTGATTGAGAATGAAGAAAGTAGCCTTGCGGGGCGTCGGTCTTGTGGCTGCGGCTACCTGCTGTGTTGCCCTTGGTGTCGGGGGCGCATCAGCCAGTGAAGCGGGCCATTTGTGGACGAAATCACAGTCCGAACCGGTGAAGTCGGCAACTCGATGCTATGCGACACGCGGTGACCCGCAGAGGACCGTGTGCTACAGGAATTCATGGAAGGCCGAGTACAGGCACGGCGACATTTTCTATGTCCCCATTCTTATTCAGGTGCCTGCGCCTTCGCATCAGCCGTCAGTGACCATCGTCGACAGCCTGGACGACATTCGCCCGTAGCGGCAGATGACGGCTCAACCCGCCGAGGTCACTGCCGAGTTCACCGCCGAGGTCACCGTGGACATCGCAACCGCCGTCCCCCCAGACCTCGTCGCAGCCACGGTTGGAGCGCTGGGAGTACGAAGGGACGGGAACCGGGGTGGCCGCCGAAGCAGTCCCCGCCGCGCCGAGCGCGGAGCCGCCGGCCATCAGAGCGCCGACCACAGATACCGCGAAGAGGCGCTTGGCGTGCTGTGCACTCATGGGCCCTACCTTTCGTTCCACCGCCACGCCCCCGAAGGGCGGGTGGTGTCCCGCGGGACCGCCACACGCTCAAGTCTCCTCCACGGCAGAGCCTTCACCAAGTGGGCGACCGGCAACTCCGAGGTGTACCGCGGGTGCTTGCCGAGGAAGCCGGAGGACTTGGCGCAGTTCCTCGACGGAGGGTGCCCCGCCGGCCCAGCCGTCCACTCCCCGGTAGAGCCGGCAGGACAGGCCGGCCGGGGTGCCCGGAGCGGCGAACGGGTCGTGCCCGTCGACCAGCAGCGTCGGCGAGCCGTGCATGCCCCTGCGCTCGGCATCGGCATGGTCGTCGACCACGTACTCGGTCAGCTCCACGTCCGCACGGCCGGCGAGGGCGAGCATCAGCCGCTCCCTGAACACCGGGCCGTTCGGGCAGTCCGGGACGGTCAGCATCTCCACGCGCATCAGCGGCACCTCCAGGTTACGAGCCCACGCTAGACCTTGCGGCGCAAGACAATTCCGCGAGGGTCCGGCACTCCTCGACGCTCAACTGCGAGGTGACGAAGGCCTCTTCCTCGTTGAACGCGGGAAGGACCCGGCTCATGAAGTCCTCGCCCTCGCTGGACGGCGTGCCCGCTGGACGGCGTACCCGCTGGACGGCGTACCCGCTGGACGGCGTACCCGCCGAGCTCGGCCGGCGCGGGCTTCTCCGCCTCGGCGATGGATCGCCGGCCGGAGCGCTTCTCGCCGCGCCGGAGCACGGGCTCTCCCTCGCCGGTGTCACCGGGATCGGCCGACCAGGTGCCGGCGCATGTCGGTCGGCCTCACATCGTGCGGGGCCGGGTGCGGTGGGCCGGCCGGTGCTCATCGCCGGCTCCTCCGCCTTCCCGGCTCCCGCCGCCTTCCCAGCCCCGCCGCCTTCCCGGCCCACGCCGCGACCCGGCGCAGCGTTCAGCTCAGTACTGCTCGTTCTCCATGAAACCCGCGCTCCCGTTGTCGTCGGCGCCGTAGGCGTCGGCAGCGGCGGTCGGGTCGAATCCGGGCGGGCTGTCCTTGAGGGCCAGGCCCAGGCCGGCCAGCTTCGCCTTGACCTCGTCGATGGACTTCGCACCGAAGTTGCGGATGTCCAGGAGGTCCGCCTCGGAGCGCGCCAGGAGTTCGCCCACCGAGTGGACACCCTCACGCTTGAGGCAGTTGTAGGAGCGGACCGTGAGTTCCAGCTCCTCGATCGGCAGCGCCAGGTCGGCGGCCAGGGCGGCGTCCGTGGGGGACGGGCCCATGTCGATGCCCTCGGCGTCGATGTTCAGCTCGCGGGCGAGACCGAACAGCTCGACCAGGGTCTTGCCGGCGGACGCCATGGCGTCGCGCGGCCGCATGGCCTGCTTCGTCTCGACGTCGACGATCAGCTTGTCGAAGTCGGTCCGCTGCTCGACACGCGTGGCCTCGACCTTGTACGTGACCTTCAGCACGGGGCTGTAGATGGAGTCGACCGGGATACGGCCGATCTCCTGGCCCACCTGCTTGTTCTGCACGGCGGAGACGTAGCCGCGACCGCGCTCGACGGTCAGCTCGATCTCCAGCTTGCCCTTGCCGTTGAGCGTGGCGAGGACCAGGTCGGGGTTGTGCACCTCGACACCGGCCGGGGGCGCGATGTCGGCGGCGGTGACCAGACCCGGGCCCTGCTTGCGCAGGTACATCACGACAGGCTCGTCGTGCTCCGAGGAGACGACCAGCTGCTTGATGTTGAGGATCAGGTCGGTGACGTCCTCCTTGACGCCCGGCACGGTGGTGAACTCGTGCAGGACACCGTCGACGCGGATGCTGGTGACAGCAGCGCCGGGGATGGACGACAGAAGGGTGCGGCGCAGGGAGTTGCCGAGGGTGTAGCCGAAGCCCGGCTCCAGCGGCTCGATCACGAACCGGGAGCGGAACTCGTCGACGACCTCTTCGGTCAACGAAGGACGCTGAGCGATCAGCACGAAGGTTTGCCTCCAGTTTTTGGCGTCCGCTATCTGACGCCGTGGTCCCCGAAGGGTACGGGGCGTAGCGGCCTTCGACGAAGTCGAACCGCCCGGCGCCGCCCGTCCGCCGGCTCAGCTCTTGCCGAAGTGGAGTCCGAAGGCCGCGCCGCAGGGGGTGCGGTGCGCGGACCGCGCGCCACTTCGCGGTCACCGCCGTGGTCACAAATCCTCGAAGAAGCCCCGGAGTTGGTTGCGGCTGCTGACACCCAGCTTCGGATACACGTTGTAGAGGTGTGAACTGACCGTACGAGGAGAGAGCATCAGTTGCTCGGCGATCTCCCGGTTGCGCAGGCCCTGTGCCGCCAGCCGGACGATCTCGCGCTGCTGGGCGGTCAGCTCCACCAGCGGGTCGGCCTGGCGGGGCGTGGTGGCCACGCCGCTGGCCCGCAGCTCCACGCGTGCCTCCTCGGCGAAGCCCGACGCGCCGAGCCGGGTGAACGACTCCAGCGCCGTGGTCAGGATCGGGCGGGCGTCCAGGGGGCGCCGTCGCCGGCGCAGCCATCGCGCGTAGTGGAGTCTTGCCTGCGCCCGCGCCAGCGGCCACTGATCGCCCGCCGGGTTCACCGTGGCGAGCCGGAAGTGGTGCTCGGCGTCCTTGGGATCACCGGTCAGCGCGGCGGCGTAGTGCAGCAGCAGGGTCATCCGGGTCGTCGGCCGCGGCCCGATGGCGGAGCGAACCGCCGCGACGACTCGCTCCGCCTCCTCCTCCCGGCCCGTCCGCTGCGCGGCCGCGGCGAGATCGCCGACCGACCGGGGTGACAGGAAGAAGTGCAGGGGCGAGCCGTCCTCACCGAACATCAGCCGAAAGTGCCGGAACGCGCTGTCGAAGTCGCCGGCCGCCGCGGCGGCGGTGCCTGCCGCCCGCAGAAGACGTGCGTGGGTGGCACGGTTCTCCTCCAGATCGACTGCCGTCCACACGCGATCGTCGGGCATGACGGCCGACTCGCCACGCAGGGCCCGCAGCGTCACGCGCATCGCCTCGACGTCGGCCGGGTGATGCCTCCATTTGTGCACCGCGGCCAGTGCCGCGGTCTCCTCAAGATGCTCGTCGGCCTCCGCCCAGCGTCCCGTGTCGATCAGCGCCGTGCCCATCGCAGCGAGCGTGCTCGAACTGGTGCCCATGGCTGCGTACGACCTGATCAAGGTGTATGCCTGCCGAAGTGACTCCACGCAGAGGTCGGACTCGTCGGCCAGCCAGGCGAGCCCGCCGAGCGCGTGGATCCCGGCCATCTGCGCCGTGGGGGGCTGTGGCTCAGGCGTACTCGGCTGGGAGCGGATCCGCCGCAGCAGGTCCGGGGCACTGGTCGGATCGGCCCCGGCCAGGGCCACCGCCTGCACCGCGGCGAAGATTCCGGTCGCGGTCAACTCGATGAAGGGCGAGTCGTGGTTCGCGGCCTCGACCCCGTTGAGCAGGGCGGCCATCGGGCGCCTGATCTCGGGCAGGCCCGACTGGGAGGCGATCACGTTGAGCGCGGCTCCCAGAACGAGCACGGTCATGACGTCCTTGGGCGGCTCCGGCTCCAGCGCGCTCATGACGACCTGGAAGGCCTGCCGCTGGTGGCCGTACAGTGACAGGGCGAGGCCGACTCCATAGGCCGCGATGCCCAGCAGCTCCCGGTCGTCGGTCAGTGCGGTGACCTTGTCGTACAGCTCACGCACCCACGAGGGGTCGCCGGCGTTCTGGGCGGCCCTGACGGCCTTGGTGTAGCGGCGCGCCCGGTCCTCTGCCGTAGGGCTGCATTCGGCGGACCGCTCCAGCGCCTGGGCCGCCGCGAAGAAGCCTCCTCGGCGCTCGACGAGTTCGGCGGTGTCCTCCAGGGCCGCCGCCACGGACTCGTCGTAGCCGACGCACGCCGCGGCCAGGTGCCAGGCCCGGCGGGCCGGATCGGCCGTGAGGACAGCCGCCAGGTCCCGGTGGGCCTGCTGCCGCAGATGGGCCGGCACTCCGTGATAGGAACCCGCCCGCGCCAGCGGATGCCGGAAAACCAGCTGCCCGTCCGCGATGGTCACCAGACCGGCCTCCTCGGCCGGGCCCCACGCCGCGAGGTTCTCTCCGGCGCCGGCGGCGGCCGTGATCGTCGCGAGGTCCTCGTATTCCGACGCCGCGGCGTACAGGATCAGCCGTCGGGTCATCTCCGGCAGGCCGCGCAGGCGGGCCGCGTAGAGGGCCTGGATGCGCTCCGTCTGCGGCAGCCCGCGGCCAGGCAGTGCTCCCGTGCCGCCCGTCGTGGCCGCGCGGCACAGTTCGATGATGGCCAGCGGATTGCCGTCGGCCTGCCGCAGCAGATCGAGCCGGGTGCGGCCCGTGGGCGCACGCGGCTGGGCGTCCACGAGTTCGGCCGCGGCGTCTTCGGTCAGCGGTGCCAGGACCAGGGTCGGCAGGTCCGCGGCGACACCGTCCGGGGGCGTCTGTCCGCGGGCCGCCAGCAGTACGGGAACGGCTTCCGCGGTGATACGACGCATGACGAAGCCCAGTACGTCGAGGGAGTCGCGGTCGAAGTGCTGGATGTCGTCGGCGGCCAGCAGGACGCCCTGCCGGCGGGAGACCTCCGTCAGGAGGGTCAGCACCGCCACGCGCAGCAGCATCGGGTCGGGCGGTCCTTCGGAGGGAGCGACACCGAACGCGATCTCCAGGGCCCCGCGCAGATGGCCGGGCAAGGAGCCGATGTCGGGCAGGAGCGGCAGAAGCAACTGGTGCAGGGACGCGAAGGACTGCCGTGACTCCGCCTCATGGCCCTGGGAGGTCAGCACGAGTGTCGCGTTGTCCCGCGCGCGGTCGGTGGCGAGCGCCATCAGCCTCGACTTGCCCGTTCCGGCCTCACCGAGCAGGAGCAGGATGCGCGGTTTGCCGCTCCCCTCCTCGATGGTGTCCAGGACCGCGGCGATCTCGGCCTTCCGGCCCACCAGTTGCGTGTCCGTCAGGGAGCGGTGCGCGGTACTGCCCCTAGTTCTCATGGCGGGCCTCGGCGTTCTCGTGGCAGGCCCCGGTCGCGGCGGAGAGTATTCGCGTGATGTCATCAAGTGGTCCGGCCATGGTGTTCCCCCGTTTTTTGCAGGTGCACCACCCTGACCGGCGGAGCGTCGGCACGAGAAACGCTTTTGCAGTTTACGGGATCGCCGAGCGGCTGATCCTGTCTCCTCGTACGCTCGGTTACCGTGATCTCGTCAGAAGATCTGTGAACGCTATGGTGAGTCATGTGGTGTCGCTTTGGCGGCGCGGCCTCATGCCCGGCGGCTGGCGCAGGAGCCCAGAGGCCGACTATTCGTTATGTTGCCGTAAGCGGCAGGGGGGCGTGTGAATTCTGATTCCGCCACGGACACCGGCGGACACGACCGTCCCGCGGTGGTCCTCGACCCCCTCGTCCAGCGGCTTGTGGAGGCCTCCGCCGCACCGCCCTATCTGCACCAGTTGGGTCCTGTCGACGGACGGCAGGCACTGCTCGAGATGCAGGACGACACGTTCGACGACTTCGACGTGGACGCCGAGTTCCGGGTGGCACCGGTGGGCCCTTCCGGGCTCGTCGGCTTCTGGATGTTCCGGCCGAGGCGGGTGGCCGGCCCCCTTCCTGCGGTCGTATACCTGCACGGCGGCCGGTGGATGCTCGGCGACGCCCGGACCCACGCGCGATTGATCAGCCAGCTGGCGGCCATCAGCGGCTCCGCGTTCGTGGTGCCCGAGTACACCCGCACTCCGGAGGCCCGCTATCCGGTGGCGCTGGAGGAGTCGTACTCGCTGCTGACCTGGGTGGTCGAGCAGGCGGCCGAACTCGCCCTGGACGACCGCAAACTCGCGGTGGCCGGGGACTGCGCGGGCGCGACCATGGCCACGGCGCTCACCATGATGGCCAAGCAGCGTGGCGGCCCCCGCATCCGCGCGCAGTTGCTCTACTACCCGATGACCGATCCGCATGTCGACACTCCGTCGCGGGACCAGTTCGAGTCCGGCTACTTCCTGACGCGTGAGGCCGTGGAGTGGTACTGGCAGCAATACGCCGACGACGAGTGCGAACTCGCCGAGCCCACGGCCGCGCCCCTGCGGGCCACGGCCGCGGATCTCGCGGGACTGCCCTCCGCCCTGATCGTGTCGGCGGAGGCCGACGTCGTACGGGACGAAGGTGAGGCCTACGCCCGTCTGCTGAGGCTGGCGGGTGTGCCGGTGACGGCCGTTCGCTATCTGGGAACGGTGCACGACTTCGTCTCCCTGACCCTGTTGCGGAACAGCCCGCCCACGCGTGCCGCGATCCGGCAGGGTGGCCGCTTTCTGGAGAAAGCCCTGGCCGACCGGCGCTGACGGCCCGGCTTCAGCGATCGACAGTCAACTTACGGGTGCCTGCGGAACAGGCTCTTGCCAGAGTGAAGGGCGTGAGGCCGCCCGGGGCGGCACGTACCGCGGAGCAGGGCCGTGCGCCGGCAGGGCATCGGCCATGCATTCGAGAACCTTTGGTCGCTGATTCACTTTCATCCCGGAGAAATTCTCATGGCCGATTCGGTGATGCCCCATGCCCTGAAAAGGGAGGAACCGGAAAGGGAGGAACCGGAAAGGGAGGAACCGAAAAGAACCTCCTCCGTCCGGCTGCCTGTCGAACACGGGTGCATACGGATCCTGCCCGCGCTGCCCAGCGACGGAGACAGGCAATTCCTGTACCTGGGACTGATCGTCCAGGGGTCAGCCGTGATCGACGGGGCCGGGGGCGAGACCGTCCTTGAGCCCGGCGACATCGTCCTGTGCGATCCGCGCCGGCACTACTCGTTCGGCGACGGCTGCCGGATGACGGTGTTTCGCACGAACCGGTGCTACTTGGGGGTTTCGGAGCCGGAACTCGACTGATCGGGCCGGGGCGTCCCGGGGGGACGGCGAACTCGCCTACGCGGTAGGTGGGTTCGATCACGCGGACCGCAAGGAAGAGCACCTTGGACGTGGCCTGTACGGACAGGACACGGACAAGGTGCTCTTCGGCGGTGGGACGCCCGGCCGAGGCGTCAACGGGGCATCCCCGCAAGGGCGTTCACGGACGCGGGATGTTCCGGAGGTTGGCGCGAGCCAGCTGGATCATCCGCCCGACCCCTCCGGTCAGGACCGTGCGACTGGCCGACAGGGCGAAGCCGCTGACCTGTTCGGAGGTGATCTTGGGCGGAAGGGCCAGCGCGTTCGGGTCGGTGACCACATCGACCAGTGCCGGCCCCTTGTGGGAGAAGGCTTCACGCAGGGCGTCGCGTACGTCCGCGGGCCTCTCGACCCGGATGCCGCGCGCACCGGCCGCGGTGGCGATGGCCGCGTAGTCGGTGTGGGAGTAGGTGGTCCCGTACGGGGGGAGCCCGTCCACCATCATCTCCAGGTCGACCATGCCGAGGGACGAGTTGTTGAAGACGACCACCTTGACGGGGAGGTCGTACTGCACGAGCGTGAGGAAGTCGCCCATCAGCATGGAGAACCCGCCGTCACCCGACAGGGACACCACCTGGCGCTCGCGGTCGAGGAACTGCGCACCGATGGCCTGGGGCAGCGCGTTGGCCATCGACCCGTGGACGAAGGAGCCGAGGATGCGGCGACGGCCGTTCGGCGTCAGGTAGCGGGCCGCCCAGACACAGCACATTCCCGTGTCCGCGGTGAAGACGGCGTCGTCGGCGGCCACCTCGTCGAGGACGGACGCGACGTACTCGGGGTGGATCGGCGTGTGCTTGTCCACCTGGCGGGTGTAGGCGCTCACGGCCCCTTCGAGCGCGTGCACGTGCCGGTCCAGCATCCGGTCGAGGAAGCGGCGGGACGACTTCGCGCGTACGGCAGGGGTCAGGCACTTCAGCGTCTCGCGGACGTCTCCCCACACCGCGAAGTCCAACTGCGTGCGCCGGCCGAGCCGTTCAGGCTGCAGGTCGATCTGCACGGTTCTGACGTCACGCGGCAGGAAGTCCGTGTAGGGGAAATCGGTGCCCAGGAGCAGCAGCAGATCGCATTCGTGCATCGCCTCGTACGCGGCGCCGTATCCGAGCAGTCCGGACATGCCGACGTCGTACGGGTTGTCGTACTGGATGTGCTCCTTGCCGCGAAGCGCGTGTCCGACGGGAGCGTTGACCTTCCCGGCGAAGGCCATCACCTCGGCGTGGGCGCCTTCGACGCCACGGCCGCAGAACACGGTCACCTTCTCGGCGGCATCCACGAGTTGTACCAGCCGGGCGAGTTCCTGGTCGCCGGGACGCACGGTAGGCCGGTCGAGAGGTATCGCGAGCTCGGCGCCGCCGTCGGGGGAGTCCTGGGCGGCGATGTCGCCGGACAGGGCCACCACCGACACCCCACGGCGACCGACCGCGTGCTGGATGGCCGTCTGAACCACTCGGGGCATCTGCCGTGGTGAGGAGATGAGTTCCGAGTAGTGGCTGCATTCCTCGAACAACCGGTCGGGATGCGTCTCCTGGAAGTATCCCGTGCCGATCTCGCTGCTGGGAATCTGCGCCGCCAGCGCGATGACCGGTGCCATGGAGCGATGGGCATCGAACAGGCCGTTGATCAGGTGCAGATTGCCCGGACCGCACGAGCCCGCGCAGGCGGCCAGCCTGCCGGTGAGTTGTGCTTCGGCGCCGGCGGCGAAGGCCGCGACCTCCTCGTGCCGGACCTGGATCCACTCCATGGCGTGGTGCCGTCTCACCGCGTCGACAACGGGGTTGAGACTGTCGCCGACCACACCGTACATCCGGCGAACACCGGCGCGCGCCAAGAGGTCGACGTACTGCTCGGCAACGGTCTGTTTCGGCATGGCACTCCTCAGGGCGATCCGTGGTGACGGCAGCCACGCTAGTCAGGCGCGAATGGCGACATTGTTCTTCAGCGCACCATTTGCTGCCCGGCAGCGCACCGGTCGGTGCTGTCTCCTCGAATGGGGAAGTGCGCGGTAACGCCAGGCATTTAGCGTGCGTAAGCGCGTCGAGGACGCTGTCGCTCAGCGCACGCCGCTCCCGCATCGAGCCGGCCTCCCGCATCGCACGCCGCTCCCGCATCGAGGCGGCCTCCCGCATCAGTACTCAAGAAGGTGCTCACGTCTGCCATGTCACGAAGTCACCGCCCTCGTCCGCCCGTTGCCGAATCCCCGGCCCCGGGCGTACCCGGGTGGCTGGTCGCCCTGCTGGCCGTCGCCTCCGGCATGACCGTGGCGAATCTGTACTACGCCCAGCCCTTGCTGTCCACGCTGAGCGGCGACTTCGACATCAGTACGGCCACGGCCGGCGTGCTGATCACGCTCGGCCAGGCCGGCTATGTGATCGGCATGCTTTTCCTGGTCCCACTCGGCGATCGCCTGGAGAAGCGCAACCTGATCACCGTCCTGCTGACGGTCACCGCCCTCGCCCTGGTGGGGGCGGGCCTGGCCAGTGACTTTCCCTTGCTGCTGGCCGCCTCTCTGGTCATCGGCGCCACCTCGGTCGTCGCCCAGATCGTGGTGCCCTTCGCCGCGAGTCTCGCCCCCGACCACGCACGCGGCCGGATCGTCGGCCGGGTGATGAGCGGTCTTCTCACCGGAATCCTGCTCTCCCGCACCCTCAGCAGCCTGGTCTCCGACCTCGCCGGCTGGCGTGTCGTCTTCCTCTGCTCGGCCGCCCTCATGGCGGCCCTCGCGGTGGCCCTGCGGCTCGCCCTGCCGCAGCGTGCCCCGACCACCATGCTCCCCTACCACCACGTGCTGCGTTCCACCTGGCGGTTGCTGCGCACGCACCCGGCGCTGGTGCGCCGAGGCCTGTACCAGGCCGCGATGTTCGGCGCGTTCAGCGCCTTTTGGACCACCGTCTCCTTCGTGCTGACCGGGCCCTCCTTCCACTACTCGCAGACCGAGGTCGGCGTCTTCGCGCTCGTCGGCGCGGCGGGTGCGGCCATCGCCCCGCTGGCCGGGCATTGGGCCGACCGGGAACTGGTCCGCCCCATGACCGGAGTGGCCTTCGCGGTCGCCGTGCTCGCCTTCGCGCTCGCGGGAATCGGCCGGCACAGCGTCATTCCGTTGGCGTTGGCGGCGGTCCTCATCGACATGGCGGTTCAGGTCACCCTCATCCTCGGCCAGCACATCGTCTACCAGCTCGACCCCGCTGCCCGCGCCCGCCTCAACAGCGTCTTCATCGCCATGTTCTTCGTCGGCGGCGCGGTCGGCTCGCAGCTCGGTTCCGTCGTGTACAACGCCGAAGGCTGGGTAGGGCTTACGGTACTGGGGGGAATCCTCCCCCAGATCGCCCTGCTCTACTGGTGCACCGAGCACCGGCAGCGCAGGTGAAGCGGGCGGGGCGCACTGGAATACCGTAATTGTTCATTCTCGGACAACTCCTCGTACCTCCTTCGGCAAGTCGCGCTGGACGGCGCGTTTTACCTTCGCTCACAGAAAAAACGTTTCTGTGGACAATATGGAGGATGGGATGAGACGGCCGCTCGCCTCGACCATGTGGCCGGTGATGGCGCTCGTCAGCGCCCCGGAGGGGCTTCCGGTGCCGCTGCCCGCGGAGTTGCACTACGACACGACCGACCCCTACGCCGTGCGCCTTTCCCTCGGCGCGCCTCCCGCGAGGCCTGTCACCTGGGTGTTCGCTCGCGCGCTGCTCGACGAGGGAACGCGTCGACCGGCCGGTGTGGGTGACGTGCTCATCTTTCCCCAGCCGCGATGCCACCCGCACTCCATGCGCATCGTCCTGAGGTCCGCCAGGGGCGTTGCGCTGGTCGACATCGCGGTCAAGGAGGTGGCCACATTCCTGCGGCAGGCCTTCATGCTCGTGCCCTCCGGCACGGAGAGTCTTCACGTCGACCTCGACCGTGCCGTGGCCGAACTCACGTGCAGGGGTGATGAGGAACGCCCTGCTCGCTGACGGGAAATGATGTGCCGTCAGTTCTCTGCCGACCGGAGCGTGCGCGGCGGCGCGGGTGGGCCGGAGCCGTCAACTCCTGGCGGAGAAGCCGGCGGACAAGTCGGCGGAGAAGCCGGCAGAGAAGTGGGCACGATTCGTGCCGTCAGCACACCGCGTCTTCGAGTGCGTGGTCGGGCCAGGGCCGGTGCGCTGGTTCGCAATTCCGCTGAGTCTGGTGAGTTTAGCTTGGTCACAGGCGCCATAGCAGGGCTATCGCACCTGCTTTGAGGATCGCCTGTCGGATCGACCAGCACAGTATGAGGAATTGAGAACACGTCATGTCTGAGGTTGTGCAGCCGGTGCTGGAGCCGGCAGCGGCCGCGTTCGCCGAGGCGACCGCGAATCCGCCCTACCTCTTCGATCTCCCGCCGGCCGAAGGCCGCAAGGCGGTCGACGAGGTACAGTCCGGCGACATCGAGAAGCCGACGGTCGACGAGGAGTGGATCACCGTCGAGGGCGGTCCCACGGGCAGCGTCCGCGCGCGCGTCGTCAAGCCCGCCGGCGCCTCGGGCACCCTGCCGGTGATCATCTACATCCATGGCGCCGGCTGGGTCTTCGGCAACGCCCACACCCACGACCGTCTGGTGCGCGAACTCGCCGTCGGCGCGAACGCGGCAGTGGTCTTCCCCGAGTACGACCTCTCCCCGGAGGCCCGCTACCCGATCGCGATCGAGCAGAACTACACGGTCGCGCGGTGGGTCGTCCGGGAAGGCGCCTCCAAGGGCCTGGACTCCTCGCGTATCGCTGTCGCCGGCGACTCCGTCGGCGGCAACATGACCGCCGCGCTGACCCTCATGGCGAAGGAGCGCGGCGACGTACCGCTGGTGCAGCAGGTGCTGTTCTACCCGGTCACCGACGCGAACTTCGACACCGGTTCCTACCACCAGTTCGCGACGGGTTACTTCCTGCGCCGTGACGGCATGCGGTGGTTCTGGGACCAGTACACCACCGACGAGGCCGAACGCGCCCGGATCACCGCCTCCCCGCTGCGCGCGACGACCGAGCAGCTCGCCGGACTGCCGCCGGCCCTGGTCATCACCGGCGAGGCCGACGTCCTGCGTGACGAGGGCGAGGCCTACGCCGGCAAGCTGCGCGAGGCGGGCGTCCCGGTCACCGCGGTGCGCTTCCAGGGCGTCATCCACGACTTCGTCATGCTGAACGCGTTGCGCGAGACGCAGGCGGCCGAGGCCGCCATCACCTTGGCCACCACCACCCTGCGCGGCGTCCTGAACACCTGCTGACTCGCCGACCCGGCAAGGCCACACGCATCAGCGGCAGGGCCACATCCGCCAGTGACAACGCCACACCCAAGTGGCAGGGCCACACCCATCAGCGGCAAGCCCACACCCCGCCAGTGGCAGGGCCACACCCATCAGTGACAAGGAGAGAACAGACATGGCCACCAAGTCCACCCCGACGGTCGTCCTCGTCCACGGCGCCTTCGCCGACGCCGCCAGTTGGTCAGGAGTCATCGCGGAACTGCAGGACAACGGCGTCGCCGTGACCGCGCCGCCCAACCCGCTGCGCGGCCTCGCGTCCGACGCCGCGTACATCGCCTCGGTGGCGTCCCAGATCGACGGTCCGGTCATCCTGGTGGGCCACTCGTACGGCGGTGCGCTCATCACGGTGGCGGGCACGGCGGAGAACGTCGTCGGACTCGTCTACGTCGCGGCGTACGTTCTCGAAGAGGGGGAGAGCCTCGGTGAACTCCAGGGCCGCTTCGCGCTCTCGCCGCTGGTGAGCAACCTCAAGGAGGCGACCTACCCGGTCGAGGGCGCCGAGCCCGCGGTCGAGGTCAGCATCAAGGCCGAGTCGTTCGCGGACATCTTCGCGGCGGACGTCCCGGCTGACGTCACCAAGGTTCTCGCGGCGGCGCAGCGCCCGCTCGCCGCCCTCGCGTTCGAGGAGACGGCCTCGGCGGCCGCGTGGAAGACCAAGCCCTCCTGGGCGCTCGTCGCCGGTGCGGACCAGGCGATCAACCCGGAGGTGGAGCGCTTCGGCGCCGAGCGGGCCGGGGCGACGGTCGTCGAGATCGAGGGTGCCTCGCACGCGGTCGCCGTTTCCCAGCCCAAGGCGGTGGCCCAGGTGATCCTCGACGCGGTGCGCGCGACGAGCTAGGGACTCGGTGCGAGTCCGGCCGAGCCGAGGTCCGCGAACAGCTACGGGGCCGCCCGATTCCTTCGGGCGGCCCCTGTGCTGCGGGCCCGCGTGCTGCGGGCCCGCGTTCCTTCGTCAGGACTTGGCGCGCAGAGCGGAGTTCAGGAAGCTGCCTGCCTGAGCGACCGCGGCCTGGGACGCGTTGGTGCCGGCGAGGGCGTTGAGCATGGCGAAGTCGTGGATGGTTCCCTCGTAGCGGACGGCCGTCACGTCGTTGCCGGCCGCACGGAGCTTGGTCGCGTAGGCCTCGCCCTCGTCGCGCAGGACGTCGGCCTCGTCCGTGATCACCAGCGCCTTGGGGAGGTCCTTGAGCTGGTTCAGGTTCGCACGCAGGGGCGAGGCCAGGATCTGCTTGCGGGAGGCGGCACTGGGCGCGTAGGCGTCCCAGAACCACTGCATGGCCTTGCGCGTCAGCCAGGGGCCGTCGGCGAACTGACGGTAGGAGCCGGTGTTGAAGTTCGCGTCCGTGACCGGGTAGAAGAGCGCCTGGCCGGCGAGGTGCGGTCCGCCGCGTTCCTTGGCCATGAGGGTGACCGCCGCCGACATGTTGCCTCCGACGCTGTCGCCGGCGATGGCGAGGTGGCTGCCGTCGACGTTGATGTCGCTGCCGTGGCGCGCGACCCACTGGGTGGCGGCGTAGATCTCTTCGATCGCGACGGGGAAGCGGGCCTCGGGCGACGGGGTGTAGTCGACGAAGATCACCGCGGCGTGGGCGCTGTTCGCGATCTGCCGGACCAGGCGGTCGTGCGTCTTCTCATTGCCCAGAACCCAGCCGCCGCCGTGGACGTACATCACCGCGGGAAGCTTTTCGGTGGCCCCCTCGGGACGCACGATCCGGACCGTCACCTTTCCGCTGGGACCGACGGGGAGCACCCGGTGGGTGACATCGGCCGGCGGCAGTGTGACGGGCCCGGACTGGGCATCGTCCAGGGCCTTGCGGGCGTCGGCGTAGGAGAGCGTGTAGATGGGAGGGTTCTTGGCCGCCGCGTCGGCGAACGCCTGGGCGTCGCTTTCGAGGACCACCGGTGTGGATCGTGCGGAGGCGTTCTGCGTGCTGGTCCGGCCGGCGGGATTCGTCAGTGCTTCAGCGGTGACGGCCGAACCGACGATGAGGGTGGACGCTGCCGCGAGAGCGGACCATCGCGCTGCTCGCTGAGTACGGCGCGTTGCCATGTGATCTCTCCTGAACCGATGAAGTGCGGGCACACCTGCGGTGGTAGCGGGGTGTTGGTCACCCGGCACGGGCAAGTGGCCTGCGGATTGGGGAGGGTAGGTGGCGAGGGCTACGGGTACTCGGACTGGCCCAGTGCCCTTGACGAGTCCGACGACGAATCCGGTGACGAGTCCGACGACGAATCCGGTGACGAGTCCGACGACGAACCCGGTGGCGCGGTGGCCACTGGTGCCGTTCGGCGTGCCGTCCGTGTGGCAGCCTCGCCGTTTGCCTGGTTCGACGATAAGAGACGTCAGATCTTGCTCGTAGCCCAGCCGTGCAGAGTGCCTGTTCTGCGAGTGCACCGCCGCGGCAGCCCCGGAGAAGTCCCGTCGCGGGGCTTCTGGAGCCCACAGGTCACCGATGCGTGCACACAGTGCACTGGGGGACAGCCGGTGATGCAGGGAACGGCAAGTGCCAAGTGCATTCGTTCCTATGGTGGTGGCGGGCTCCGGAACGGACGCGCTGGTGACACATAGAGCGGAGGCTTGCGTGAAGACCCGGATCAAACCCGTCCTCGACGTGTGGGCGTGGCAGGCCGACGCCGCGTGCCGAGGCATGGACAGTTCCCTCTTCTTCTCACCCACCGGTGAGCGGGGCCGCGCGCGCCGCAGACGCGAAGACGCGGCACGCGCGGTATGTCAGAAATGCCCGGTAGCCTCTGCCTGTGCTCTCTTCGCCGAGGCCTCTCGTCAGCCCTATGGCGTGTGGGGCGGCTACACGGAGACGGAACGCAATCGACGCACGCAGGGCGCTCGTCGCCAGTGACTCCGCCAACCCTTCGACTCGAAAGGGAGCCGATGACAGCACTGACCGGCATCACCCATCACACGGCCGAACTCAACGGAATCAAGCAGCACTGGGTCAGTGCGGGGCAGGGGCCGCCCGTCTACCTGCTGCACGGTTTTCCCGAGACCTGGTACGGCTGGCGGAAGCAGATTCCGGTACTGGCCGAGCAATTCACCGTGATCGCACCGGACCTTCGCGGCTACGGGGACACGGACAAGCCTGCCCACGGCTATGACAAGCGGACCATGGCCAACGATCTGGTGGCGCTGATGGACCATCTGGGCCATGAGCGGATCGCCCTGATCGGCTGGCCTGGTGCTTCGCCTCGTTCGCGGGTGTCAGGTACGGCCCGATCTCGTGCCCGATGCCCAGCGTGCACGACGAGGCGTCGACGATGAGCGGCAGTCGTCCGCCGTCGGTCCACTCCCAGGCCCGTTCGATCTCTTCTCCAGCGACCCGCAGGCGGTCTACGAGCGCTGGACGCAGTTCCGTGCCTGGGCCGAGCAGGCCGACCTCGGCCCCGGGGTCGCCTTCGACCCGGCGGACCTGGGCGCCCCCGCACCGGCGCCCCGGCAACTGCTCGCCATCGGCCTCAACTACCGCGAGCACGCCATCGAGGCGGGCTTCACCACACCCGAGGGCATGCCACCGGTCTTCACCAAATTCGCGACCAGCCTCACCGGGCCGGTCACTGAAGTGGCCTTGCCGAAAGACGGACACACCGACTGGGAGGTGGAGTTGGTCGTGGTCGTCGGCCGCCGGGGGTATCAGGTGCGTGAGGCCGACGCGTGGAGTCACGTCGCGGGTCTGACCGTCGGGCAGGACATCTCCGAGCGGATCATCCAGATGGAGGGCCCCGCCCCGCAGTTCAGCCTCGGCAAGTCGTTCCTCGGCTTCACGCCGACCGGTCCCTGGCTGGTGACCCCGGACGAGTTCGACGATCCCGACGACCTGGAACTCGGCTGCGCCATCAACGGTGAAGAGGTGCAGCACAGCCGCACCCGCAACCTCATCTTCTCGGTCCCGGCCCTCGTCGCGAAGCTGTCCGGGGTCCTTCCCCTGCTTCCGGGCGACGTCATCTTCACCGGTACTCCGTCGGGTGTCGGCCTCGGCCGTTCGCCGCAGCGCTGGCTGACCGACGGTGACGAACTGGTCAGCACCATCGAAGGCATCGGCGAACTGCGGCAACGCTTCGTCGGCTGACCACGCACCGTCCCGACGCCCGGACGGGACGGAGCACAAGAGCCCTTTCCTTGGAGCCCTTTCCGTGGAGCTCTTTTCCTTGATCATTCCGATGGGTTCCTCACCCGCCTGACACCGAAAGTGAAAAAGCACATGACGAGATTCACCATGCGGAAGCGAACTGCTCTTCTGGCCACCGCCGTCGCGGCGACCATCGCCGTGACCGCCGCCGGTCCGGTACCCGCCTTCGCCGCAGGGCCGGCAGCCCACGAGCGCTTCGTGTCGCACCTGGACATGGCCGCCGGACAGCGACCGGAGAACATCACCCTGGAGCCCGGCGGCGGCGCGGACGTGACCTTCGCCTTCAGCCGTCAGGTCGCCCGTATCAGCCCCGGCGGACGGGTCCATGTCCTCGCGACCCTGCCGGAGCCGCCGGCCGGCGCCAGCACCCCGGCGCTGTCCTCGCCGTTCCTCGGCGGCATCGTCCGTGCCCACGACGGGACGCTGTACTTCCTGTACGCCACCGGCAGCAGCGATCTGACCGGCCTGTGGCGGCTGCGTCCGGGCGGCACCCCGCAGCGCATCGCCGCACTGCCGGCCGACGGCCTGCCCAACGGCCTTGCCTTCGACGAGAAGAAGGGGCTGCTGTACGCGTCCGACTCGGTGCTCGGCACCGTCTGGCGCATACCGGCGAGCGGGGGCACGCCCACCGCGTGGGCCTCGGCACCCGAGCTGGCCGCCGCGGGCTTCCTGGGCGCCAACGGCATCAAGATCCACAACGGTGCGGCCTGGGTGTCCAACCTGGACAAGGGCACCGTGCTGCGCATCCCGATCACTCGCAACGGTGCGGCCGGCCGAGTCGAGACGCGCGCCACCGGTCTCGTCAACATCGACGACTTCGCGTTCACAGGTGACGGTGACACTCTGCTCGCCGCCATCAACTCGGACAACGAGATAGCCCTGGTCAGGACGGGCGGCAGCCACACCGTCGTCCTGACGGGCGACGACGGGCTGCAGAACCCGACCTCACTCGCCGTACGAGGCAGGACGGCGTACATCGCCAGCGGCGCCTACTTCACCAACGACGACCCCAACATCCTGGCCGTCAGGATCCCCCACGGCCGCTAGGACCGGTGGCGGGCGGCCGGAGACGGCCGCCCGCCGCACAGGGACAGCCGTCCGCACCCGAAGCCACCGATCGAGAGGACAGTCCTGGTGACCAAGCCGAGTGCAGAGCAGCCGCAGACCGCGGCGGCGGGCGCGTTCGACCCCGACGCGTTCCTGGTCGTCCCCGCCCGGACATTCGAAGACCTGCGTATCGGGGAGGTCTTCCGAGCGCCCAGCCGCACCCTGACCGATGCCCACGCCGCCGCCTTCCAGACGGTGTCCGCGGACAACCACCCCGTGCACTACGACGTCGAGTGGGCGCGTAAGCACGGCCACTCCGCGCCGGTGGTGCACGGTCTGCAGGTGCTCGCGTTCACCGCGCCCGGAGCGACCCTGTTCCCGCACTTCATCGGCGAGGTGTTCATCAGCTTCCTCGAGTTGTCCTGCCGCTTCCTGGCCGAGGTGCACTCCGGGGACACGCTCTACCCGGCTCTGACCATCACGGACCTGCAGCCCCAGGGCGAGAACGGCATCGTGGTCACCGGGGCCACCATCCACAACCAGCGCGGCGAACTGGTGCTCACCGGCCGGCACAAGTACTTGCTGCGACGCCAGTAGGCAGGCGGTACCGAATCGAGTGTGGTACCCGGCCTGTCCGGCCGGGTACCACGCTCCGTCACAGCGGCCGGAGCCGGCCCCTGTGCGAAACGTCCGCTGAAGGGTAGGTTCGTGCCCCAGCAGCCAGGGGGATCCCTGGTCGCGGCGTGGTCGGAACCGAAGGACACGGATGATGCCCAGCAGTCGTAGTGCTCTTGCGTTTGCGGGGGATCTGGCGCGTGCGACGTCGTTCGACGAACTCGCGCGGCGACTCTACGCCGGCGTCGACCAGCTGTTCGGCCCGGTGTGCGTCGGCTTCGACCTGCTGGACCCGGACACGCACGAGGCGCGCCGGACCAGCGCGCGCGGGGTGAGCGACTACTTCATGGCCCGCTACGACCGCTTCGCGCGGCGCAGGGATCCCGTGCTCACCTTCGCGATCGATCACCGGGCCGTCACCTACAACCTGTCGATGATGTCGTCCTCCGAGTGGCGCTCTCTGGGGATCTACCAGGAGGTCTTCGCCCTGCACCGGATGACCAGCCTGGTGTACGCGCCGGTGGTGGCGGAGGGCCGGGTCGTGGCGACGCTCAACCTCGGGCGGGAGGACGGGGCCGACGGGTTCGACGCCGCGCAGCTGGAAGAGGCCGGGGCGCTCGCGGACCTGCTGGGTGCCGTGCTGGGCTCGCAGCAGCGGGCCGACGCCCTCGCCCGGCGCGCGAACCGGTACGCCGCCGCGATCGATCTCTGCGACGAGGCCATGGTGGTGACCGACCTGGACGAGGGGGAGCGCCACATCAACCCCTCGGCCGCGGCGGTCCTGGCCGAGCGCGGCCCCGAGGAAGCCTCCCTCGACGAGGAGCTGGCGCTCCACGGGCGCGCCGGCGAGCTGGTCAGGCGCTCGGTGACCCTGGAGGACAGCGGCGCGCTCGTCACCTTCCTGAACTCCGGCAAGCACGGAGGGCGGCTGCCCGAGTGGCTCCTGCGCCGGCTGACACCCCGCGAGGCCGAGGTCGTGGCCCTGGTCGCGCGCGGCTGCCGGGACGGGGAGATCGCACGGCGGCTGACGCTCAGCCCGCACACCGTCAAGGGCTATCTGCGGGACGTCTACCAGCGGCTGGAGATCCACTCCCGCGTCGAGCTGACCCGCCTGGCCACCGACAAGGAGCGGTGACCCCCCTCGTTCGAGGGGGGTGGCAGGACCACGCGTCCGTGGTCTGATCCGGCCCGCTCCGCCGAACCTAAAGTCCCGGACAACCCGGGCAGCGCGCAGGCGACCGCCGATGAGGATCGCCCCCGTCTCCGCCTCACGCCCCGCTCCGGGAACGACCACCGAGTACGGGAGTGGAGCCATGACAGTCGCCTCCGGCCAGGCCACCGAGGAGCTGACGGCGATCGACGCCGAGTTCCTGATCCATCCGCACGGCGCGCCCGGTCACGGGGAGCGGATGATCGTCACCCGCGGCAAGGGCGCCAGGATCTGGGACTCGACCGGCCGGGAGTACATCGACGGCACCGGTGGCGGACTCTGGGCCAACCTGGTCGGTCACGGCCGTACGGAACTCGCCGACGCCGCCCACCGGGAACTGGCCGAGCTGGGGTTCTTCTGCACGTTCTGGGAGTTCTCCAACCCCGCGCAGATCAGGCTCGCGCAGCGCCTGGTGGAGCTGGCCCCGGAAGGGATCACCAAGGTCAATCTGACCGCGGGCGGCACCGAGGGGATCGAGGCCGCGCTGAAGATGGCCCGGCTGTTCCACTTCGAGTCCGGGCACCCGGAGAAGCAGTGGATCCTCTCCCGGCGCAGCAGCTATCACGGCGTCGGCTACGGGTCCACCGCCGCCACCGACTTCGACTGGCTGCGGCACGGATTCGGGCCTCAGCCGGCCGGCTTCGCGCACCTGACGCCACCGTGGCCGTACCACTCGGAGCTGTACGGCGACCAGGACCCGACCGACTTCCTCGTCGAGGAGCTGCGGCAGACGATCGACCGGATCGGACCGGAGAAGATCGCCGCCTTCGTCGGTGAGCCGATCATGGGCGTGGGAGGCATGCTCGTGCCCCCGGACGACTACTGGCCGCGGGTCGAGGCCGTCCTGCGGGAGCACGACATCCTGCTGATCCTCGACGAGGTGGTCACCGGCTACGGCCGGGCCGGCCACCACTTCGCCGCCGAACGGTTCGGTCTGCGCCCGGACATCATCGTCACCGCCAAGGGCATCACCAGCGGATACTTCCCGGTCGGCGCCGTGCTGACGACCGAACGCGTCGCCCAGGCCATCACCGGCGGCGCCCACGGATTCCCCATCGGGTACACCTACGCGGGACACCCGGCCGGAGCCGCCGTCGCCCTGGCCAACCTGGACATCATCGAACGCGAGGGGCTGGTCGACCGGGCGTCCCGGACGGGCGAGTACCTGGCCACCCAGCTGAAGAGCCTGCTGGACATACCGCTCGTCGGCGAGGTGCGCAACGTCGGCCTGATGGCGGCGGTCGAGGTCGTCGCCGACCGCGGAACCCGGCGCCCCATGGAGTCCGTCGACGCGATCGCGGCCGAGATCCGCCGCGCGCACGGAGCCATCGTCCGGCCTTCGGTCGGGTCCGCGCTGATCCTGTCGCCGCCCCTGACCATCGAGGAGGACGAGTTGGACGTCTGCGTCCAGGCCATCGGCGAGGTGCTGCGGCGGACGAACGCCGACGGCACCGTGGCGAGGAGAGCCTGACCTGCCATGGACACGAACGCGAGTAACGCGAACAACACGAACAACGGGGACGGCGCGTCGGCCGGGTCCGGAGCGCTTCGGGCCAACGCCGTGGGAGCCGCGGGCATCGTCTTCTTCGTCGTCGCGGCGGCGTCACCGCTGTCGGCCGCGCTGGGCGGGAGCCCGGCCGCGATCGGCGCCGGCAACGGAGCCGGTGCGCCGGGCGCCTATCTGGCCGTCGGCGTGGTGCTGCTGCTGTTCGCCGTCGGATACGCGGCGATGAGCCGGTACGTCACCACGGGCGGCGGGTTCGCGGCCTACGTCCACGAGGCCCTCGGCGCCCGGATGGGCCGGGGCGCCGCCTACCTGGCCACCGTGTCGTACGTGGCCATGCAGGTGGGCCTGTACGGCATCTTCGGCTTCTTCGCCGACGTGGTGTTCGGGCAGCAACTCGGGATCGACCTGCCCTGGCCGGTGTGGGCGTTCCTCGCCATGGTGCTCGTCGGAGTGCTGGCCTGGTTCGACATCGACCTGTCCGCCAAGGTGCTGGGCGTGCTGATGATCTGCGAGGTGGTCGTCCTGCTCGTGGTCGACTTCGCGATCGTCGGCAAGGGCGGCGCCCACGGGCTCAGCCTCGCCGGGTTCAGCCCGGACACGGTGACCGGCGGCGCCCTCGGCATCGCGCTGATGTTCGCGTTCGCGTCGTTCATCGGCTTCGAGGCGACCGCGATCTACAGCGAGGAGGCCCGTGACCCGAGCCGCACCATTCCCCGGGCGACCTATGCGGCGGTGCTGCTGATCACGGTGTTCCTGGTGTTCACCGTCTGGTGCTTCGTCGTCGGGCACGGCGTCGACACGGTGCGGGACGAGGCGCGGCACAGCCCGGACGCCTTCGTGTTCACCCTCTCCAGCCGCTACGTCGGGGCCGCGTGGACCGACATCATGCAGTACCTGCTGATCACCAGCTTCTTCGCGGCGCTGCTGGCCTTCCACAACACGATCGCCCGCTATCTGCTCTCCCTGAGCCGCCGGGGCTGGGGCCCGCGCCCGCTGGCCCGTACGCACCCCAGGCACCGGTCCCCGCACATCGCCGGCGCGGTCCAGAGCGTCGTCGGCGCCGTCCTCGTCGCCATCTTCGTGGCGGCCGGGCTCGACCCCTACACCGCGGTGTTCTCCTGGTCCGTCGGCCTCGGCACCCTCGGGGTGATCGTGCTCCAGGCGTGGACCTGCGTCGCGATCATCACCTACTTCCGGCGGCACCGCACCGGACTGGGCGCCTGGCGGACCCTGATCGCGCCAGGACTGGGCGGCGCGGGCCTGGTCACGGCGATCGTGCTGGCCCTGCGGAACTGGGACGTGCTCGTCGGCTCCGACACGGGCGTCTCGAACTACCTTCCGTGGATCGTCCCCGCTGTGATCCTCATCGGCGTCCTGCTCCCGGCGGGCGCCCACCGGACCTCCCCTTCCTCCGCACACTCCCTCGACCGACAGAAGGCGACATGGACACAGCCGCACTGACCCAGCAGTACATCTCCGGACAGTGGCGCGACGGCGCATCCGAGAAGACCCTGCACGACCGGAACCCGTTCGACGGCCGGGCGATCGGCGACTTCCTCATCGCCACCCGCGAGGACATCGACGAGGCCTACCGCGCCGCGCAGACCGCACAGCGCGCGTGGGAGCAGGTCAGCGCCTATGACCGGCGCACCGTGTTCGAACGGGCCGCGAGGATCGTCGAGGAACGCGCCGACGACATCACCCGGATCATCGTCGAAGAGGTCGGCGGCACCGCGCTGAAGGCGGCGTTCGAGATAGGCCTGGTCGTCGACGTGCTCAAGGAGGCGGCCACCCTGCCGCTGCGGGTGCAGGGGAGCATCCTGCCCTCGCCGGTGCCGGACACCGAGAACTACGTCCACCGCAAGCCGGTCGGCGTGGTCGGCGTCATCAGCCCGTTCAACTTCCCGCTGTTCCTCGGCATGAAGTGTGTCGCGCCGGCCCTGGCCACCGGCAACGGCGTGGTGCTCAAGCCGCACGAGGAGACCCCGATCGCCGGCGGTACCCTCATCGCCCGGATCCTTCAGGACGCGGGGCTGCCGGCCGGGCTGCTCAACGTCACGGTCACCGAGATCCCCGCGATCGGCGACTACTTCCTGGAGCACCCGGTCCCGCGGATGTTCGCGTTCACCGGCTCCACGGCCGTCGGCCGGCACGTCGGTGAGGTCGCGGCACGCCACTTCAAGAAGGCCGTTCTCGAACTGGGCGGCAACAGCGCGTTCATCGTCTGCGAGGACGCCGACATCGACTACGCGGTGGACTCCGCCGTGTTCAGCCGGTTCACCCACCAGGGCCAGATCTGCATGTCCGCCAACCGGATCCTGGTGCACTCGGCCGTCGCCGCCGAGTTCAAGGAGAAGTTCGTCGCGAAGGTGGCCGCACTGACCACCGGTGATCCGGCCGATCCGGCGACCGTCGTCGGCCCGCTCATCAACCACCGCGAGGTCGTCAACCTGGAGGAGAAGGTCGACACGGCCGTGGCCGCCGGTGCGCGGGCCCTGGTGCGCGGCGAGACCGTGGGCAACGTCGTGGCGCCCGTCGTGCTCGACAACGTCCGCGTCACCGACGAGATCGCCAGGGCGGAACTCTTCGGCCCGGTGGTGCTGGTGCTGGAGTTCGACACCGAGGACCAGGCGATCGCGATGGCCAACGACACCGACTTCGGACTCAGCGGCGCGGTCCACACCAGGGACCTGGTGCGGGGCATGCGGCTGGCCCGCCGGATCGACACCGGCATGGTGCACGTCAACGACGCCACGATCGCCGACGAACCGATCGTGCCGTTCGGCGGGGAGAAGCAGTCCGGTATCGGGCGACTGGGCGGCCAGTCCACGATCGACGAACTGACCACGCAGCAGTGGATCTCGGTCAACCACGGCCGGCGGATCTACCCGTACCAGTGAACGGACCGGTCCCGGCCACGCGGCGACGCGTGGCCGGGACCGACCCGTTTCCAGCACCCGTTCTCCCTGCCGGTTTTCCGCACCCGTATCCCGCACCGGTCTCCAACTCCCGTTTTCCGCACTCGTTTTCCGCACCCGTGTTCCAACCCCGCCGGGAGCCACCATGACAACCACCAGCCCGAGCCCCCGCCACGCGGAGCGGTTCACCCTGGCGATGCAGTCGGCACTGACACGGAGCGAAGTCGTCGACGCCTACCTCACCCACGCGCGTGCCGTGATCCCGGCCGGCGCCGTCGGCCTGTACCAGCTCGACGAAGGCACCGGACGGGTTCTGGACATGCACGCCGTGACCTCGGACGACTTCCTCGACGCCTACGAGGCGTACGGCCGCGCCGACGATCCGGTCCTCACCCGGGTCATCGGCGCGAGGACCGCGCTCGACTCGTCACGCCTGCCCAGCGGGCAGTGGGACCGCAGCGGCGCCCGGCAGGCGCTCGCCGTCGCCAGGTACGCGCACTCCCTCCTCGCCCCCGTGATGTCGGGCGGCGCGTTCTACGGCACCCTCAACTTCGCGCGCACCGCCGTCCACGCCCCCTTCTCCCAGGTGGACCTGACCGCCGCCCAGTCGATCGCCGACCACGTCGGACGGGCCCTGGAACGCGCACGGCGCTTCGAGGCGACGGCGCAGCGCGCCGCGCTGATCGAGAACACCCTCGATCACCTGGACTACGCCGTCATCATCACCGACCTCGGTGGCCGGGTGCTGTTCTTCAACCGCTTCGCACGACGTGCGTGGCCCGTTCCGCTGGGCCCCGACGGGAGCCTGGCCACGACGGACGGCCTGGCCCGGGCCATCATCGACGCCACCGCCTCGTTCGTCCGGGACGGCAGGAGGGTGCAGGCCGGTACCGCCTGCACGACCGGCGGAAAGGACGTGATCGCCAAGACGTTCCGGCTGGCGGGCGACACCCCCGCCGCGGCGACCATTCTCTTCGAACACTCCGGACGGCAGTCCGCGGACCGGCTGCCGGACTGGCAGGTCCTGACCCGCCGGGAGCGGGACATCGCGCAGCTCGTCAGCGAGGGCCTGACGACCCGGCAGATCGCCGAGCGCGCCTTCGTCTCCGAGAACACGGTCAAACAGCACCTCAAGCGCATCTACGCCAAGACGGACGTGGCCAATCGCGCCGAGCTGATCCATCTGATCTGGGCCTCCGCGCACGGCTCCGCGGGCCGGTAGAGGCGAGGACACACGAAGGGCGGGTGGCGGTCTGCGAAGACCGCCACCCGCCCTTCGCCGCCCGCTACCGAAGGGCGCGGCCACCGTCACTGTTCACGACGAGCCCGGTCACCACCCGGGCGGCCTGCGGGTCGGCGAGGTAGACGTAGGCCCCGGCGTGATCGGCCGGCGTGGGAGTCACCCCGAGCAGGGTGCCCGCCGCGATCCGCTCGTCGCGGCCTTCGACGGCGCCGACCGAGGACGTGGCCCCGCCGAGCGACGCGAGCCCCGAGAAACCGGTGCCCGTCGTGCCGCCGGGTGCCACGCCGTTGACCCGGACGGACGGGGCCAGGTCGGCCGCCAGATGCTGCACCACCCCGCGCAGGGCCCACTTGGAACTGCCGTACAGCACACCGCCCCCGACGGGGTGGAACGCCGACTCCGACAGCGTCAGGGTCACGGAACCACCCCCCTCGTGCAGAGCCGGCCAGGCGGTCCTGATCGCGACAAGTGTCCCCAGGACGTTCACCCGCCACATCTCCTCGGCCGCGTCGGTCAGTTCCTCCACCGACAGCTCGCGGAGCGAGACGTAGTGGTCGAACACGCCGACACAGCAGGTCAGATGGTCCAGCCGGCCGTCCGGGCCGACCGCCTGCGCCAGCGCCTCGTACAGCACAGGGACGGCGGTCGCGTCACCGGCGACCACGTGCAGGGACCGCCCCCGGGTCTCCTCCGCCAGCGTCTCGGCGTGCCGGGGCGAGCGTTCGACGACGGTGACGGTCGCGCCCTCGTCGAGGTAGGCCAGGGCGGCGCCCCGGCCGATGCCGGCGCCGCCCCCCACCACGAGGACCCGCATCCCCTCCATGCGCCCGCTCACGGTGCGGGCCTCCTCGCGAGCATGTCGGTGATGAAGTCGGGCTCCTGGAAGCTGAGGCAGTCCAGCGCCACGGCGTCCAGGAGGACACGGCTGCCTCGCCGCGGGGACCAGATGTCCAGGCGCACGCCGTTCCTGGTCTGCACCTTGCGGATGATCACGTCCGCGAACTCGTTCGCGATGACGATCGGCCCGTCGCCGCCCGGACGGTCGGGGTACGCGGACACGTCGCCGATGTCCGGGCGTTCGACGGTGGGTTCGTTGCTCGGCCTGTCCACCTCGGCCTCCTTCGGGGGTGCGTGTCGGTCAGACGAAGACGGACAGGTTGTGCGCGTTGATCAGCGCCTGGTCGAACGCCGCCCACCTGCGGGCGAGTCGCCAGGTGCCGCCCTCCCTGCGGACGGTGTCCTTGCGCGCCAGGGAGTACAGACTCGGGGTGGGGCTGTCTCCGCGGCTGCGGTAGAGGAAGCAGTTGGAGTGCACCAGGTAGGTGTCCGGCACGTCCGTGGCGTCGACGAGGACGTTGGTGACGTAGTGGCGTGTGCGGGAGGGCGGCTGCTCGGCCCAGGAGAAGTCCGTCTCCAGCCGCCGCACACGCACCTCCAGCGTCTGCCGGTCGTCGTCGAAGATCCTTGAGGTGGGGGCCAGTTCCCATTCGGCCCCGGCCTCACGGGTCACCCGGACGGGCACCTCGTAGACGATGTCGTCCGCGAGCATGGCCAGCCAGTCCCGAAAGCGCCGCTCGTCCAGGGCGAGCGCCTCCCGGTACAGGAACTCCTGGATCTCGGCCACGGTGTCGCGGTCCACCCGACGTCGGTCGCTCATCACGCCTCCCCGGCCAGGTAGTCGCCCCACCGGGACCACAGGTTCCGGAAGTTGGTGTCGTTGACGTAGGGAGTGACGGCGCGGCCGGGGCCGGGGAAGTCCGGGTCCGGTTCGCTCTCCATGCCCATGACGTAGGGGAAGTCGAGGTCCTTGACCATCGTCGACCCGGCGGACCGGGTGACCTTGGTCCAGTTCTCGAAGTCGTCCTGCTCGAAGGTGCCGGCCTGGCCGAAGGCCAGCGTGTACGCGCGATAGGCCTCGGCCTTGTACTCCGGTGAGGCGCTCTTGGGCACCAGGCACCAGGAGTACATCTCCATCCGTCCGGGGCCGGCCGGATGGTAGAGCCTCATGGTGACGAAGCGGACTCCCGGTTCGCCGGGGACCAGGCTGAAGGGCTGCATCAGGAACGACAGGTTCGGGAAGACGGTGCCGACCGCCGTGCGCGTCCTGGCGAAGACCTGGACCTGCTCGGGCGTCAGCGCCTGCTTCATCTCCTCGGCCAGGTCGTCGGGGAAGCCGCCGAACGCCGGGAAGCCGGGGCTGTGGCCCAGCCCGATGCCGTGTCCCTTGCCGGGGACGCTAACGGCCCAGCCCTGGCTGTGGGTGGATCCCGACGACGGGAAGTAACCGAGGTTGAAGCCCCATTGGTGGGCCACCGGGGTGTGGTAGCCGTCGCCGGCGAAGTTCTCGGCGCAGATCTTCCAGTCGGTGTCGGCGATCCAGTGGTCCGGCGGCCCGTGCACCTCGACGCCGTCGAGGCCGTGCTTGAGGTAGAGGTCGAGGTAGAAACGGAAGTCGCCCAAGTACTCGGCGAGGGTGGGGGCTTCGGGGTCCAGCGTGCCGAAGACCAGACCTTCGTAGGTGTCGATGCGGACGCGGACCAGCGCCCAGTCCTTGCGCCTCAGCCGGCTCTCGTAGCCCTCCTTCATGTAGGGCACGCCGATCAGTTCACCGGAGTTCTTGTACGTCCACCCGTGGTAGGAGCAGCGGAAGTGCGAGGCGTTGCCCATCTCGGTCTTGCACATCACATTGCCGCGGTGCCGGCACATGTTGAGACTGGCGTGGATGTCGCCGTGCTCGTCCCGGGCGACGATGAGGTTGTTGTTGCCGATGGAGCGGGTGACGTAGTCGCCGGGTGAGGGGATCTCGCTCTCGTGGGCGAGGAAGCACCACGCCCTGGAGAACAGGCGTTCCTGTTCGAGGTCGTACACGGCCTGGTCGTTGAAGGCGCGGGCGGGGAACCGGCCTGCGGTGATCCCCGCCCGGGTCTTCTCAACCCAGGCATCCAGCTGCGGCCGCGGCCGCTCTGCCTGCGTTGTCATGGGTCATCCCTGGTGCTTCGGCGTGCGCGGACCGAACCGCTTCTCGACCTCGGTCCTGATCTGCTGGTAGCGCGCGACGTGCTCCTCGGTGGTGCGGATGTGCTCGGCGGGGACGAGGTCCTCGGTGTAGGGCGGGCGGCACTTGCCGACGTCGATGTAGCCGGCGCCGTTCACCCGGATCTTCTCGAGCGGGATGTTGTACTTGGCGAACTCCATGAAGTCCTGGCCGACCAGGAACGGTTCATGGGCCCAGCGCAGCCGCTCGGTCAGCCAGCGGGCGTCGTCGGTGCGGCCCTGCTGGAGCGCGTCGCGCAGTTCCAGCACGGGGCCGGGGCCCATGGCGGTGGTGGACGACCAGGCCATGCCGACGAGTTCCTCGCCGTACATCTCCCAGGCCGGGAACCAGTCCGTCTCGATCGACATCAGCGGGAAGCTGGTGCCGGTGTGGGCCATGTCGTTGTGGTAGCGGAAGCCCACGGAGGCGCCGCCGGCGTACTTGACGGCGACGACCTGCGGCAGCTCGATGAGGGTCCTGTAGACGCGCCGGGGGATGATGCCGCGGAACGCCGCGGTGTTGTCGTAGACGACGATGGCGAGTTCGGGCACGGCCTCGGCCACGTCGCGGTAGAAGCGCTCCATCACGGGGGCGACCATCTCGCCCCACATGGGCCGGCCCAGCAGGGTGCCGGTGACGCCGAGGTCGGCGAGGTACTTCATCCGGGCCACCGTGTCACGGGTGTTGAGGGTGGTGGCGCCGATGAAGAGCGGGAAGTCGGGGTCGATGCCGCGGGCGGTCTCGGCCGCGCAGGCGGCGAACGCCTTCCACTCCTCCAGGGTCAGCGTGGCGCACTCGCCGAGGGTGCCGTTGAGGGCGATGGCGTCGACGCCGTCGTTGACGAGGGAGCGGATCATCCGCTCGGTCTCCCGCAGGTCGACGGTGTCGACCGCGTCGACCCGCTCGGCGCCCGGCAGGGCCGGGGTGGGCGGGTAGGCCATCACGCCCCGCATGTCGCGGCCGGTGACCTTGGGCAGCTTGCTCATGATGATGTCTCCTCGGGGAGCGGTGGGAAGGGTGCGGTCACAGCCGGGCGGCGGCGACCGCGGTGCCCGTGAGCCACTCGGGCACGGGCTCGTAGGCCAGGACGTCGAAGCCGGACCGGGCGGCGCCGGCGGCGACCAGCCAGGTGCGGATCTCGTGCGCGCCGTTGCCGGCCGCGTCGATGTCGTCCTGCGTGTAGTCGGTGAGCCGGGCGGGGTCCCCGGATTCGAGGCGCGCCACGAAGTCGCGGTCGAAGTCCTCGTTGACCGAACCGGATTGGGGCAGGCCCACCCAGTGGGACAGACCGCCGGTCGCGAGGATCACGACACGGCGGGCGAAACTCTGGGCCTCGACCGCGTCGCGGATCATCCGTCCCAGGTCGTAGCACCGCTTGGGGGTGGGCCAGGGCGGGTTGACGCCGTTGACGACGACCGGGACCAGCGGGTACTCGGAGTCCGGATCGAGGCGCTTGAGCGGCACACAGAAGTTCTCGTCGAACTCCAGGCCGCCTTCGACCAGGGCCGGGTCGAACTCCGCCCGCAGGGCGTGGGCGTACAGATGACGGCCCAACTCGGCGTGACCGGGGTAGAGATGCTGCTCGACGCGGAGGAACTCCGCCATCTCGGCGGTGGTGGGCCCGAGATACGAGTCCCCGGTGGCGATGGCGAAGGCCGGCAGGTTGCCGAGATGGAAGTTGGTGAAGTGCTCCACCGAGACGGCGATCACGGCGTCGGGCCGCAGCGCTGCGATCCGCCTGCGCACCTCGTCGTACGCGCCTTCCACGGTGGCGCGGACGTCGGCCGGGGCCCGCTCGGGCCAGCCGGTGATGCCCGGTGAGTGGGACGCGGCGAAGACTCCCACAATGCGTCCGTCGTGGCTCATCGTCCCGTCTCCCCTCGTATCTGTGCGTAGTAGTGGGCCCGGTCGACCTGGAGCTGGATGGCGCAGAAGTAGAGCAGGTAGGGGTTGACGCCGCTCTCGTACAGCGACTTGAAGTCGAGGTCCTTCATCCACTGCCGCAACTCGCCGCCGACGCCGTACGCGTCGAGGACGGCGTCCGGGTCGGCCAGGTAGGCGTCCCTGACATCCGGCTTGCGGCGGATGTCCCACAGGAGTCGGTGGACCGCGTACACGGGGACGCCTCAGTCCGTCGTGCGGGCGGCGTCGAGCCTGTGCAGGAACCAGTCCGACAGGCGGGCGGTGGCCACGGAGAAGTAGTCGTAGCTGCAGTGCAGCGACCCGGCACCGTCGTAGATGTCGACGGTGACGTCCTCGGTGGTGAGCGCGTCCACGAAGCGCCGGGCGCCCGCGATGTCCATGATGATGTCGTCGGTGCCGTGCATGACGTAGACGGGGACCGACAGCTTTTCGGCGACGCCGTCGAGGGTGAACGCGGCGAGCTTCTCGCGGGCCTCGGCGTCGTCCTTCGAGCCCGTCAGCCACTGCAACTGCTGCTGCAGCGGCGGGTAGAACTCGTAGAAGTCGGTGAGGATGCTCCAGGTGCCGCACCAGGCGGCGACGGCCTTCACCCGCGGCTCGAACGCGGCGGCGCGCGGGGCGTAGTAGCCACCGAAGCTGACACCGGCCAGGCCGATGCGCTCGGCGTCGACGTCGTCGCGCTGTTCGAGGAGGTCGAGGACGGCGGCGACGGGGACTTCGTAGTCGGGGCGGCTGTAGAGCTGCTTGAAGCGCAGTGAGCTGCCGCGGCCCGGGGTGTCGACCATGACGACGTTCATGTCGCGGGCGGGGAACTCGGTCCCGCCCATGAAGTACAGCTCCTCGGCCCAGGAGTCGGCGCCGCCCAGGAAGAGCACGGTGGGCCGGCGCTTGCCGGAGTTGTCCGGGCGCACGATGTAACCGTCCATCGTGGTGCCCTCGTACGGCACGCTGATGCGCTCGATGACACCGTCCGACAGCTCGACGGCGCGCTGGAAGTTCGTCGTACCGGCGATGTAGGCGGCTTCCCGGCGCGGGTCGGCGGAGGACAGGAAGAACTCGGAGTGGCGCCAGTAGCCGCACGAGCGCATGAAGGCCCGGCGGGCGGTGGTGATGTCTCCCCGTTCGAGGGCGGCCTCGGCCGCGGCGGCGACCTCCTGCGCGGTGCGGCTCCACTCCTTCTGCCACAGTTCGCCGTCGGTGCTGGTGCGGCCGATGCGGGCGGCGGTGCGGGCGCATTCGAACAGGTCGGCGCCGCCGACGGCGACCTGGGCCAGCAGGCGCATGGTCTGCAGCGACCAGTCCTCGTCCTGGGGGAAGAGTTCGATGACGGACAGGGCGTCGCGGTTGGCGGCGACAGATGACTGGGGCATCGGGCTTCCTCTGCGTCGATGGGTGGGGCGATGGGTGCGTCGATGGGTGGGAGGGGTCAGGAGGTCACCGGCGCGGTGCTGCCGGCGATGTCGCGGAAGGGGCGTGGCCGGCGATGTCGCGGAAAGGGGTGCGGTCGGCGATGGCGGACCGCAAGGTGGCCAGCTGCCGCGGGGCGTTGATGCACACCGCCCCGCGGACGATCCCGTCGCGCCCGTAGGCCGCGACGAGCGAGGACGCGTCGCGCCGCAGTACGGCGACGGTGTCCTCCGGGGAGATGCGTCCGACGCAGCGCAGCTTCGCCTCGAACTGATCGGTCCAGAAGTAGGGAACGGACTCGAAGGGGCGCGGCTCGCCGAGGAGCGTCCCGGCCGCGTGCACGCCCTGTTCGACGGCGTTGGTCCAGTGCTCGACCCGCATGGTCTCGGCGAACAGAGCGTTGTGCCAGCGGGCCGCGTCGCCCGCGGCGACGACGCCGGGGACGCCGGTGGACAGGTCCGGCTCGCACCGCACGCCGTCGGCACAGCGCACGGCGGAGCCGGTCAGCCAGGCTGTCGCCGGAATGCCGCCCACGCCCACGAGAACCGTGTCGGCGATCAGTGTCTCCCCGGTGTCCAGGATCACATGGGCCCGATCGCCGTGCGCGCGCAGGGAGTCGACGCCGGTGGAGCACACGATCCGCACGCCGTTGCGCTCGTGCAGATCCCGGAACCATGCCCCCACGTGCTCGCCGAACCGGTGCATGGGGGCCGGCATCACATCGACGACGGTCACCTCAAGCCCCATGCCGCGGGCGGTGGCGGCGGTTTCCAGGCCGATGAACCCGGCGCCGACGACCACCAGATGGCCGCCGCGGACCAGGGCCTCGCGCAGCCGGCACGCGTCGTCATGGGTCCTGAGGGTGTGCACGGCCGGCATCGACAGGGTCATGGGCATCCGGCGCGATATCGACCCGGTGGCGATGACCAGGCCGTCGTAGCCGATCGAGGTGCCGGCCCCGAGCCGCAGGACGCGGTCCCGCGTGTCGAGCGCCGTGGCCGCCTCCCCGAGCCGCAGCGTGACGCCCTGCTCCTCGAACCATGCGGGTTCCCTCAGCCGCAGCGCCGACTCGTCCACCCCGTCGGCGAGCGCCGCCTTGGACAGCGGGGGCCGGGTGTAGGGCAGCCGGTCCTCGGCTCCGACCAGGACGATGTCCCCGTCGAAGCCCCGCTCGCGCAGGGACTCGGCGGCACTGACACCGGCCAGGGAGGCACCGACCACGACGACGCGGTTCATGCCTCGACCTCCACGCGTATGGCCTGGGCCGGGCAGCAGCGCGCCGAGGCCTCGGCGCGGGTGCGCAGGGTGTCGTCGGGGTTCGCGAGCCGCAGGACCGCCTTGTTGTCGTCCTCGTCGAAGTCCCAGAGTTCGGGTGCCTCGATCAGACAGTTGGCGTATCCCTGGCACTTGGTCGGCTCGAACACGATGCGGAGGGACATCACACGCTCCCTGGTTGCTTGCCGGATTGCTTGGGGCGCACGGCCTAGTGGCCGGCTGCGGACAGGTGTGGCATCGCCGGGGCGATGTCCACGAGACGGGCCGCGCGCGGCGTGTTGCGGCTGGTCAGATTGCGCAGGACACCGCCGGTGACGACCGCGGTGATCCCGGGGATGTCACCGATGGCGAGGGCGCCCAGGGCGTCGGACGCGGTGGATCCCCACGGGGCGTCCATGACGACGAGGTCCGCCGCCGCGCCGGGCGCGACGAAGCCCGCCGGCAGGTTCCAGGTCCGGGCGTTGTTGCCGGTGGCCGCCGCCCACACCTGAGCGGGGTCGATGCCGGAGAGGGAGGACAGTTCGGCGACGGTCTTGATGACGCCCAGGGGCATCACGCCGGTACCGGTGGGCGTGTCCGAGCCGATGACGACCCGGGCGAAGTGCCCTTCCTCGTGGCACTTCTTGAGGATGCGCACCGCCGACCGGAGATTGCCGGCCTGTACGAGCTGCAGCGCCATCCCCGTCCCGTCGATGATCTTGTCGACGCCTTCGACGGACAGCGAGGTCGGACCGCCGTTGACGTGCCCGCACACATCGGGTGCCAGATGCAGCAGATGATCCGGAGTGATCGGCTTGCTGCCCGGAATGCTGGCGCCGCCCGAGTGGCACATCACGGTGATGCCGTGCGCCTGCGCGGACCGCACCTGCTCGTAGCCGTCGGCAGGGTCCTCGTACAGGCCGAACCCGAACTTCGCCAGGCGTACGCCGGCCCTCTCCAGCTCGGCGAAGTCCTGGTCGGTCAGGCAGGGTTCCAGCACGACGGATCCGGCATGGACCGTCATGCCTCCGGGGTGGAAGTTCGAGAAGCAACTCATCGCCGCGATGGCGAGCGCCTTCACGCCCGTCGCGTCGTGCGGGCGGCCCTGAGCGTGGATCTCGCCCGGGGACACCACGCTGGTGATGCCGCCGTGCACGTAACTGGCCAGGAAATCCACGGTCTTCTGGCGAGGCGTGTAGTCACCCAGCACGACATGGCAGTGCGAGTCGATGAGACCGGGGGCGAGCGTCGAGCCGTTCGCGTCGATCACCACCTCGGCGGCGTCGACGAGTTCGGCGAGGTCGCGGCGCCGGCCGACCGCGACGATCACACCGTCCTCACTCACCACGGTGTCCGCGTCGGCGACCAGCGGTTCGCGGAAGTCACCCGACAGCACCGTGCCGGCGCCGACGACAGCGAGGGTGCTCACGACGTCACCCGTGCCCGCGCCTCGTCCTTCGTCAGCCCGCCCACACGCGCGTTGATCCGGCCGCGGTTCGAGACGACCGCGATGACCACCAGTTCGTCGGGGTGCGGAGCGTCGGGGATGTGCACGGTCATGGCGTCGTAGTGACTGCGCACCCAGATCTCGTCCTTGAAGGCGAGCGGTACGTCGATCGTGGCGTCCGTGCCGGAGACCTTGGTGACGGACGTGATCCAGGCCTCGCCCCCGCCGATCGCCTTGCGCAGCGCGTTGCCGAACGCCGAGGTGACGGCCGCGTTGATGTGCTCCTGCTCGCCGTCCGTACCGACCAGGCCGCCCTTGCCGTAGCTCTCCGGAGCGGACCCCAGCAGACGGACCGCTTCCTGCCCGAGCCGGGTACCGATCTCCTCCGAAGCCTCCACGACAGGGGAGAGGTCGGCGACGTAACCCCGTCCGGCGAAGGGGTTCTTGACCACCGCGCACACCGCCACCTTGCGCAGCGGGCCGCCGTCGTCGCTCTCACCGGCAACCGACCGGATCTCCTCGATCTGGGCGAAAGTCTTTCGCACAACCAGGCCGCTCACGCTCGCTCCTTCGTCCGGTGCCCCGGGCTCCGACTCGCTGGGGCGACGCAAGGAACGCTACGAACGACGACGGGTCCTCCACCGTCCCCGAACGGGTGTATTCGGCGGTCGCGGCGGCAGAGGGGACGTGCGGGCCGAGCGCCGATCGTGCGGCGTGCCGCCGAGCCACTTCGACCCGGCGGGACGGTCCGCGAGGTGACCGGATCCGCGGGGCCTTGGCGGGCAGCCCACGGTATTCGGGCAGGATCGAGCAACGGGCAGCCGGCGGCTCGGCGCAGAGCAGGTGCGGGACTGGTCGTGACATGGCCGGACCGGACCTCGGCGCGGTCGTGAGCCGTGGCCGCCCGGGGTGCGGATGTGGGCGTGCGCGCCAACCACCACAGCGATACGGACACCGCGCAGTCCGGCGCTGCGCCTTCCGGTTGAATGCCGCTGTGGCAAAGGAATCGGACTTCGACGAGGACGACCTGCGGGAGCTGGCCGGGCCACGCTCCTTCGAGCGGGGCCGAGGGTATCTGGCCGCGGTGACCGCCGTGGAGGTCGGCGCCGGCTGGATCACGGCCACCGTCCACGGGACGGGCAGCTACCAGGCGGAGCGGTTCGTGACTGCCATCGCGGCCTGGGTACCGAGGGTGAGTTCACCGCGTCCCTCGCCGCTCTGCGTGCCGGGCAGAGGCGTAAGCGGAATCTGATGCGGCTGCTCGATCAGCGCGGTCTGTGACCGGGCCGGAGAATTCGATGGCGCTCCACATGCGGGCGCCTCGGGGCTGAGGTCCGCTTCACGCGTGTCGTCTTCACGCGTGTCGTCCGTGTCGTCCGTGTCGATCGCGGGCAGTGCGATGTCGTCACCTCGGTCGGTACCGTCCGGGCCGACACCGAGTTCGCCGTTCCTCGCGCCGCCGCCCAGGCAGCCCAGGCCGTCCAGGCAGCCCAGGCCGCGCAGGCACATGTGATCATCGAGGAGCCGGAAGCCACAGCGAGTCCGGGTCACCGTGAGTCGGGGTCACCCCGAGTCGGGGTCACCCCGAGTCACGGGTCACCGTGAGTGGGGTGCCGTGGCCACAAGCGATCAGGTGGTGTTTCGAGCCGGCTCGGCCGCGGGAGTCCCGGGGCTCGTCAGAGCTTCCCGCCGATCTCACAGGCCCGGCACGGCGGCTGGCCGCAGGTGCACTGCATGATGGCGTCGAGGACTCCGCGGTCGTGGTAGAGGCACTCGTCCTTGCAGGTGTGGCGCGGGATGAATCCTGCCGGGATCTCGCCGGGCCACGGCTCATGACCGTCCCGGCAGCGGACGAACCGCTCGGGGTCGGTGGAGTGCAGTTCGTGCATGTTCGACCGCGCCTCCTCCTCCAGCTCCCGCACTCGCTCCACCAGGGCCTTCAGTTCTGCGGCGATGCCGGAGTACCGGTCGGTGCCGGTCCTCACGTGCGCGGCCCGCAGTGCCATCGCCGCGTTGCCCAAGAACCTGCCGGCATCCTGAAGGTCGGTGACGTGGTGCATCTGAATGCCGGTCACGCCACGGACCCATACTGCGTCCATGCTCACTGATCCACCTTCCCGGCGTTCGCCTGGATTCCTTACGGGAGATTACGCACGACGCCGGTGTCTCCGCGTAATGAAAAACAATCTATTTACGGACGGTAAATGCCTTCCTCGCGCCCGTCCAGTAAATTCTGCGTGAATCGGCTCACAGCTCGGGTGATGGATCTTCTATTGAATCTCCAGCTGATTTCTCCTCCGGCGGACGTCACTCCCGCCCGTGCCGGTCAGCCGGCGACCGTGTAGGAACTCGCTCCGGTCCCGGCGAGCCCACCGCCTTCGACTATCAGGTACTCCGGGCGGATGGGGCGCCCGTCCAGCCAGCACTCCAGGATCTCCCGCGTACCGGCCGCGTAGCGTGCCTGCGCCGAGAGGGTCGACCCGGACACGTGCGGTGTCATCGCCTCGTGGGGCATCGTGCGCCAGGGATGGTCGGACGGCGGCGGCTGCGGATACCAGACGTCACCGGCGTAACCGGCCAGTTGGCCGCTGTCGAGGGCCCGCACCACGGCGTCCCGGTCGACGATGAGCGCCCGTGCGGTGTTGACGATGTACGAACCGCGCTTCATGGCCCCGATCAGCTCGTCGTCGAAGAGGTTCCTCGTCTGTGGATGCAGCGGAGCGTGGATCGAGAGCACATCCACGCAGGAGGCCAGGGAACGGGGGTCGGGATGCCAGGTGAGCTCCAGCTCCTCCTCGACCTCCTTGGGCAGCCGGCGCACGTCGCAGTAGTGCAGTGTGACGTCGAACGGCTTGAGGCGGCGTAGCACCGCCTGGCCGATTCGGCCGGAGCCGAAGACGCCGACGTCCATGCCTTCGAGGTCGTAGGCGCGCGAGACGCTGTCGGCGATGTTCCAGCCCTTCTTGGTGGTCACCCACTCGTGGGCCGACATGTAGTCGTGCACCAGGGTGAGAATCTGCATCACGGCGTGTTCCGACACACTGATGCTGTTGCTGAAGGTCACCTCGGCCACGGTCATGCCGTGGTCGATCGCGCTCGGCAGGTCGACGTGGTCCGACCCGATACCCGCGGTGATCGCCAGTTTGAGCCGGGGGGCGGCGGTGATCCGCTCGGGGGTCAGATAGGCGGGCCAGAAGGGCTGCGAGATCACCACGTCGGTGTCGGGCAGCTCGCGGTCCAGTACGGAGTCCGCGCCTTCCTTGTCGGACGTGACGACGAACGTGTGGCCCCGCTCCTCCAGGAAGCGGCGCAGTCCCAGTTCTCCCGAGACGCAGCCGAGAAGCTGTCCCGGGGTGAAGTCGGTGGCTTGCGGGGTCGGAGCGGTCTGACCGCCCGGGTAGCCGGTAATGGTGGGAATCTCGTCGCGGGCGTACTCGGGTGGATATCCGCCCACGGGATCCGGATAGAGCACCGCAAGGATCTTTGCCATGGCCGTCCTCCATCGGTCTGGCCACTGTCCGGTTATTTCGGGCAAGGCGCCGATGATCTTGTAATTTTAGTCGAGCGTGCTTTAGCGCTGCAATCCCCGTGGTTCGTGACGGAGATGGCCCACTGGATAGGCATGCGGTCTTCACTGGAACCCTCGGCAGGAATTCCGGTGACAGGGCCCGCGGCCGTGGCACCCACGGTCAGAACACGGCCTGGGAGAAGGCCAGACCGACGAAAAGTGCCCCGAGTCCGGCGACGACGGAGACGATCACATTGGCGGCCGCGAAGAACCGCGATCCGGCCTCGAACAGGCTCAGCGTCTCGTAGGAGAACGTGGAGTAGGTGGTCAGGGCGCCGCACACCCCGACGCCCAGCAGGAACTGATCGTCCGGTGATGCGACTTTGGCCATGACCGCCCCCGTCAGCACGCCCAGAATCATCGCGCCGGTGATGTTGGCGGCGAAGGTGCCCCAGGGGAAGACGGTGTTGTGGCGCGCCTGGATCGACCGGTCGATGAGATACCGCAGGGGGGCACCGACGGCGCCGCCGAGCGCGACGAGCAGATACCTCATGTCCCCGCATCCTCCCGCCCTTTGTAGTGGACCACTTCGACCTCGTGCACGGTGACCAGGCCTTCGATGGACAACTCCGCCAGCTCCGGGATGAAGGACCGGATCCGCTCCTCCTCGTCGACGATGACGATCGCCGCCGGCAGATCGTCCGCCAAGGACAGCAGCCGTGTTGTGTGCACGATCGAACCTGAACCGAAACCCTCCACTCCGCGGAACACCGTCGCCCCGGCCAGGCCGGCCTGGTGGGCGCGGTGGACGATTTCCGTGAACAGGGGCCTGTGATGCCACGTGTCGGTGTCGTCGACGAAGATCGTCAGACACAGCGTGCGTCCACTGAGCCTCATCTCGTTTTCCTCACCACCAGAACACTGCGGGCGCCGACCTCGCCGATCGTCACTGCGACCAGCGCGACGACCACGGTCGCCACCAGGTACACGAGAGCGATGCCGGCCCGATCCGCCCTGACCAGTCGCTCGATGTCGGCGCAGTACGTGGAGAAGGTCGTGAAGCCTCCCAGCACCCCGGTGCCGAAGAACGGACGCACCAGCGGGTTCACGGTCCGCACCTCGGTGATCGCCACCATGAACGCGCCGATGATCAGACAGCCCGAGGCATTCACGCACAACGTCGTCCAAGGGAAGTCCGCCTGGCCCGTCGGCCAGATCAGGGCCGCCGTGTACCGGGCGCAGGCGCCTGTCGCCCCGCCTACGGCGATCACGGCCAGCACCCGAGCGTTCCTGCGACGGGCGTCCCGGGATCGACGTGCCTCTGCCACAGCAGAACTTTCCACCGATGAGGTCCCCATGAAATACCGAGCGGGCCTGCCACTCACCTCGTCCCGTTCCACGCGCGGCCGTACTTCCACCGCACAGGGCAGTTCCTGCCCTTGTTCCGCGCGAACGACGGCCAGCCGGCACTGCGCAGGAACCCCGTCTCCGGCCGCTCTGCCGGTGAATCCAGCCTAAACCTGCGGGTCCCGTCCGGCCTGTGATGACCCCTGCTTCCGGAGCGTTCTCACGACGTTCTCCGATTGCGCCCTGAGTAGGCCCACCGACCGACCGCCACCTGACTTGACACGTGGATTACCGAGACGTCTCCTGGAAGGGAGGGGAAAGCGTCCGGAGGCTGCTGATGGCAACGTACGAATATCTATGCAGCCACTGTGGACCTTTCGATGTGCGGTTGGCGATCGGCACGGCGCCCAGGATTTACGAGTGCCCTGTTTGCGCCGGTGGTGCACTACGCGTGTACTCCGCGCCCGCCCTGACGCACACCTCGAAAGAAGCCGCTGCCCTCCATGTCCGCGAGGAGCGGTCCCGCGAGGCTCCGGCAGTGGTTTCCGAAGTGCCGCCCCGTACGAGGGCGCGGCAGCAGCCACGGCCGCACCCCGCGCTCTCGCGGTTGCCACGTCCGTAGCGGCGGTGGTCGACACGGCGGAACACGTTGTGCGTCGACGTCCGAACAGGGCGTCGCTCCATTGGCAGCGCGAGGAATGCGGCCATCGCGCCACGCCGGCCCGGCTGAGCCGGAATCGCGTCGGCGATCCGGGTGCGACGTGATTCCGCCCTCCGCGCGGATTGTAGGAGGTGCGTCCCCGTGGCATCCGTGGGACTGCTCTTCGTCGGCGCCGTGCTCTTCATGAACGGGATGATGCTCCTCGGAAAGATCGACGCCCGGTCGGCCGCGGTGTTCAACCTTTTCGTGGGCTCGCTCCAGGTGCTCACGCCGACGTACCTCATCTTCATCGCCAACAATGAACCCCGGGCAATTCTGGCGGCATCCGGAATCTATCTGTTCGGCTTTACCTACCTCTACGTGGGTATCGGACTCCTCCTCGGCCTCGACTCCACCGGGGTCGGCTATTATTCGCTCTTTGTGGCGATTGTGGCTCTGGGGTACTCGTTCATCAATTTCCACATCATCAAGGACAACCCGTTCGGAGTCATCTGGCTCTACTGGGCATTCTTGTGGTTCCTGTTCTTCTTGCTGCTCGGCCTCAAAAAGAGCAGCCTCACGGTCTACACCGGCTGGGTCACGGCGATCGAGGGCTGGGTCACCGGTGTGATTCCCGCCGCTCTGCTGCTCGGCGGTTACTGGACGCACCCCACCGAGACCGCCATCGCACTGGGGGCCTTCGCCGTGGTGGTGTTCGGGGCGCTGTGGCCACTCACCCGGGCAACGAGGCATCCGGCCCCCACCGCCCCGTCGGCGGGTCTGAGCACGTCCACGTGACCGGAACCAGAAGTATTCGAGGAGGCTGTCATGCCCGAAGTTCGCTTCAAGGTGGACCAGAGCAAGTCCATGCGCGACCAGGACGTTCCCGGACACAACAGGTGGCATCCGGACGTCCCCGTAGCCGAAATGGTGAAGCCGGGCTCGGAGTTCCGTATGGAGTGCCGCGACTGGACCGACTGCCAGGTCGGTGACAACGACTCCGCCAACGACGTACGTGACATCGATCTGACCATTCCCCACATGCTCAGTGGCCCGATAGGCGTGGAGGGAGCCGAACCCGGCGACCTGCTCGTCGTCGACATCCTCGACCTCGGCCCCGTGCCGCAGCAGACCGGGGGTGCGGCAGGCCAGGGCTGGGGCTACACCGGCATCTTCGCCAAGGCCAACGGCGGAGGCTTCCTGACCGACTACTTCCCTGACGCCTACAAGGCCATCTGGGACTTCCACGGCCAGCAGGCGACCTCCCGCCACCTTCCCGGCATCCGCTTCACCGGGATCACCCACCCGGGGCTGTTCGGAACCGCTCCGTCCACCGAGATGCTCGCCAGCTGGAACGCCCGTGAGCAGGCACTGATCGACACGGACCCGAACCGGGTCCCGCCGCTCGCGGTGCCGCCGGACGCCACGAACGCGCTCGCCGGCACGGCCACCGGAGACCTCGCGAAGCGCATCTGCGCGGAAGGCGCGCGCACGGTGCCGGCCCGTGAGAACGGAGGCAATCACGACATCAAGAACTTCACGCGAGGTTCGAGGGTCTTCTACCCCGTGTACGTCAACGACGCCAAGCTCTCCGGAGGCGACCTGCACTTCAGTCAGGGCGATGGAGAGATCACGTTCTGCGGCGCCATCGAGATGGGCGGCTTCATCGACTTCCACGTCGACCTGATCAAGGGCGGCATGGAGACGTACGGCATCTCCACCAACCCGGTGTTCATACCGGGCAACGTCGAGCCGCGGTACACGGAGTTCCTGACCTTCATCGGCATCTCCGTCGACCACGACACGGACACGAACTACTACCTGGACGCGACGCTGGCCTACCGCCGGGCCTGCCTCAACGCGGTCGAGTACTTCAAGAAGTTCGGCTACAGCGGGGAGCAGGCCTACCTGCTGCTCGGCTCCTCCCCCATCGAGGGACGCATCAGCGGCATCGTGGACATCCCCAACGCCTGCTGCTCGCTGTACGTACCCAGTGCCATATTCGATTTCGACGTCCGGCCCTCCGCCACCGGCCCGATGAAGGCCGAACGCGGCGCGTGCGCGGTGAGCTCCGCCTGACCGGACTCAGCTGCGGCCCCGCGGTCCCGGCTGCGACTCGGCCCTGCACGTCATCGCCGGTTGCCAGCCCCGGACGGCGGGCCGCAGCCAGGACCTCGACCACTCGTTCACGCCGGAGTTCCAGGCCTGGATCGCCGGCCTGTGACCCTGCCAAATAAATCGGTGGCGCCCGACTGTGTGCGCCCCTAGTGTGAGGTTCGCTTCAGGCAGTGGCTGTCGGCCGCTGCTGTCGGCCGAGTGAGGAACGGGAGGTGTGACCGGTGGCTGTCTCTGTGATGGGCGTTGCCCGCGACCAGCAGTTCGTCCACTCCACCTCCGTGGCCTCCGGCTGACCATCTCACAGCGCAGACCTGCGCGGAGCCGGGGCCGCCCTGTGAAGGGTTCCCCTTGAATCTCTCTTCTCTTTCGGCTTCTTCGTCTTCGTCGCACCCTCTGGCCCCGTACGGCTGGGACGAGGGCTGGGAAGCCGAGTTCGCTCCCTACGCCGAGCAGGGTCTCCTGCCTGGCCGCGTCGTCCGTGTCGACCGTGGGCAGTGCGACATCGTCACGCCCGGCGGTACCGTCCGCGCGGACACCGAGTTCGTCGTTCCCCGTGACCCGATGAAGGTCGTGTGCACGGGGGACTGGGTCGCCGTCGACGCCGACGGTGGTGATCCGCGGTATGTGCGGACGCTGCTGCCGCGCCGGACCGCCTTCGTGCGGTCCACCTCCTCCAAGCGGTCCGAGGGGCAGATCCTCGCCGCCAACGTCGACCATGCCGTCGTCGCCGTGTCGCTCGCGGTCGAACTCGACCTCGGCCGGGTCGAACGCTTCCTGGCCCTGGCCTGGGAGTCCGGCGCCCAGCCCGTGGTCGTGCTCACCAAGGCCGACCTCGTGCCCGATCCGGTGACGCTCGCCCATCTGGTCGAGGACGTCGAGACGAGCGCGCCCGGCGTGCCCGTGCTCACCGTCAGTGCCCTGTACGGCGACGGGCTCGACGTGCTCGTCGCCCTGGCCGGTTCCGGTACGACCGTGCTGCTCGGTCAGTCCGGGGCCGGGAAGTCGACCCTCGCCAACGCCCTCGTCGGCGAGGACGTCATGGACGTGAACGCCGCCCGGGACGTCGACGGCAAGGGCCGGCACACCACGACCACCCGCAACCTCCTCCCCCTGCCCGCCGGAGGCGTGCTCATCGACACCCCCGGGCTGCGCGGTGTCGGGCTGTACGACGCCGAGAGCGGGGTCGGACAGGTCTTCAGCGAGATCGAGGAACTGGCCGAGCGGTGCCGCTTCCAGGACTGCGCCCACGAGTCCGAGCCAGGCTGCGCGGTGCGCTCCGCCGTGGAGGACGGGGAGCTTTCCGTGCGCCGCCTGGAGAGCTACCGCAAGCTCCTCCGGGAGAACCAGTGGATCGTCGCCAAGACCGACGCGAGGGTCCGTGCGGAGCTGCGCAGGGACTGGAAGCGGAGGGGGGCGGAGGGCCGGGCGGCGATGGAGATCAAACGCGGGCGCCGGTAGCGAGTCGACAGCCCCGGGTCAGCTCCACGTCCGATTTCCGCTGGCCCGGGGCTGTCGACTCGTCCGACACTGGAACACGTGATGGACGAAGACAGCAGGTACGAAGCGGTGCGGAGCCGGGACGGGCGGTTCGACGGGGCGTTCTTCTTCGCCGTCGAGACCACCGGCATCTACTGCCGGCCCAGCTGTCCGGCGGTGACGCCCAAGCGGCGCAACGTGCGGTTCTTCCCGACGGCAGCCGCCGCGCAGGGTTCCGGATTCCGGGCCTGCCGGCGGTGCCGGCCGGACGCGGTGCCGGGGTCGGCCGAGTGGAACGTCCGGGCGGACGTCGTCGGACGGGCCGTGCGGCTGATCGCGGACGGGGTCGTGGACCGGGAGGGCGTCACCGGGCTGGCCTCCCGGCTCGGGTACAGCGCCCGGCAGGTCCAGCGGCAGCTGACCGGGGAACTCGGCGCCGGGCCCGTGGCACTCGCGCGCGCCCAGCGGGCGCACACCGCGCGGACCCTCTTGCAGACCACCGACCTGCCCGTCACGGAGATCGTCTTCGCGGCCGGGTTCGCCAGCGTGCGGCAGTTCAACGACACGGTCCGGGAGGTGTACGCCGCCACGCCCACCGAGGTGCGGGCCGCCGCACCCCGCGGCAGAGGCGCCCGCCGGTCCACGCCGGCCGCGGGCATACCGCTGCGGCTCGCCCACCGAGGCCCCTACCAAGCGGCCCCCGTCTTCGACCAGTTGGCGCGGGAGGCCGTACCGGGTGTCGAGGAGGTGAGCGGCACGCCAGGCGCCCGTGCCTACCGGCGCACGCTGCGGCTGCCGTACGGCACCGCGCTCGTCGCCGTCGACGAGCGGGCCCGGGGGCCGAAGACGGGCGGCGGCACGCACCCGGGCGGCTGGCTCGACGCGCACCTGCACCTCAGCGACCCCCGGGACCTGACCACCGCCGTGCAACGGCTGCGCCGGCTGTTCGATCTCGACGCCGACCCGTACGCGGTGGACGAGCGGCTCGCCGCCGACCCGCAGGAGGCCGCGATACGGGCCCTGGTCGGGGCCGGCGTCCACGCGCGGGAGAACCTGGAGCGGCTCGTACGCCGGTACGGCAAGGCGCTCGACGCGCCCTCCGGGAGCCTCACGCATCTGTTCCCGGAGCCGGCCGCCCTCGCCGGGGCCGAGCCCGCCGGGACACTGGGCGCGCTCGCCGCCGCCCTCGCCGACGGGACCGTACGACTCGATCCGGGCGCCGACCGGGACGAGGCGCGGGCGGCGCTGCTCGCGCTGCCCGGCATGGACCCGGCCGTCGTCGCCGCCGTACGGGTGCGGGCGCTCGGCGACCCGGACGTCGCCCCGCCCGGCATGGACGTACCCGACGCGTGGCGCCCTTGGCGGTCGTACGCCGTCCAGCACCTGCGCGTTGCCGAACAACAGGGAGAGTCAAGGGACTTGAAGGAGCTGAACACGTGATGGAGACCGTCTACTGGGAGCATGTGGCCGCGCCGGTAGGGCAGTTGCTGCTGACCGCCGACGCGGACGGCGCGCTCACCTCGCTGTCCGTACCGGGACAGAAGGGCGGACGCACCGTCCAGGACGGCTGGCTGCACGACCCCGGGCCCTTCCGGGAGGCGGCGGACCAGCTGGCCGCCTACTTCGCCGGTGAACTCAAGGAGTTCCGGCTGCCGTTGCGCGCCCGCGGGACCGAGTTCCGGGAGCGGGTGTGGGACGCCCTGGACGACGTTCCGTACGGCGCCACCACCACCTACGGCGAGATCGCCACGCGTATCGGAGCCTCCCGTGCGGCAGTTCGGGCGGTCGGCGGGGCGATCGGCGCCAACCCGCTGCTCATCCTGCGCCCTTGCCACCGGGTGATCGGCGCCGACGGCTCGATGACCGGGTACGCGGGCGGACTCGAACGGAAGGTGCGGCTGCTGACGCTGGAGGGCGCGCTCGGGCAGTAGGGGGGGCATGTGGGGGGCAATGTAGCGGCGTATGGGGGTATGTGGGGGCATGTGTCCGTCCGGCCGCCCCCGCTCGCGCCCCGCTGGGCCGAGCGGGTGGACCAGTGATCATGTTCCGGCACCGCGAGCCGCCCGTGTGGCACGGTCACCTCCGACGGGCCGGGAGCGGGAAAGGGCGGACACACGCATGGGCAAGGCCGTACGGGTTCTCGTGGCACTGCTGCTCGCCATGGTGCCGGGGGCGACGGCCTCGGCCGTCGCCGCGTCGGGCCCGGTTCGGGCCATCGCGGCCGGCGTGCAGGATGGCCCGCGGCCGTGGGCCGGCTCCTGGGAAGCCGCACCCTCCGGCACCGCGCCCGCGCTGCCCGGGGCGGCCGTGCGCAATGTCGTGCACCTCAGTGTGGGCGGGACGGTGGTGCGGGTGCGGGTCAGCAACCGGTTCGGCAAGGTGCCGCTGGTGCTCGGTGCGGTCACGGTCGCGCGGCGGCGCGCGGAAGGCGGGGGTGCGGGCGCGGGTGCGGGCACAGGTACCGGTACCGGGGGAGGTGGCGCGGACGCCGTGCGTGGCACGATGCGTATCGCCACCTTCGGCGGCCGGCCGTCCGTCAGCGTGGCGCCGGGGCAGGACCTGCTCACCGATCCCGTGTCCCTGGCCGTCCCGGACGGTGCCGATCTGCTGGTCACGGTGTTCACGCCGGTCGACAGCGGACCGGCGACCTTCCACCGCGACGCCCTGCAGACCAACTACGTGGCCCGCGCCGGTGCGGGCCGCGCCGCCGCGGAGGACGGTTTCGCGTACACGGCCATCACGTCCTCCTGGTACTACGTGACCGGTGTGGACGTCCGCGGCACCGCCCTCGGCAGCGTCGTCGCGTTCGGCGACTCCCTCACCGACGGCGCCGCGTCCACCCCCGACGCCAACCACCGCTGGCCCGACCGGCTCGCCGCACGCCTGCGCCCGCACCGCCTCGGCGTCCTGAACGCGGGCATCAGCGGCAACCGCCTGCTGCGCGACGGCACCGGACCGAGCGCCCTGGCCCGCCTCGACGTCGACGCCCTGGACCGGGCCGGTGTGCGGGCCCTTGTCGTCCTGGAGGGCGTCAACGACATCAAGGGCCGCCCGGTGGCCGACGATCCGCGCGCCTTCGCCGCCGCGTACCGCACGCTCGTCTCCCGCGCGCACGCCCGCGGCATCGCCGTCGTCGGCCTCACGCTCACCCCGTACGCCGGCTACCCCGCCCACACCCCGGCCGCCGAGGCCGTACGGCAGCAGGTGAACGCGTTCATCCGCACCGGCGGCGCCTTCGACGCGGTCGTGGACGCCGACGCCGTCGTACGCGACCCGGCCGACCCGCGGCGCATCCGGCCCGCCTACGACCCCGGCGACCATCTGCACTTCAACGACACGGGCCTGCGCGCGATCGCCGACGCCGTCGACCTCGCCCTCAGTCACCGGGCGCCGGCGCCGGGCGCCCGGCACGCAGCCGCGCGCGCCGCCGCTCAGCCCCACACCACGGTCCCCAGCCACGCCCCCGCGATCAGCAGGCAGGCGAACAGCTCGGCCAGCACGCTCCAGCCGCCCGCCCGCATCACGCTGCGCAGGGCGGCCATGGCCTCGGCGTGCCGGCCCAGCCGCAGCCTCTCGTGCAGATAGATCCCGGCCATGAAGCCGGGCAGGGCGCCCACCACCGGGACCAGGAAGAAGCCGAGGACCGCGCCCGCGCCGGCGTACACGGCCGTGCGCGGGCTCGCGCCGCTCGCGCGCAGCCGGCGCGGAGGCAGCGCCCAGCGCACCACCAGGGACAGCAGCAGGACGACGGTGGCGCCCACCAGGACGCCCCACGCGGCCGGCCGGGGATCCGCCAGCGCCCACCACAGGACCGCGGCCCACACCAGCCCCGACCCCGGCACGCCCGGCACCAGTACTCCGCACAGGCCGAGCACGATCACCAGGCCGACCGGCAGGAGTTCCCACGCTCCCATCTGCCCAGAGTGCCAAAGCCCGGAAGAAACCGCAGGTCACCGTGAGCCTCAGTGGGCCTCAGCGGGACTCAGCGAGCCTCAGCGGGACACCCAGCCCCGTTCGTAGGCGTGCCAGCCCAGCTGGAGCCGGGTCGAGACCCCGGTCAGCTCCATCAGCCGCTTCACCCGCCGCTGTACGGTCCGCAGGCCCAGGTCGAGCTGTTTGGCGACGCTCGCGTCGGTCAGTCCGGCCAGCAGCAGCGACAGGACCTCCAGGTCCATGGCGTCGGGCCTGTCGGGCTCTTCCTCCTCCAGGCCCGTCGCCCCCAGCCGCAGCGGCAGCGCCTGGTGCCACACCGACTCGAACAGCGCGGTGAGCAGCTCCAGCAGCCCGCTCGCGTGCACCACCAGCGCGGCCGGCTCGACCATCCTCGGGGTCAGCGGGACCAGGGCGAGGGTGCGGTCGACGATCACCAGCTTCGTCGGCACCCGGTCCACCACCCGCACCTCCTCGTCCCGGCCCAGCGCCGTCGTCAGCTCGGTCAGCCCGTGCGGCAGGTCCAGGACGGCCCGCTCCACCACGACGCGGTAGCGGACCCCGCGTGCGGCCGCCTGCTCCTCGGCGTCGTTCTCCATCCCGGTCACCACCACCGGATTGCCGGTGACCAGCGCGCACACCTCCTCGGTGGCGCCCAGCTGGAGCTGCAGAAAGCGCTGTGCGACCGCCGCGGCCCCGGTGACCACCTCCACCAGGTCGTGCACCTCGGGCTCGCCCGCCGTCGCCCGGTACTCCTCCGCGAGCAGCGCCGCCGCCAGCTCAGCCTGCTCCAGCTCGTGCCGCCGCTGGGTGAGCAGCGCGCCCAGCGCCACCCCGGGCGGGGCCGCCACCCAGCGGCCCGGCCGGGCCGGGGACTGGGCCGCCAGGCCGTGCCGCTCCAGCCGGCGCAGCGCCCGCTCGGTGTCCGGCTCGGCCAGTGACAGACGCCGGGCCAGTTCCGCCACCTCGGTGGCCCCCACGGACACCAGTGCCCGGTACGCCGCCTCGTGCGTCTCGTCCAGCCCTATCGCAGCCAGCATCGACCTACGTCCTCCCCACATAGCGAGCAACTCGCAGCGGCGTGCCGTGGCGGAAACCGGCCACGGCACAAACCCGCCGCCCGACATCATCGCCGTACCGGAGGCGAATCTGCCAAGGTGACGGACGTACGGGACGCATGCCGGTGCCGGGGGCACACGGTCGCATCCCGGGAATCACGCCACAATCCGGCCGTAGGGTCGGCTCGTTCGGCGAGCCGGCCGCGAGAGACGGTGGTCCGGCCGTGAGGGATGTTGGCCAGGCCACGCGAGGCGTTGGCCAGGCCACGCGAGGCGTTGGCCAGGCCACGCGAGGCGTTGGCCAGGCCACGCGAGGCGTTGGCCCGGCCGTGAGAGACGGTGGCCAGGCCGTGAGAGACGGTGGCCGGGACCGGGCGCGCGTGAGCGGGCGCAGGGAGCCGGGGCCTGGCCACACCGGGTGTCGCCGGGCGGTCCTCCCGTGGGGGGTGGGGCCGTCCGACGGCCATCAGCCTTGTGTCGTACGGCCGTTCGCGCCGTCCCCCGGCAGGTCGTGCGGGGCGGGCCGAGGGGCCGGTTTTTCCCGATGCCCCGTTTTCATACGGCCTGTGCGGTGGACAATGAAGGGCATGAGCCAGCAGGGGGGTAGGCCCGCCCGTCACGAGGACGACTGGTGGGGGCAGTTGTACGACGACGCCACCGAGGACACCGGCCCCACGGCCGCGCCCGATTCCCTGGAGGACCGCTTCGCCTCGGCGAAGAGCACGGTGACGGGCCGACCCCGCGGACCGGAACACCCGCCCGGGGAAACGGCCTTCCGGGAAACGGCTCCCCGGGACCCGGAGCCCTGGGACCTGGAGCCCCGAGACTCGGAGCCCTGGACCAAGCCCCAGGAGCCATCCCCGGACCCGGCCGCCGAACCTCCAGTGCCTCCACAGGCGTTCGCGCCCCCTGAAGCCCCGCCCGACTTCCCGTCGCCCGAGCCTCCGGCGCTCACCGATCCTCACCCGACCGCCGGCCTCCCCACCCCCACCGGACCCGACCACGTCGGACTCAACCCCACCGGACTCAACCCCACCGGACTCAACCCCACCGGACTCAACCCCACCGGACTCAACCCCACCGGACCCGATCACGTCGGCTCCGGGCCGCCCACCTACGACCCCGAGCCCACCGCGCTGCCCGGGGCGGATCCGGACGAGTTGGGGGAGCTGGTCGCGGACACCGTGCTGGACGGGGCCCGTTACGGGGTGTGCACGGTGCGGGCCGTGTCGATGCGCGGGGATTCGGCGCGGTATCGCGGAGAGCCGCGCCGGGACGCGTTGCTGACCGCGCGGTTCGGGGCGGGGGAGCAGGCGCTGCTGCTCGTCGCGATGGCGACCGGGGCGCGGGCCACGCCGGGTGCGCACCGGGCGGCGGTCGAGGCCTGCCGGTGGATCGGGCAGGCGGTCGGCCGCAGCCACCGGCGGCTGGCGGAGGACATACGGACGGCCCGGCGCGGCGAGCTGAAGTCCGGGCTGCACCGGCTGACCGACCGCAGCCTCGGCAAGCTGCGCGCCGGCGCAGTCGAACGGGACCTGGACCCCGAGGAGTACACGGCGAGCCTGCGCTGTCTGCTGCTGCCCGCCGACCCGGGCTGCCGTACCCGGGTGTTCTTCGGGGTCGGTGAGGGAGGGCTGTTCCGGCTGCGGGACGGCGCGTGGCAGGACATCGAGCCGCAGGTGTCCCCGGCCGACACCGCAGGCGAACCGGTCGTCGGCTTCGGCGGCCTGCCGCCCGCCGCGCGCACCGGCTCCCCGGGCGCGCCCGGCGCCGCACCCCTCTTCGCCGAGGACGACGACCGGCTCACCATGGACCTGGGCATCCCGACCCCGCCGAGCCCCTACGAGACCTTCGCGCAGGCCGGCCGGGCGGGCGCCGCGGAGCCGCCGCGCGACCCCTTCCTGTTCCGGGCCTCGGTAGCCCGCCCGGGTGACGTGCTGGTGATGTGCAGCGGCGGGCTCGCCGACCCGCTGCGCGGCGAGCCCGCCCTGTGCGCCTATCTGGCCCGCCGCTGGTCCCGCCCCGCCCCTCCCGGCCTCGCCGCGTTCCTCGCGGACGCCCAGGTGCGGGTGAAGGGTTACGCCGACGACCGTACGGCCGCGGCCGTGTGGGAGGCGTGACGGCGGTCGCTGTGACTTGATGGAACGGACAGCGGTCCAGTCCGCGTTCCAGGGCAGCGAAGGGGCAGAGGTCCGTCATGGCCAAACAGAACGTCGCCGAACAGTTCGTCGACATCCTCGTCCGCGCCGGCGTGCGCCGCCTCTACGGCGTCGTCGGCGACAGCCTCAACCCCGTGGTGGACGCCGTACGCCGCAACTCCGCCATCGACTGGATCCATGTCCGCCACGAGGAGACCGCCGCGTTCGCGGCCAGCGCCGAGGCCCAGGTCACCGGGAAGCTCGCCGCCTGCGCGGGCTCCTGCGGCCCCGGCAACCTGCACCTGATCAACGGCCTGTACGACGCCCACCGCTCCATGGCCCCGGTGCTCGGCCTCGCCTCGCACATCCCGTCCAGCGAGATCGGCCTCGGCTACTTCCAGGAGACCCACCCGGACCGGCTGTTCCAGGAGTGCAGCCATTACAGCGAGATGATCTCCAACCCGAAGCAGATGCCCCGGCTGCTGCAGACCGCCATCCAGCACGCGATCGGCCGGCGCGGCGTGAGCGTGGTCTCCCTGCCCGGTGACGTCGCCGCCGAACCCGCCCCGGACAAGTCCTTCGAGAGCGCCCTGGTCACCTCCCGGCCCAGCATCCGCCCCGGCGACGCCGAGATCGACGAACTGGTGCGGATGATCGACGCGGCCGACAGGATCACCCTCTTCTGCGGCAGCGGCACCGCCGGCGCGCACGCCGAGGTCATGGAGTTCGCGGAGAAGGTCAAGTCCCCCGTGGGGCACGCCCTGCGCGGCAAGGAGTTCATCCAGTACGACAACAAATTCGACGTCGGCATGAGCGGGCTGCTCGGCTACGGCGCCGCGTACGAGGCCACCCACGAGTGCGATCTGCTGATCCTGCTCGGCACCGACTTCCCGTACAACGCGTTCCTGCCGGACGACGTGAAGATCGCGCAGATCGACGTACGGCCCGAGGTCCTCGGCCGCCGCTCCCGGCTCGACCTCGCCGTGTGGGGCGACGTCCGCGAGACACTGCGCTGTCTGACCCCACGGGTACAGGAGAAGACGAACCGGCGCTTCCTCGACAAGATGCTGAAGAAGCACGCCGACGCGCTGGAGGGTGTGGTCAAGGCGTACACCCGCAAGGTCGAGAAGCACGTGCCCATCCACCCGGAGTACGTGGCCTCCGTCCTCGACGAAGTCGCCGACGACGACGCCGTGTTCACCGTCGACACCGGCATGTGCAACGTGTGGGCCGCCCGCTACATCTCGCCCAACGGCCGCCGCCGGATCATCGGCTCGTTCACCCACGGCTCGATGGCGAACGCGCTGCCGATGGCGATCGGCGCCCAGTTCACCGACCGGGGCCGGCAGGTCGTCTCGATGTCCGGTGACGGCGGATTCACCATGCTGATGGGCGACTTCCTGACGCTCGTGCAGCACGATCTGCCGGTCAAGGTCGTGCTGTTCAACAACTCCTCCCTCGGCATGGTCGAGTTGGAGATGATGGTCGCGGGCCTGCCGGCGTACGGCACCACCGACGTCAACCCCGACTTCGCGGCCGTCGCCCGCGCCTGCGGGGCCTTCGGGGTGCGGGTGGAGAAGCCGAAGCAGCTCGCGGGCGCGCTCAGGGACGCCTTCCGGCACAAGGGTCCGGCCCTGGTGGACGTCGTCACCGACCCCAACGCCCTGTCCATCCCGCCGAAGATCAGCGCGGAGATGGTCACCGGCTTCGCGCTGTCCGCCTCGAAGATCGTGCTGGACGGCGGCGTGGGCCGCATGGTCCAGCTGGCCCGCTCCAACCTGAGGAACGTCCCCCGCCTCTGAACCGCCTTCGCACAGCGGTGAATTCCGGCCACTTTCACGCGGTGTGACGGGACAGGCGCGCTTGGCGGCGGACGGGTGCGCGTCGTCACGATGGGGCGCCCGTGGCATCGTACGGCGCCACGGGCGTGTCCGGCGCGGGGGAGAGGGTGCGCGAGGGCCGGCCGGGACGCCGGAGCGGGGTGGCCGAACAGGCGGCTGTCGACCCATGGTCAGGACTGGCGCGAGGACCGTTGGGCATGGATCCCCGTGAACATGTTCGACCATGAGGGGACAGGTCCGGCAACGCGCGGGCGGGGGTCATGACGAGGCAGGCACGAGGGGGCGGTCCCGGCACGATCGGGGCCTCCTCGGCAACGACGGAGGAAGCGACCGGCACCATCGGCGAAGCGACCGGCACCATCGGGGAACCGACCGGCACCATCGGGGAGAGGGCCGGCACCATCGGGGAGCGGGCCGGCGGCAACGCGGAATCGACCGGCGGCAACGGGGAGGGGGCCGGGACCGGCGCGGAGGACGCGCACCGGCTGCGGCGGGACCTGGACCGGGCCGACCTCGGGGCCGTGCCCCGGGCGCGCCGGGAACTGCGCGAACTACTGCGGCACTGGGGCAGGCCCGGCCGCTCGGAGATAGCGGAACTGCTCACCAGCGAACTCGTCACCAACGCGCTCGTCCACACCGACGAGGACGCCGTCCTGACCGCCGTCGTCTCCTCGGACGCGCTGCGCGTGGAGGTGCGCGACTTCGTCGCCCGCTGTCCCCGCGTGCGCGCCCCGGACACGGGCGACGACACCCACGGCCGGGGTCTGGTCCTGGTCCAGTCCCTCGCGGACGCGTGGGGCGTACGGCCGCACGACATCGGCAAGTCGGTGTGGTTCGAACTGGGCGCCGAGGCGGCGTGAGAGGACGCCGAGGCGGCGTGAGAGGACATGGGGACGGGGCGTGACCTCGAAGGTCACGCCCCGTCGAACTCCCACGGCACCCGGGACGGCGGCTCAGCCGAACTGCTGCTCCAGGTCCTTCAGCTTGCGCTCCAGCGAGTCCAGCTTCGGCAGCGCCATCGTGTCGTCCTCCGCCGTCAGGTCGACCGTGAGCGGCTCAGAGCTCTTGCGGACGGGCTGAAGGGAGGGCCGCGAGCGTACGGGCAGTGCTTCCGGGGTCGATATGGCAGGCTCCGCGGTCGCCTGAGCCGGACCGCGCTCCACGGCCTGCACCTCGACCTGCCGGCCGGCGCCGCGCCCGGCGAAGCCGCGGTGGCCCCGGCTGATCGCCTTCAGCTGGGCGCGCTCCACGCGCTGCTGGTCGCGCCGGCGCTGCCGCGCCGCGTCCTTCTGCCGCTTGTCCTCGCGGACCTCGTCGACCGCCTCGTCCAGGCTGCGCACGCCCTCCAGGAGCATCAGCGACCAGGCCCTGTAGGTCTCGCGGGGCGCCCGCACCCAGCGCACGATCCGGATCTGCGGCAGCGGGCGCGGCACCAGGCCCTGCTCGCGCAGCGCGGCCCGGCGGGTCTGCTTCAGCGCGCGGTCGAACAGGACGGCCGCCGACAGCGACATGCCGGAGAAGAACTGCGGCGCACCGGCGTGATCCACGCCGCGGGGCGCGTGCACCCAGTTGAACCAGGCCGCCGCCGCCGCGAACATCCACACCAGTATCCGGGAGCCGAGCGCCGCGTCGCCGTGGCTCGCCTCACGCACCGCGAGGACGGAGCAGAACATGGCCGCGCCGTCCAGGCCGAACGGCACCAGGTACTGCCAGCCGTCCGTCAGTCCCAGGTTCTGCTCGCCGAAGCCGACCAGACCGTGGAAGGAGAGGGCTGCCGCCACCGCCGCGCAGCAGAAGAGGAGCACGTAGGAGGCCGTGCCGTAGATGGCCTCCTTGCGCCTGCGGCGCTCCTCGCTGCGCTCCCACGAGTCTTCGGCATTCGCGTTCTCCCCGGAGGAGCGCTTGCCGCGCGCGAGCACCGCCACCGCCGCCAGCATCCCCAGGAGCAGCACGGCGCCCGGAAGCAGCCAGTTCAGCGATATGTCGGTCAATCTCATCAGGGGTCCCTTGCATTGGGATAGGGCGTAACGCCCGCCATAGTGGCCCACTCCCGACGGCCCTCAAGGGGTTTCGGGGCAAGAGGCCGCCAAGGAGGTGCCAGGGGATGCCCAGGGCGGCGTTCTGCTCGAACTGCCGCGTGAGGGGCGGGAGTTGAGTTCGAATAAGACTACCCGTACGGATGGTTCCGCGGAACATTCCTGCGGTGTGTGAGGAAGTGGCGAACGACCTGTCCGGGCCGGGTGGTCCCATCGTGATGATCCTAATGGACGGGCGGGGGTGCTCGGAGCCGCCCCGGGGTGCCTGAGGGGCGCTCAGGTGAGGCTGTGCGGGCGGGGGTTGGGGTGTGGGTGTGGGCGCTGGGGTGTTCGGGTGTTCGGATGGGTGTGCGTGTGCGTGTATGTCCGCGGGGTGGGGCGGGGTGGGGCGCGGGTGCGGCGGACATGCGCGGCATACGAGACATACATCACGGGTGGCCGGGTATTGGGTGATGTATCCGGTGGTGTGTCTGGTCGTATGTTCGTGCTGTACCTCGCCCCGGGAGAGGCGGGGAAGGCTGCCCTTAGTCGACCTTGGGGGAGTTTGACCTGTCGCCTTGTGCGCCTATGGTGCATGACGAACAAGTGCCGAACCGTCGTCAATCACCCCGACCGCCGACCAGCCGGAGGAGGATCCGTGCAGAGCAGGGAGCGGGCCGCCGCCGTGCGGGTTCAGGCCCAGCCGCGGGCCGGCGGCGCGGTGGACGCGGCGGCGCCGGCGGCGCGGGGCGAGCACACGCACAGTGAGGGGCCGATCCCGGGGCCCCGTGCCGTCCGGGGGCCCCGTGCCGTGGTGCAGCGGTCCTCGGTGCGCGGCCAGATCCTCGACGCGCTGCGTACGGCGCTGGTGAAGGGGGAGCTGCGGCCCGGAGAGGTCTATTCGGCGCCCGTCCTCGGTGAACGGTTCGGGGTGTCCGCCACGCCCGTGCGGGAGGCCATGCAGCAGCTCGCGCTGGAGGGTGCCGTCGAGGTCGTCCCCAACCGCGGCTTCCGGGTCGTCGAGCGGGGGGTGCGCGAGATGGCCGAGCTGGCGGAGGTGCGGGCGCTGATCGAGGTGCCGGTCGTGCTGCGACTGGCGCGTACGGTGCCCGCCGACCGCTGGGTCGAGCTGCGGCCCCTCGCGGAGGAGACGATGCGCGCGGCGGTGTCCGGCTGCGCGGCGACGTACGCGGAGGCGGACCGCGCGTTCCACCGGGCGCTGCTGGCCCTGTCGGGCAACGAGCAGCTGGTCCAGATCGCGGAGGATCTGCACCGGCGCGCTCAGTGGCCGCTGGTCGGTGGTGCCGTCCGGCACGGCCGTGCGGACCTGGTCGCCGACGCGGCGGAACACACGGCGCTGCTGGACGCGTTGGTCGCGCGCGAGCTGGACGTGGTACGGGCGCTGGTGGGGGAACACTTCGCGGGCGCGAGCTGAACGGTCGCCCGCAACTGCATGGGCACTCATCGCAGCGGGCGGTACCGCGACTCCTCAGGGGCGCGGGAAACCGCGCGATCGGCCCCCACCGGGCCGCACGGGCCGGACGACCCGCACCCGCACCCCGACCGCTTAGCCGTGCGCAGGCGTGAGGCCTCGGGGTCGGATTCCGTGTCGGCCAGGGAGACCAGGGCTGGGGCCGTGCCGGTGTGTTTCGTTTGTCCGCGCTCGCGGGGTGTACTCATCGCGGCGGGCGGTACCGCGACTCCTTTGGGGGCGCGGGGAACCGCGCGATCGGCCCCCACCGGGCCGCACGGGCCGGACAACCCGCACCCGCACCCCGACCGCTAAGCCGTGCGGAGGCGTGAGGCCTCGGGGCGGACTCCGTGTCGGCTAGGGAGACCGGGGCCGGGGCCGTGCCGGTGCGTTTCGCTTGTCGGCGCCCGTGGGGTGCCGCTGGGTACTTATTGCGGCGGGCGGTACCGCGACTCCTTTGGGGGCGCGGGGAACTACGCGATCGGCCCCCACCGGGCCGCACGGGCCGGACGACCCGCACCCGCACCTGCCCTTCGACCGCTACGCCGTAGCCGTGTCCGGTGCGTCCGGGGTCAGTTGGCGGGCCAGCCAGGTGGGGACGCCGCCGAGGAGACGGAAGAGGCGGCGGGCCTCCTCGCGCAGGCGTGAGGCCTCGGGGTCGGACTCCGTGTCGGCCAGGGAGACCAGGGCCGGGGCCGTGCCCACCAGGTAGCCGAGTTCCTCGCGGATGCGCAGGGACTCGGCGAAGCCGTGCCGCGCTTCGGCCAACTCGCCTTCGCGCAGGGCGAGTCCGGCGATGTGGCGCCAGGTGAAGGACAGCAGGAGCGGGTCGGAGTGGGCGGTGGCGCCCGCGTGGGCGCGGCGGTAGGCGGCGCGGGCCGCCTGGGGGGAGCGGGCCAGGTTCTCGGCGAGCAGGCCCCGGCGGAAGTCCAGGAGGGCTCGGCCCGCCGCTCCCGGAGGGATCAGGGCCGCCGCCCGCCCCAGTGCCGCGCGTGCCTCGTCCGCCCGGTCCCGCACCCCGTGCAGGGTCGAGGCGTAGGCGAGCTGGCCGCGCTCGCAGGCGGCGGCTCCGCGCTCCTCGTCGGTCCCCGCCCGCGCCTCCGCCGTACGCAGCGCGTCCTCCGCCTCCTGCCAGCCCCGCTCGGTGTACAGGCACCGTTCGACGAGGAGGACCGCCCGCTGGAGCGAGGCCGTCGGGGTGTCCCGTGGCAGCAGGGCCGCCGCGTCGGCCCAGCAGGCCCGGGAGCGCAGCCGCCACACCGCGATCTGGAGCGGATCGTCACCGGCGGTCGTTCCGTTTCCAGACATGGCGGAATACGCCACGTTGCCCTCCCCGAGCACGCCGTCGAGCTGTTGAGTGGTGGCGGCATTCCAGCACCAATATCGGCACCGGGCCAAGAGGGTGGGTGAAAGATTTCACAAAGTGTCGCAGGCCGGGAGCGAGCGGACCCGTCCGCCTCGCGTCCCGCTGACCTCAGCTCATGCGCAGTGCGAGGAAGAAATCGAGCTTGTCCTCAAGGCGCGACAGGTCCCGTCCCGTCAACTGCTCGATACGCCCCACCCGGTAGCGCAGCGTGTTGACGTGCAGGTGGAGACGGGTGGCGCAGCGGGTCCAGGAGCCGTCGCAGTCAAGGAACGCCTCCAGCGTCGGGATCAGCTCGGCGCGGTGGCGGCGGTCGTAGTCCTTGAGCGGGTCCAGCAGGCGGGCGGTGAAGGCGCGGCGGACGTCGTCGGGGACGAACGGCAGGAGCAGGACGTGCGAGGCCAGTTCCTGGTGGCCGGCCGCGCACACCCGGCCGGGGCGGGCCGCGGCGACCCGGCGGGCGTGCCGGGCCTCCTCCAGGGCGCCGCGCAGCCCCTCCGCCGAGTGGACGGCGGCGCTGACGCCGAGGGTGAGCCGGCCGTCGTCGTCCAGGCCCCCCGACAGCGGCTCGCGCACCGCCTGGAGCAGGGCGTCGGCGAGCAGCCCGGTCTCCGAGCCGTCGTGCTCGGAGGAGACGGCGGGCAGCGGGACCAGGGCGATCGCCTCGTCGCCGGTGTGCGCCACGGCGATGCGGTCGGAGGGCTCGGGGCCGGTGGCCAGCGGGTCGACCAGGATCTCCTCCAGCAGCGACTGCGCGACCGGACCGCCCTCCGACTCCGCGCCCTCCCACTCGACGCGGGCCACGACCACCTGCCAGTGCGGGGCCGCGCCCAGACCGGGCAGCAGGACCGGGGCCGCGACGCGCAGGCGTGCGGCGATCTCGGCGGGCGCGGCACCCGTCTGCACCAGTTCCAGCACTTCCTGCGCGAGCCGGCGCCGTACCGTGCGCGCCGCGTCCCTGCGGTCCCGCTCGACGGCGATCAGCTGGGTGACGCCCTGGAGCAGGTCGAGCCGCTCGGCCGGCCAGTCCCCGGCGTCCGCCTCGACGGCCAGCAGCCAGTCCGACAGGACCGTCTCGCGCACGTCCCGGGCGGCCTGCGGGGAGCGGCCGGAGGAGCGGATCGGGAACAGGGAGTACGTGCTGCCGTCCAGCAGGACTCGGTGAGGTCCGCGACGCCCGGCGCGGGTCGCCGAGAGGTGTTCGGCGGCGAGCTTCGCGCAGCTGTCCGGGGGCAGCGCCGGGCCCGCGACCTTGGAGCCCGCGATCAGCCGGCCGGTCGGCGAGAGCACCCAGGCGCGCAGGTCCAGGTCGGAGCCGAGCAGGTCGAGGACCACGTCCGGGCCGCCGCCCGCGGGGCCCGCGGTCATCATCCGCCGGTGCCGGTCCACCACCGCCGCGAGATCCCCGGCGCGCTCGCCGGAGACCTGCCGTACGACGTGCTCGGTGATCGCCGCGAACGCCACCGACTCGTGCACGGCGAACAGCGGCAGCCGGTGCCGGGCGCAGGCCAGTACGAGGTCCTCCGGCACGTCCCCCAGCTCGGCCTCACCGGCGGCCAGCGCGGCCACCCCGGCCTGCACCAGGAGTCGTACGAACGCCTCGGAGTCGTCGGCGTCCCGGCGCCAGGCCAGGCCCGTCAGCACGAGTTCGCCGCCGGAGAGGTAGCGGCTCGGGTCGCGCAGGTCGGTGGTCATGACGCCGCGGACCGAGCGGTCCAGCTCGTCCTCGCCGCCGAGCAGCCGCAGGCCCAGCGCATCGGTGTCCAGGAGTGCGCGCAGCCGCATCTCGTCGCCGCCGTTCTGTGTCTAGAAAACTACGATGGATCTTGGGTGGACGACGGGGAGCGGTCCGGCGCGGTGGTGGCCAGGCCTTCTCCGGGGACCTCTCCCAGGTCGTCCGGCTGTTTCCTGCGTTTCCCGAGGAAAACGGAGAGGTTACCGATGACCTCCGTTCATACGAATCTACAAGATGCCCGCCGTGGCCAGCCAACTCCTTCATGGTTTCGGTGACTGACCCTGCCGGAGTACTCGGCGGTGTACTGACTCCACTGCGCGTTAACAGGACATGAACGAGCCGGGCCCGCCGCACACGGATTGGCTCAATCCGAACGACCCACGAGACGAAGAAGAGAGCCGGTCATGGACTTCCTTCGCCCCGCCAGCTGGGAGGAGGCGCTCGCCGCGAAGGCCGAGCACCCCACCGCTGTGCCGATTGCGGGTGGCACCGATGTGATGGTCGAGATCAACTTCGACCACCGCAGGCCCGAGTACCTGCTCGACCTCGGCCGCGTCGGCGACCTCTACGAGTGGGAGGCCGGCGAGGACACCGTACGACTGGGGGCCTCGGTCCCGTACACCAGGATCATGCAGAATCTCCGTGCCGAGCTGCCGGGCCTCGCGCTCGCCTCGCACACGGTCGCCTCCCCGCAGATCCGCAACCGCGGCGGCGTCGGCGGCAACCTCGGCACGGCCTCGCCCGCCGGTGACGCCCACCCCGCCCTCCTCGCCGCCGGCGCGGACGTCGAGGTGGAGTCGGCCGCCCGGGGCACCCGCCTGATCCCGATCGACGCGTTCTACACCGGGGTCAAGCGCAACGCGCTCCAGCCCGACGAGCTGATCCGCGCCGTCCACATCAAGAAGGCGGACGGACCGCAGCAGTACTCCAAGGTCGGCACGCGCAACGCCATGGTCATCGCGGTGTGCGCCTTCGGTCTCGCGCTGCACCCCGAGACCCGCACGGTCCGCACCGGCATCGGCTCGGCCGCGCCCACGCCCGTCCGGGCGAAGGCCGCGGAGGAGTTCCTGAACGCGGCGCTCGACGAGGGCGGCTTCTGGGACAACGGAAAGATCATCACCCCGTCGGTCGCCAAGCAGTTCGCGGACCTGTGCTCCGCCGCCTGCAACCCGATCGACGACGTCCGGGGCACCGCGAGCTACCGCCGCCACGCGGTCGGCGTGATGGCCCGCCGGACGCTCACCTGGACCTGGGAGTCGTACCGCGGCGCCCGCCGCACCACTGAGGGAGCTGCGTGATGCGCGTCAACTTCACCGTCAACGGACGCCCGCAGGAGGCCGACGACGTCTGGGAGGGCGAGTCCCTGCTGTACGTCCTGCGCGAGCGCCTCGGCCTGCCCGGCTCCAAGAACGCCTGCGAGCAGGGCGAGTGCGGCTCCTGCACCGTGCGCCTGGACGGCGTCCCGGTCTGTTCCTGCCTGGTCGCGGCCGGCCAGGTCGAGGGCCGCGAGGTCGTGACCGTCGAGGGCCTGGCCGAGTACGCCAGGCAGCGTTCCTGCGGGGACTCCGGGGTGTGCGGCACCTCGCTGGACGAGGCCAAGGGATGGCAGGCCAAGGGCACCGACTCGCAGACCGGCGAGGGCGCCGGACTCAGCCCGATCCAGCAGGCGTTCATCGACGCCGGCGCCGTCCAGTGCGGCTTCTGCACCCCGGGCCTGCTCGTCGCCGCCGACGAGATGCTGGAGAGCAACCCGAACCCGACCGACGCGGACATCCGCGAGGCGCTGTCGGGCAACCTGTGCCGCTGCACGGGCTACGAGAAGATCATGGACGCGGTCCGCCTGGCGGCCGCCCGCCAGTCCGAGGGGGTCTGACATGCCGGCCAACGGCGCTCCTACGAAGATCACGCAGGGCACCCGGACCAAGGGCGGCATCGGCGAGTCCACGCTCCGCCCCGACGGCACCCTCAAGGTCACCGGAGAGTTCGCGTACTCCTCCGACATGTGGCACGAGGACATGCTCTGGGGCCAGATCCTGCGCTCCACCGTCGCCCACGCCGAGATCGTGTCGATCGACACCGGCGAGGCCCTGGCCACACCGGGCGTGTACGCGGTCATGACGTACGACGACCTGCCCACCGAGGTGAAGAACTACGGCCTGGAGATCCAGGACACCCCGGTCCTCGCCCACGGCAAGGTGCGCCACCACGGCGAGCCGGTCGCGATCGTCGCCGCCGACCACCCGGAGACGGCCCGCCGCGCCGCCGCCAAGATCAAGGTCGAGTACCGCGAACTCCCGGTGATCACCGACGAGGCGTCCGCCACCGCGCCGGACGCGATCCTCGTCCACGAGGGCCGCGACGACCACCACATCGGCCACGTCCCGCACCCGAACATCGTGCACCGCCAGCCGATCGTGCGCGGTGACGCCGACGAGGCCGCGAGGCGCGCGGACGTCGTCGTCAAGGGCGAGTACACCTTCGGCATGCAGGACCAGGCCTTCCTCGGCCCCGAGTCCGGCCTCGCCGTGCCCGAGGAGGACGGCGGCGTCCACCTCTACATCGCCACCCAGTGGCTGCACTCCGACCTGCGCCAGATCGCGCCCGTCCTCGGCCTGCCCGAGGACAAGGTGCGCATGACGCTGTCCGGCGTCGGCGGCGCGTTCGGCGGACGCGAGGACCTGTCGATGCAGATCCACGCCTGCCTGCTCGCGCTGCGCACCGGCAAGCCGGTGAAGATCGTCTACAACCGGTTCGAGTCCTTCTTCGGCCACGTCCACCGGCACCCGGCCAAGCTGTACTACGAGCACGGGGCCACACGCGACGGCAAGTTGACCCATATGAAGTGCCGGATCGTCCTGGACGGCGGCGCCTACGCCTCCGCCTCCCCGGCGGTCGTCGGCAACGCCTCGTCCCTGGCGGTCGGCCCGTACGTCGTCGACGACGTCGACATCGAGGCCATCGCCCTCTACACCAACAACCCGCCCTGCGGCGCCATGCGCGGCTTCGGCGCCGTCCAGGCGTGCTTCGCCTACGAGGCGCAGATGGACAAGCTGGCCAAGGAACTGGGCATGGACCCGGTCGAGTTCCGCCAGCTCAACGCCATGGAGCAGGGGACGATCATGCCGACCGGGCAGCCGGTGGACTCCCCGGCCCCGGTCGCCGAACTCCTGCGCCGCGTCAAGGCGATGCCCCTGCCGCCCGAGCGCCAGTGGGAGTCCAGCGAGGGCGCCGACGTACGGCAGCTGCCCGGCGGTCTGTCCAACACCACGCACGGCGAAGGCGTCGTCCGCGGCGTCGGCTACGCGGTCGGCATCAAGAACGTCGGCTTCTCCGAGGGTTTCGACGACTACTCCACCGCCAAGGTCCGCATGGAGGTCATCGGCGGCGAGCCGGTCGCCACCGTGCACACCGCGATGGCGGAGGTCGGCCAGGGCGGTGTCACCGTCCACGCCCAGATCGCCCGCACGGAACTGGGCGTCGCCCAGGTGACCATCCACCCCGCCGACACCCAGGTCGGCAGCGCCGGTTCGACCTCGGCCTCCCGCCAGACGTACGTCACCGGCGGCGCCGTGAAGAACGCCTGCGAACTCGTCCGCGAACGGGTCCTGGACATCGGCCGGCGCAAGTTCGGCACCTACCACCCCGCCTGGGCGACGGCCGAACTCCTGCTGGAGGGCGGCAAGGTCGTCACCGACGGCGGCGAGGTCCTCGGCGACCTGGCCGACGTACTGGAGGACGAGAGCGTCGAGATCGAGGCGGAGTGGCGGCACCGGCCCACCGAGGCCTTCGACCTGCGCACCGGCCAGGGCAACGGCCATGTGCAGTACTCCTTCGCCGCGCACCGCGCCGTCGTCGAGGTCGACACCGAACTCGGCCTGGTCAAGGTCATCGAACTGGCCTGCGCCCAGGACGTCGGCAAGGCGCTCAACCCGCTCTCCGTCATCGGCCAGATCCAGGGCGGCACCACGCAGGGCCTCGGCGTCGCGGTGATGGAGGAGATCATCGTCGACCCGAAGACCGCGAAGGTCAGGAACCCCTCCTTCACGGACTACCTCATCCCGACCATCCTCGACACGCCGACCATCCCGGTCGACGTCCTCGAACTCGCCGACGACCACGCCCCGTACGGGCTGCGCGGCATCGGTGAAGCCCCGACCCTGTCGTCCACCCCGGCCGTCCTCGCGGCGATCCGGAACGCGACCGGACTGGAGCTCGACCGCACACCGGTGCGGCCCGAGCACCTCACGGGCACCTGACCCTACGGGGTCCCAACCGGTGTTTTCCTGGGGGGACTTCGTCCCCCCGGCCCCCCAATGTTCGTCTCGGGCCGTCCCCCGGGTCGTCCATACCCCAAATCCCGTGCGCCGCCTGCGGCGTGCGCACGGGTGCCCCTGTGAACCTTGGGAGATGGCACCATGACCCAGCAGTCTGTGGAGCCCAGGACCGCGGCCGAGGACGCCGGCGACGGCAGTCGCGTCCCCGCGGGTCGGTCCTGGCTCGACCGGTACTTCCACATATCCAGAAGAGGATCCACGGTCTCGCGCGAGATCCGCGGCGGCGTCACCACCTTCATGGCGATGGCCTACATCCTTCTGCTCAACCCCCTCATCCTGTCCGGCAAGGACGCGGCGGGGGACACGCTCGGCCAGAAGGCCCTGATCACCGCGACCGCGTTCGCGGCGGCCCTCACCACGTTGCTCATGGGCTTCGTCGGCAAGGTGCCGCTCGCCCTCGCCGCGGGCCTGTCCGTCTCCGGTGTCCTGTCCTCGCAGGTCGCCCCCGCGATGACCTGGCCGCAGGCCATGGGCATGTGCGTGATGTACGGCGTGGTCATCATGCTGCTGGTCGTCACCGGCCTCCGCGAGATGATCATGAACGCGATCCCGCTCGCGCTCAAGCACGGGATCACGATGGGCATCGGCCTGTTCATCGCCCTCATCGGTTTCTACAAGTCCGGCTTCGTGCACCAGGGCAAGGCCACCCCGGTCACCCTCGGCCCCGCCGGTGAACTCGCCGGCTGGCCCGTCCTGCTCTTCGCCGGCACCCTGTTGCTGATCTTCATGCTCCAGGCCCGCAACGTCCCCGGCTGCATTCTCATCGGCATCATCTCCGGCACGGTCGTCGCCGCGGTCCTCAACGCCGCCGGCGTCGTCAGCGCCAAGGAGTGGGCCAACGGCGCTCCCGAACTGCACGGCGGCGCGGTCTCGATGCCCGACTTCTCGCTCTTCGGGCACGTCGAGTTCGGCGGCTGGGGCAAGGTCGGCGCCATGACCGTCGGCATGATCGTCTTCACGCTCGTGCTCGCCGGGTTCTTCGACGCGATGGCCACCATCATCGGCGTCGGCACCGAGGCGAAGCTGGCCGACGACAAGGGCCGTATGCCGGGCCTGTCGAAGGCGCTGTTCATCGACGGCGCAGGCGGCGCGATCGGCGGTGTGGCGGGCGGCTCCGGCCAGACGGTGTTCATCGAGTCGGCCACCGGCGTCGGCGAGGGCGCCCGCACGGGCCTGGCCTCCGCCGTCACGGGCCTGCTCTTCGCGGCCTGTCTCTTCTTCACCCCGGTCACCGCGATCGTCCCGCAGGAGGTCGCCTCCGCCGCCCTGGTCGTCATCGGCGCGATGATGCTGATGAACGCCCGGCACGTGGACTGGGCCGACCGCGCCACCGCGATCCCGGTCTTCCTGACCGTCGTCCTGATGCCGTTCACGTACACCATCACCACCGGTGTCGCCGCGGGCGTCATCTCCTACGTGGCCATCAAGACCGCCCAGGGCAAGGCCCGCGAGATCGGCGCCTTCATGTGGGGTCTGACGGTCATCTTCCTGATCTACTTCGCACTGCATCCGATCGAGGGCTGGCTCGGGGTTCACTAGCCGCCCCCATTCCCCAACGCCCTTCGTACGCAACCCCCGTGAGGAGACCGAGAGATGCTGGACATCGCCGAGGAGCTGAACCGGTGGGTCGAGCAGGGACGTGACTTCGCCGTCGCCACCGTGGTGGCCGTCGGCGGCAGCGCCCCGCGCCAGCCCGGCGCCGCCCTCGCGGTGGACGCCGACGGCACGGCGATCGGCTCGGTCTCCGGGGGATGCGTCGAGGGCGCGGTGTACGACCTGTGCCGACAGGCGCTCGAGGACGGCGAGACCGTGCTGGAGCGCTTCGGGTACAGCGACGAGGACGCCTTCGCCGTCGGTCTGACCTGCGGCGGCGTCATCGACATCCTCGTCACGCCGGTCCGGGCGGACGGTCCCGCCCGACCGGTGTTCGCGGCCGCGCTGGCCGCCGCCGACCGCGGGGACGCGGCGGCGGTCGCGCGGATCGTGGACGGACCGGCCGAACTGCTGGGCCGGGCCCTCCTCGTCCGCCCCGACGGCTCCCGGTACGGCGGCTTCGGCGCCCACCCCGAGCTGGACCGGACCGTCGCCGCCGAGGCCGGCGCCTTCCTGGACGCGGGCCGCACCGGCACCCTGGAGATCGGCGAGCAGGGTTCGCGCTGCGGCTCCCCGCTCACGGTCCTCGTCGAGTCCTCCGTCCCCGCACCCCGGATGATCGTCTTCGGCGCGATCGACTTCGCGTCCGCGCTGGTACGGGTCGGCAAGTTCCTCGGCCACCACGTCACCGTGTGCGACGCCCGCCCGGTGTTCGCCACCCGCACCCGCTTCCCCGACGCCGACGAGATCGTCGTCGAGTGGCCCCACCGGTACCTGGAGCGCACGGACGTCGACGCCCGGACCGTCCTGTGCGTCCTCACCCACGACGCCAAGTTCGACATCCCCCTGCTGCAACTGGCCCTGCGGCTGCCGGTCGCCTACGTCGGCGCGATGGGCTCCCGCCGCACCCACCTCGACCGCAACGAGCGCCTGCGCGAGGTCGGCGTCACCGAACTCGAACTCGCCCGCCTGCGGTCCCCGATCGGCCTCGACCTCGGCGCCCGCACGCCCGAGGAGACGGCGATGTCGATCGGCGCGGAGATCGTCGCCGCGCGCCGCGGCGGCAGCGGGGTGGCCCTGACGGGCGCGCACACCCCGATCCACCACGACATGACGTCGCGGCCGGCGGGCCGGATCGGGTCGGTGGCCTGAGGGCGGCACTCCATGGGGAGGGGGGCGGCTCGCGGTGCCGGAAAAGCGGTTGCCGCCAGGCCCGGCCCCCGTGCTTGCATGAGGCCATGTCCACCGACCGGCTGCCGGCCTTCGCGGCCCTGTCCTTCCTGCTGATCGTCGTGCCCGGCCCCAGTGTGCTGTTCGTGATCGGGCGGGCGCTCGCGCACGGGCGCCGGGCCGCGCTGACCACGGTCGTGGGGAACACGCTCGGTGCCTACGTGCTCGTCGTCGCCGTCGCGCTCGGCATCGGAACGATCGTGGAGCGCTCGGTCCTCGCCTTCACCGTCCTCAAGCTCGCGGGCGCCGCCTACCTCGTGCACCTCGGCGTCAAGGCCTGGCGGCAGCGCGGCTCGCTGCGGACCGCCTTCGCCGACTCCGGGCCCGCGGTGCACGGCGGGCCGCTGCGCACGCTGGGGGAGGGGTTCGCGGTCGGTGTGGCCAACCCCAAGACGATCGTGTTCTTCGCCGCCGTCCTGCCCCAGTTCGCCGACCCGGGCCAGGGGCACGTACCGGCCCAGATGCTGCTGCTCGGCCTGGTCTTCAACGTCATCGCCCTCGTGTCCGACAGCGTCTGGGGGCTGATCGCCTCCGCCGCCCGGAACTGGTTCGCCCGCTCGCCCCGGCGGCTCGCCGCCGTCGGCGGGGTGGGCGGACTCACGATGATCGGCCTGGGGGTGACGGTGGCGGCGACGGGGCGCAAGGACTGAGTCAGGGGCGGGCCCGGACGCTGGCGCTGTCTCCGGCGGGCCGGGACTCCAGCCCTGTCTCCGTCGGGCCGGGATCCCGGCGCTGTCTGCGCCGGGCCCGCACCCCGGCCGCCGGCGTGGTGGGCGGCGCCGTGGGCCGTCCGCTCACGGGCGTCGCCGCAGCAGCCGGTTCACCGCCCGCCCGAACATCCGGCGCGCCGCGACCTCCACGAGACCGTCGAGGAAGCGAGGGAGGGAGCGGACCCGCAGGTCCTCCCGCCACACCACGCGGGAGTGGCCGCCGGGAGCAGGCCGGACCTCGATCTCGGCCCAGCCCAGCACGACCCTCCCCTGTTTCTCCAGTCGGCACAGGCCGGGTTCGTCGTCGTCCGGCGGCAGCCAGACCGTGACCTCCATGGGGTCCTCGAAGCCGAGCGGGCCGATGCCCGTGCGGGCCGTGAAACGGGTGCCCGCGCCGGCCGGCCCGGGGGTGAGCACGGTGATCCGGGTCAGCGGGACGACGTCACCGTGGCGCGGCCAGTCGGTGAGCCGGCGCCACGCCTCGCCGGGAGGGAGCGGGACGATGCGTTCGAGGGTGAAGAGGGGCACGGCACGATCGTAGGCAACCGGCGCCCGTCACCTGCGCGTTCGCCCCCCGATGTCCCAGGTGTCGGGCCGTCAGCGGTACACCTTCCCGGGCTCCGCTTTTCCGGGCGCCAGCAGTTGAGGCACCGTCACGAAGACGTAGCCGCGTGCCTTCAGCGCGTCGATGATGCCGGGTACGGCGGGCACGGTGCCCGGGTAGATGTCGTGCAGCAGGATGATCCCGTCCCGGGACGACTGGTCGAGGACCCGCTTCTCTATCAGCGCGGAGTCGTTCGTCGTGTAGTCCTTGGCCGTCACGGTCCACAGCACCTCCGCCAGCCCCAACTCCTCGGCGATCCTGTGCGCATCGGCGTCCGTGCGGCCCTGCGGCGGGCGCATCAGCGTGGGCTTGTGCCCGGTGAGCCGTTCTCTCGCGTCGTCGGGCCGCTTCAGTTCCTCGCGGATCTTCGCGTCGGACACGCGGGTGAGGATCTTGTGGTCCCAGGTGTGGCTGGCCACCTCGTGGCCCTCGGCCGCCATCCGCCTGACCAGCTCCGGGTACTTCTCGATGTGCCGCTTGCCGAGCAGGAAGAAGGTGGCCGGGACCTCCTTCTCCTTGAGGATGTCCAGCAGCCTGGCCGAGTTCTCGCTGGGCCCCGCGTCGAAGGTCAGCGCGATGCACTTCGCCGCGCGGCAGTCGACGCTCCCGAACCGGGCCTGTGTCGTCCCGTGTGCCGCCGCGCCGCGCGCGCTGCTCGGTGAGGTCGTGTCGACCTCCGCGCAGCCGGACAGGGTCAGGCCAGGCAGGCCGCCGCGGAGACGAGCGCGGCCGGACGCAACCTCCGGGCCGCTCCGATCATCTTCCTGGGCGCGGACCGCGAGGTCCGTGCGGACCGCGAGGTCGGCAGGGCGGCGGGGTTCTTCTCGGTCGATCCGGTCGGTGTCAGCTGAGGCATGCCGGGACTATACACACAGTTTATAGTTCATGTGTGCGAATTTCTGCGGCGTGTCGATCGCGCCGCTCGCTGCTTGATGCTCGCCGCTCGCGCACCGCGCGGAAGCCACCTCCGTGCCGTCCCCGTGCCGCCTGCGCGCCGCGGCCCTCATCGCCGTAGCACCATGGAGATGCGACGGAGGAACACCCCTCCGCTGACCTCCGGCGAGAGGACGGACCCATGCGCTACCGGGACCGTGCCGAGGGTGGCCGCGCGCTCGCGGGTCTGCTGAAGGGCCTGCGCGACCGGGGCGAGCTGCCCGGCCCCGTCGTCGTCCTGGCCCTGCCGCGCGGCGGGATCGCCGTGGCCGCGCCCGTCGCCCGCGCCCTCGGCACCCCGCTCGACGTGCTGGTCGTCCGCAAGATCGGTGCCCCGCACCACCAGGAGTTCGCCGTGGGCGCCCTCGCCGCGCACGACCCGCCCCTCTTCGACACCGACACCCTCGGACACCTCGGCCTGACCGAGGGCCGGCTCGCCGACGCCGTGGAGCGGGAACGGCGGGAGCTGGAGCGCCGCGAGCGCCGTTACCGCGGCGACCGGCCGCCCCCGGAGGTCACGGGCCGTACGGTCGTGGTCGTCGACGACGGCCTGGCCACCGGCGCCACCGCCCGCGCCGCCCTGCGCCATGTACGGCGCGGAAGGCCCGCCCGGCTCGTGCTGGCCGTCCCGGTCGGCGCCCCGGACTCCCTCGACCTGCTCGCCGCCGAGGCCGACATGGTGCTCTGCCCGCTCCGGCCGGCCGGCTTCAGCGCCGTCGGCCAGTGGTACGACGACTTCGGCCAGCTGACCGACGCCGACGTGCTCGACGTGCTGCACGCGCTCCAGGCGCACTGAACCCCGAGGGAGCCGGCATGCCCGTACTGGACGCGGCCGAGGCGCGACGCCGGTTCACCGCGGCCCGCGTGGCCCGGCTCGCCACGCTCGACCCGGCGGGCCGCCCCCACCAGGTGCCGGTCGTCTTCGCCCGGCACAGCGCCGTCGGCGCCGACGGTGCTGACGGCGCTGACGGTGCCGACCGGATCGTCACCGCCGTCGACCACAAACCCAAGTCCACCGTCCGGCTGCGCCGGCTGGCCAACATCGCCGCACATCCCTCGGTGTGCCTGCTCGTGGACGTCTACGACGAGGACTGGGACCGTTTGTGGTGGGCCCGCGCCGACGGCGAGGCCCGGATCCTGCACCCGGACCCGGACGACCCGGACGTGTGGCGGTCGTACGCGACCGCCGTCGCGGCGCTGTGCGCCAAGTACCCGCAGTACCGGGACCGTCCACCGTCCGGACCGGTCGTCGCCGTCACCGTGGACCGGTGGAGCGGCTGGGAGGCCCGCCCGGACGGGTAGTTCATCGTGGTTCGCCAACTCCCCACGAAACGCTGGCCTTTGATGGAGTGTCATCGGGTCGCCCTCTGGCTCCTTTCCGCCCGTGACGACCTCGTGCACACCTGTGGTAACGGCACGACACACGGAGTAGCCTCGATTGACATGACGCGCACAGGGGAACGAGCCGTCACGTCGTGGCTACGGATGCCGCTCTGGATCGCCCGTACCGAGGCACCGGGCGGGCAGTTGTCGGTGCCGGGGTGCTAATCGGCCGTGATCGGGTGCTCACTGCCGCCCATGTGGTCCGTCCCGGCGCGCCCTAGGTGTATTGATCACGAGCGTTGTTGACAGGGTCGGGGTCTTGATCATGGGGAAGACCTCCGGTGTGGTGGGGGTGTCTAGGACTGCACCGCACGGAGGTCTTCTTGTCTCACCGTAATGCCCGGCTGACCGTTCACGGCAGGCGGCTCCTGGTCGAACGTGTCCTGTCGGGGCGTCCGGTCGCGCATGTCGCTGCAGAGATGGGCATATCGAGGCCCACGGCCCACAAGTGGGTCCGCCGCTGGCGGGCGGAGGGCGACGCGGGCCTTGCCGACCGCTCCAGCCGCCCCCTCACGACACCGCACCGCACCACGGCCACGTCCGAGGCGGCCGTGTGCCGACTGCGGACCGAGCGCAAGCTCGGGCCCGCGCGGATCGGGCCGATCCTCGATCTCCCCGCCTCGACCGTGCACCGGATTCTGGTCCGGCACGGCCTGAACCGCCTGGCCTGGCTGGACCGTCCCACCGGCGAAGTCGTCCGCCGCTACGAGCGGGCACGGCCCGGTGAGCTGATCCACATCGACATCAAGAAACTGGGCAACATCCCCGACGGCGGAGGCCACAAGGTCATGGACCGCCGCACCGCTATGGACAACAAGATCGCCACCACCGCGCAGCGCAAGAGCTGCAAGCCGGTGATCGGCTACTCCTACATCCACTCCGCGGTCGACGACCACTCCCGCCTGGCCTACAGCGAGATCCTCACCGACGAGCACAAGGAAACCGCCGCCGGTTTCTGGCAGCGGGCGAACGCCTTCTTCGCCGCCCACGGCATCGCCGTCGAACGGGTCCTGACCGACAACGGCTCCTGCTGCAAGTCGAAGCTGTTCGCCCAGTGCCTCACCGCGGCCGGCATCGTCCACAAACGCATCCGGCCCTACCGCCCGCAGACCAACGGCAAGGTCGAGCGCTTCAACCGCACCCTCCTCGACGAGTGGGCTTACCTGCGGCCCTACACCAGCAACAACGAGCGGACCGAAGCCCTGGCAGACTTCCTCCACACCTACAACCACCACCGCTGCCACACCGCACTCGGCGGCCACCCACCCATCAGCCGCGTGAACAACGCTGCGGGTCAATACACCTACGTCGTCCACTTCGTTGGTGCGGGCGACCGGCGGGGCGTGCGGCCCCCCAGCGTCGACGCGGGAGAGGGTGCCGTCTTCAGTGACATGAGTCCCACCGAGACCATCCTGAGCCATCTGCCGCAGGTGGCCGCCTGGACCGACGGCGCCGAGGCCGTCGACCCCAAGCTGCGCGGCGGCGCGACGGGCGCCCCGGGCCGGCTCGACCTGCCCCTCGCCACCGAACTCGCCTCCTGACTCCGGGGCGAGGGCTGGCCGGTGCTCGTCACCCACGTCTCCGCCCGTGGCAACCGCGCCTGGACCCTGGAGCGGGCGATCACCCTGGCCGACCGGGAGCTGCGCACGGCGCACAACACCAGCACCTACGGCCAGGGCCCGCCCGAGACCGTCCCGCCGGCCGGCGGCCTCGATCTCGCCCTCGATATAAGGAGCATGACGGTCACTCAGGTCATGCACCGCATCGCCGAACGGCTCGGCATCGAGGACGACCCCCGGCCCGAACGGCTCGGCGCCCTGCGCGTCCCGCTCTCCGCCGTCCTCGTCGGCATCGACCAGGCCACCGACCCCGACGCCCTGCTCGGCCTGCTGGACCGGCTGGCCCGGCAGGGGGCGCGGCTGCTCCTGGTCTTCCGCCAACGCGGGGCACGCCTCGACCAGGCCGGCGAAACCTTCGTCCAAGTGGCGGTTCACTCAGGCGCGGCTCCACAGCGGTAGCAGACCCCTGCCCTGGGACCGGCCCGCTTCGGCGGCGGGGTGGCGGGTGGTCGGGTCGAGGGCGTTGTCGCCGATCGCGGTGAGGGAGGCCTCGTCGGGGGCGATGACCGTCACCTCCGTGCCCTGGGCGCGGAGGTCCTCGACGGCCCGCTCCAGTGGCTGTTCGCTCGGGAACGGCTCGGCGCTGCCCATCGGCGCGATCACGAGCACCCGTGCGCAGCCGGCGGCCAGGTCGGCGTTGGCGATCGAGCGGACGCCGCCGTCGACGTACCGGCGCGCCCCGATCGTCACCGGCGGCCACACCCCCGGCACGGCGCAGCTCGCCGCGACCGCGTCGACCAGGGGCACGTCGGAGTCCCGGTCGAAGATCCGCGGTTCCCCCGTCTCCGCGTCCACGGCGACGACCTTCAGCGCACGCTCGGGCCAGGTGTGGGAGGGCAGCCGGGACTCGATCACCGCGCGCCGCTCCGGTTCCGGGACCGTCCGGGCCTCAAGGGCAACCCGTCCCACCGCGCGCCGCATCTCCGGTACCGACGCCGCGCTGCCCAGGGCCGCCCCGATCTGCTCGGCGAACTTCTCCAGGTCCATCTCGGCCATGATCTCGGCGGACTGCAGCGCGGGATCCACCTGCCGGGCGTACAGCTCCTCCAGGCCGAGTCCGCTGCCCACCTGCGCCGCGACCGCCGACCCGGCGGAGGTGCCGACCAGCAGCCCGGCGCCGGTCACGTCCTGCCCGGCGTCCGCGAGCCCCGCCAGCAGCCCGGTGATCCAGGCGATCCCGCCCACACCGCCGCCGCCCAGCACCAACGCGTCGGTCATGTCAGCTCCTCGAATTCCGTGATCCGCAAGGCACGTTCGTGATCCACAAGGGACAACGGCGGCCGGCCCGCGCGCGTTCCCCGGGCCCCGGGACCGGGTCCGAGTCCGGCTACAGCCAGTCCTTGCGCTTGAAGACGAGGTACAGGCTGACGCAGACCACACCCATCAGGGCGATCGCGAACGGGTAGCCGAGCACCCAGTGCAGTTCCGGCATGCTGTCGAAGTTCATGCCGTAGATCGTGCCGACGAGGGTGGGCGCGAACAGGATCGCCGCCCAGCTGGAGATCTTCTTGACCTCCTCGTTCTGCTCGAACCCCGCCTCCGCCAGCGCCCGCATCTCCGCGTTCTGCTGCTGGGTGACCAGCGTCGCGTTGACGGTGAGGATCTCGGTGAGGGCCTGGCGGAAGCCGTCGACGCGCTCGCTGGTGTGGGTGACGTGGTCGGCGACGTCCCGCAGATAGCGCTGGAGCTCCTCGTGCGTCTCGTACTTCGCGAACCCGGCGATCAGCCCGTGCAGCATGCCGACCAGGGGGCGGGTGGCGCGCTGGAACTCGACCGTCTCGCGGGAGAGTTCGTAGATGCGCCGGGAGACCTCGGGGTCGCCGCGGAAGACCTCCGTCTCGATCTCGTCGATGTCGTTCTGGACACCGGCGACGACCGGCGCGTACCCGTCGACGACCGCGTCGAGGATCGCGTACAGGACCGCCTCCGGGCCCAACTTGAGCAGGTCGGGCGAGTCCTCCATGCGGCGCCGCACCGCGGACAGGTCGGGCGCCGCCCCGTGCCGGACCGTGATGACGAAGTCGGGGCCGACGAAGACGTGCAGCTCGCCGAAGTCGACCTCCTCCGGCGCGTCCAGATAGCGGGCGGCACGCAGGACCACGAACAGGGTCTCGCCGTACCGCTCCAGCTTCGGCCGCTGGTGCGCCTCCATCGCGTCCTCGACCGCGAGCGGGTGCAGATCGAACTCGGCTGCCAGGGAGAGGAGTTCGTCCGCCGGGGGCCGGGCGAGGCCGATCCAGGCCATACCCGAGGGCTGCTCGCGCAGCTCGCGGAAGGTCTCGGCGAGCGTGGCGGGGGAGGAGACCCGGACGCCGTCCCGGTACAGGGCCGCCTCGACGACGCTCACCGGCACGGCCTCCTCGGGCTCCGGGCCGGGCGAGGTCCCGACGGCGGGGGCGGCCGGCGCGGCGGTGACGGCGCGGCGCCAGACGGACTTCCGGCCGCCGTTCCGGCCGCCGTTCCTGCCGCCTGGACGCTCAAGCATCGGGGCTGCCTCTCCGTCGAGCCTGGGTACGGCGTGATCACGATGCGGGGGTACGTGCAGGATAGCCGTGGCTTCCCGCTCCGTGTGCCCGGTGCCGGTCCAGGGTTCGGTGAGAGATCGTGCGCGCGGGTTCGTACCGCGCTGAACCGCCTGAGGACGGATCAGGGCCGTACGGCGCCGAACCACCCCCTGACGGATCAGGTTCGTACGGCGCTGAACCGCCCCCCCGGACGGTTCAGCGCCCCACGTATGGAGAGGGAGGCGTTGCGGGCCGCTCGTGGAGGCCCGCAACGCCTCCCTGGTATTCGCCCGAGCGCTGCTCAGGCGGTCTTCTTCCGGGTCACGAGGCGACCTGCGCGCTCACCAGGTCCGAGAAGGTGGCCAGCCGGGTGTAGACACCCGGGTAGCCGGCCTCCGCGCACCCCTCGCCCCAGGAAGTGATCCCTGCCAGGACGCCCCCGACAAGCAGGGGACCGCCGCTGTCGCCCTGGCAGGTGTCGACGCCGCCGGACTGGTATCCGGCGCAAACCATGTCGGACTGGACGAAGTCCGAGCCGTAGGAGCCGCGGCAGTCGCTGTCGGCGACGATCGGGACGGTCGCCGTCCGCAGCTGGTCGGAGGAACCGCCGCTCTCCGAGGTGGTGCCCCAGCCGAGGATCCGGGCCGTGGTGCCGGCCGTGTAGACATCCGTCCGGGACGAGGAGACGTACGACGCCGGTGTGTACGGCATCGGCGCCGACAGGGTCAGGACGGCCACGTCGCCGCCGCTGGTGGCGTCCGTGTAGTCCGGGTCGACCCAGATCCTGCTGACCTTGCCGACCGTACCGCCGGTGCCGTTCAGGTAGGTCCGGCCGCCGACCACACGGACACTGCCCGCCGACTCGCCGACCATGCAGTGCGCGGCCGTCACCACCTTCTTGGCGGCCACCAGGGTGCCACCGCAGAACTGGCTGCCGGACGCGTCGGTGATCTGCATCATGAACGGGTAGGCCGTCGTGGTGGTGGCCGTGCCGCCCACGATGGGGCTGGGTGCGGCGGTCGCCGTGGGGGAGGCGATCAGCGCGGTCGCCGCGGCGGCGGCGGTGGCCACCACCGCCGTGGCGGTCTTTCTTGCACGTCTGAGCCCGAACATGCGTCTCCTCGTGGGGGGTTGCCGGTGGGGGGTCGCACGGGCGGGAGGTACGGCACGGGGGTCTCGGGACAGACCCCCGTATGCCCGGGCGAGCGGCACGCCCATTACGCTAGGACCCGGAACTCCCGCCTCCCAATGAGGGAACCCCCTAGGGGGGCAGGTGAGGGAAAACCCTCGGTCCGGCTCAGTTAACTCGCGCCGCACTCAGCGCGCGCGCTTACCTGCGGCCAATCGGACGATGTCCACCCGCGACCGGATCCCCAGCTTGCGGTAGACCCGGGTCAGGGTCGCCTCCACCGTCTTGACGCTGACGAACAGCCGGGCGGCGATCTCCCGGTTGGTGGCGCCCTCCATGACCAGCGCGGCGACCTGACGCTCCATCGCGGCCAGCCCCGCCAGCACGTCCGGGGCGTCCGGGACGCCCTGGGTGTCCGGCACCGGGCGGGCGGGGACCGGCTCGGGACCGGTGACGGCCTCCTCCACCTGGCGCAGCCAGGGCAGCGCCCGGCAGCGCCGGAAGAGCCTGCCGGCCTCGTCGTACGCCGTCGCCCGGCGCAGGCCCGCCTCGGGGCGGCGCAGGCGCAGCCGGGCCAGGGCGAACGCGGCCCGGCCCTCCTCCAGGCCGTAGCCGAGCTTGCCGAGCCGGTCCTGAGCGGACGTCAGCTGGGCGACGGCCGCCTCATGGTCCCCGTGGGCGGCCCGCACCAGCGCCTCCGCCCGGTCCAGGACGGCGAGGACACTCTCCCGGCCGAGCCGGAGGGCGTGCTCGCGGCTGGAGTCGATGACGTCCTGCGCCTCGGCCGGCTCACCGACACGGACCAGCGCCTCGGCGAGGTCGCCGTGCCAGCGTCCACGTGCCGGGTCGGTGATGCCCAGGTCCTGCTCCAGCCGGCGCACCCGGCGCAGCGAGCGGACCGTGCCGGCCGGGTCGCCGGCCACCAGCTGGGCGTACCCGAGCGCGCCCAGCGCCCGCGACAGGTACATCTGGTCGCCGTCCTCCTCGGCGTGCCGCACGGCCTCCCGGGCCAGGGCCAGCGCCCGGTCCACGTCGCCGCCCGAGGCCTCGGTGAGCGAGGTCAGCATCGCCGAGGCGGTCCTGCCGATCCCGCAGTCCCGGGCCAGCCGCAGGCTGTCCCAGGCCAGTTCGAGGGCCCGGCCGCACTGCCCGGTGTGCAGCTCGACCTCGGCGAGGGCGCGCAGGAAGTGCACCTCGCTCTCCACCGAGCCGCGCCGGCGCACCTCGCGCAGCAGCACGGTGATCGTGGCGCGGGCCTCGGCCAGCTGGTCGCCCATGACCAGCCAGCGGAACCGGGCGCTGCCCGCGCCGTTGTGATGGAACGCCACCCGGGGGTCCTGGGGCTCCTGAAGGGCACGCTTGATGGTGTGGGGCGCCTCCGGGTGGCCCATCAGGGTCTCCGCCTGCGCCTGGAAGGCCAGCGAGAGCAGCTCGGTGCGCCGGTCGTCGCCGCGCGCGGCGAGGTCGGCGGCGTGCGCGGCGGCCTCACGGGCCTCGGTGAAGTCGCCCTCGACGATCAGCGCGCGCCAGGCCAGCTGGTAGTGCACGAGGGCCAGCAGCCGCGGGTCGTCGCCGGCGTCGGCGAGGGCCTGCGGGAAGAGGGCGTCGACCTCGACCATGGTGTGGCCCGCGGTGTCGATGACGATCATCCAGGCACGCACCCGCTCCACGGGCGCCGTCGCCCGGGTCAGCACCTCGCGGGCGATGTCCCGGGCCAGGTCCAGGTCCCCCGCCGTGATCGCGTCCTCGGCGGCCTGCAGGCGCCGCTCCTCCGGTCCCGGCAGGCTGTCGGCGGGGGTGTGCCGGGCGGCGAGCAGCCCCAGCTGGGCGGCCACCGACGGCGCGCCACGGTCCCGGGCGAGGGCCGCGGCCTCGGCGAGCCTGGCGGCCACCTCGGGGTCGGTGCCGGTGGTGGCCAGGGCCAGGTGCCGGGCGCGTTCTATCGGGTCGGAGGCGGCCGTGGACAGGGCGGCGTGCGCGGCCCGCCGTTCCGGTGCCGGTGTCTCCGCGTACAGGGCGGCGGAGATGAGCGGGTGCGCGAACCGTACGGCCGGGGCCTGCGTGTCGGTGGCGAGCAGTCCGAGTTCGGCGGCCTGGGCGCACTCGGCCTCGGCGTTCTCCCGGCCGGCCGCGCGCAGCAGCGCCGGGGTGGGGCGGGCGCCCGCGCTGGCGACCAGCAGGGTGCGGCGGGCCTCGACCGACAGCATGTCGAGACGACTGAGCACCAGGGCGCGCAGCGAGGTCGGTACCGGCAGCGGCTCGCCGGGCCGGGGCGGGGTGGGGCTGTCGCCGAGGGCGCGGCCGAGTTCCAGGGCGAACAGCGGGTTGCCGCCGCTGGTGCGGTGGATCTCGCGGACGGTGGAGCGGGACAGGGCGCCGTGGCCGCGGTGGTCGAGCAGCTGTGCCACCTGGGTCCGGCTGAGCGCGCCCAGCCGGAAGGAGACGGTGTCCGGCGGGCAGGCGCGCAGATGACGGTCGTACTCCTGGCTGTCCTGGCCCTCCGTGCGTACCGCGCACAGGAGTTGCACCGGGGTGCCCTCAAGCCGGCGGGCGGCGAAGCCGAGCAGTTCGGCGCTGGCGGGATCCAGCCACTGCAGATCGTCGGCGACGATCAGGACCGGCCCCTGGGCGGCGAGCGCGCGCAGCGCGGAGAGCACCGCGAGGCGCAGGGCGAGGCCGTCGCGCTGGAGACTGGACTCGCCGCGTCCGGTGAGGGCCGACTCCAGGGCGGTGCGCTGGGCGGCGGGCAGCCGGGGCGCGACCTCGTCGAGGACCAGGCCGAGGAGGTCGGCGAGGGCGAGGAAGGGCAGGTGCGATTCGGACTCGGTGGCCGAGCAGCGCAACACGGTCCGGGCCGTGCCACCGTATTCGTCGGCCAATGCCCGCAGGACGGTCGATTTTCCTATTCCGGCGGGGCCGTGCAGCAGCACACTGCCCCCGGAGGCCAGGTGGTCCCGTGCGCCCGCGAACAGTTCGTCGCGGCCGATGACCAGGTCGGGGCGGCATCGGGCAGGCTCCTGGAAGTCCCGTCGCACGGTCACCGCTCCCCTCGTGTGTCGTGTCCGGGCCAAATTCTAGGCAACGATCCATGGAATTCGGACGGAAGTCGTGGTGAGGGAAATAACAAACAGTCAAAGATGTGGGAATTCAATGCACCGTCCCATGAATGGGCAGGTTTCCTTACTGGCGCCGGGCTCCCTGGGAAGCGGGCCCGGCCAGGGGGTGTCGTTCGGATCAGGCCGGCTGGGACCGACAGTACGGACCGGCCGACCCGAGCGGGGCCGGGTGCGTGCGGCTGCCCGGCGGAGGAACGAGCCGACGCGATGAGGGTCCCCCCGCGCGAGCGGAGTCGGGCGTGGGGGAGCTGAGCGTGCGGGAGTCGTGCGTGCGGGACTTGTGCGTGCGGGAGTTGAGCGTGCGGGACTCGTGCGTGCGGGAGTCGGCGAGCGACGACAACGCCGCAGATGTGCGCGCCAGGCCCCGCGACGCCGGGGTGATCCATACGACCCCTCCCTAGGGCAGCAGTCCGGCTCGGCGTGCCGCGGTCACCGCCTCCCCTCGCGTGTGCGCGCCCAGCTTCCGCATCGCCGAACGCAGGTACCCCTTCACGGTCTCCGGGCGCAGGCCCAGCCGCTCGGCCACCACCGCGTTGGTGGCACCCGCCGCGACCCAGGACAGCACGTCCAGCTCGCGCGGCGCCAGGCTCGCGACCCCGGCGGTGTGCGGACCCGTCAACAACTCGCAGGCGGCGAGCAGTTCGGCACGCAGCCGCGGGTCGGCCAGCCGGGGCGCGAGGGCGCGCAGCGCGGCGTGCGCCTCACGCACCTGCTCCCAGTCGGCCCCCGCGCCCGGCTCCGGCCGCGCCGCCGCCAGCAGCCCGCGCGCCTCCTCCCGCACCACCAGCGCCTGTTCCACGTCCCGGGCCGCGGCCACCGCCGCCGACAGCGTGCGGTCGCCGAGCGGCTGGGCCGAGCGCAGCGCGCCGTACAGCACCCCGCGCACGCGCCGGCGCACCACCACCGGCACCGCGAGCACCGAGTGGATGCCCTCGGCCGCCACCGGGACGTCGTACTCGTGGCTGATCTGCCGGGAGCTGGAGTAGTCCGTGACGGCGCACGCGCGGGCCAGCGCGACCGCCTTGCCGCCCAGCCCGTTGCCCGAGGTCACCGCGAGCGAGCGCAGGGCCGCCGTGGTGGTGCCGCTCAGCTCGCTGATACGGATCTGCGGCCGGCCGGCCTCGACCAGCCCGCCGAAGGCGACCGGGAGCCCGGTCGTACGCCGCAGCCGGGCCAGCGCACCGCGGATCTCCACCGCCGCCACGGCCTCTGCTGCCACGTCATCGCTCCTTCGGCGCATCCTTCGATGCGGCTTTCTCGCTGCCACTACCCCCGTTCGGGGGTAGTGAGACCTGCATCACGGATTAGACGATGCGAAGGAGCCGCCCGGCAATGGCCGGGAACCGGGAGTGAGCCCCCGGGCGCGCCGGGGCGAACCACCGGAACGAGCGAGGAGGACGCTGATGACGACGGCGACGGAGCTGTTCCGCGGTGCGCGGGACTTCCTGCTGGAACACCGCGAGGACTACGCCACCGCCTACGAGGGCTTCGCATGGCCGCGGCCCGAGCGGTTCAACTGGGCGCTGGACTGGTTCGACGTGATCGCCGACGGAAATGACCGGATCGCGCTGCACATCGTCGAGGAGGACGGCGGCGAGACCAGGCTGTCCTTCGCCGAACTGGCCGAGCGCTCGGCCCGGGTCGCGAACCATCTGCGCGCCCGGGGCGTCGGAGCCGGGGACCGCGTCCTCGTCATGCTCGCCAACCAGGCCGAGCTGTGGGAGATCGCGCTGGCCGCGATGAAGCTGCGGGCCGTCGTCATCCCGGCCACCCCGCTGCTCGGGCCCGCCGACCTGCGCGACCGGGTCGAGCGGGGCGAGGTGCGGCACGTGGTCGTCCGCTCCGAGGACGCCGCCAAGTTCGCCGACGTGCCCGGTACCTACACCCGGACCGCCGTCGGGGGAGCGGTCCCGGAGGGCTGGGAGCCGTACGAGGACGCGTACACCGCGCCCGCCGCGTTCGAGCCCGACGGCCCCACACGGGCCGACGACCCGCTGATGCTGTACTTCACCTCCGGTACGACCGCCCGCCCCAAGCTGGTCGAGCACACCCACGTCTCGTACCCGGTCGGCCACCTGGCCACGATGTACTGGGTCGGCCTCAAGCCCGGCGACGTGCACCTGAACATCTCCTCGCCCGGCTGGGCCAAGCACGCCTGGTCCAACCTGTTCGCCCCGTGGAACGCCGAGGCGACCGTCTTCCTCTTCAACTACACGCGCTTCGACGCCGGCCGGCTGATGGCCGAGATGGACCGGGCGCAGGTGACCACCTTCTGCGCGCCGCCCACCGTGTGGCGCATGCTCATCCAGGCCGACCTCGGCCGGCTCGCCACCCCGCCCCGCGAGGTCGTCGCCGCGGGCGAGCCCCTCAACCCCGAGGTCATCGAGCGGGTCCGGCGGGCCTGGGGCGTCACCATCCGGGACGGCTTCGGCCAGACCGAGACCGCCGTCCAGGTCTCCAACAGCCCCGGCCAGCGGCTGAAGACCGGCTCCATGGGCCGGCCCAGCCCCGGCTACCGCGTCGAACTGCTCGACCCGGCCACCGGCGCGCCCGGCGCCGACGAGGGCGAGATCTGCCTCGACCTGTCCGCGCACCCGGTGGGCCTGATGACCGGCTACCACGGCGACCCCGAGCGCACGGCGGAGGCGATGGGTGGCGGCTACTACCGCACCGGCGACATCGGCTCCCGCGACGCCGACGGCTACATCACCTACGTGGGCCGCGCCGACGACGTCTTCAAGGCGTCCGACTACAAGATCAGCCCGTTCGAGCTGGAGAGCGCGCTGCTGGAGCACGAGGCGGTGGCCGAGGCCGCCGTCGTGCCCGCGCCCGACGAACTGCGGCTCGCCGTGCCCAAGGCGTACGTGGTCCTCGCCGAGGGCTGGGAACCCGGCCCCGACACGGCGAAGGTCATCTTCGAGCACTCCCGTGAGGTGCTCGCGCCCTACAAGCGCATCCGCCGGCTGGAGTTCGGCGCGCTGCCCAAGACCGTGTCGGGCAAGATCCGCCGCATCGAGCTGCGCGAGGCGACCGCCGCGGGCTCGGCCGGCGAGTACCGCGAGGAGGACTTCCGGTGAGCGAGTCGTCGTACACGCACGGCACGGGCACGACCGCGCTGCTCGGTGACACGATCGGCGCGAATCTCGACCGGGCGGTGGCCGCCTGGCCGGACCGTGAGGCGCTGGTCGACGTGCAGCCGGGGCGGCGCTGGACGTACGCCGAGTTCGGGGCGGACGTCGAGGAGCTGGCGCAGGCGCTCGTCGCCAGTGGCATCGCCAAGGGTGACCGGGTGGGCATCTGGGCGGTCAACTGCCCCGAGTGGGTGCTCGTCCAGTACGCCACCGCCCGCATCGGCGCGATCATGGTGAACATCAATCCGGCCTACCGCACCCACGAGGTCGAGTACGTCCTCGACCAGGCCGGGGTCTCGCTGCTGTTCGCCTCGCTCAGCCACAAGGCCAGCGACTACCGGGCGATGGTCGAGCAGGTCAGGGGCAACTGCCCCGCGTTGCGTGAGGTCGTGTACATAGGGGACCCGAGCTGGACGGCGCTGCTCGGCCGGGCGACCGGCGACGCCCCGTACGAACTCCTGTCCTGCGACGACCCGATCAACATCCAGTACACCTCGGGCACCACCGGCTTCCCGAAGGGCGCCACCCTCTCCCACCACAACATCCTCAACAACGGCTATTTCGTCGGGGAGTTGATCGCCTACACCGAGCAGGACCGGGTCTGCGTCCCGGTGCCGTTCTACCACTGCTTCGGCATGGTCATGGGCAATCTGGCGGCCACCTCGCACGGCGCCTGCATGGTGATCCCGGCCCCCTCCTTCGAGCCGAAGGCCACGCTGGAGGCCGTCCAGCAGGAGCGCTGCACGTCCCTGTACGGCGTCCCGACCATGTTCATCGCCGAGCTGAACCTGCCCGACTTCGCCTCGTACGACCTGTCGTCGCTGCGCACCGGCATCATGGCGGGCTCGCCCTGTCCGGTGGAGGTGATGAAGCGGGTGGTCGCCGAGATGCACATGGAGGAGGTCGCCATCTGCTACGGCATGACGGAGACCTCCCCGGTCTCCCTCCAGACGCGCCGGGACGACGACCTGGAGCACCGCACCGGCACGGTCGGCCGGGTGCTGCCCCACCTGGAGGTCAAGGTCGTCGACCCGGCCACCGGGGTGAATCAACCACGCGGCACGGCAGGGGAGTTGTGCACCCGCGGCTACAGCGTGATGCTCGGCTACTGGAACGAGCCGGAGAAGACCGCCGAGGCGGTCGACGCGGGCCGCTGGATGCACACCGGGGATCTCGCGCTGATGCGCGAGGACGGGTACGTGGAGATCGTCGGCCGGATCAAGGACATGATCATCCGGGGTGGCGAGAACATCTACCCGCGCGAGGTCGAGGAGTTCCTCTACGCCCACCCGGGGATCCGGGACGTCCAGGTCGTCGGCGTGCCGCACGAGACGTACGGCGAGGAGGTCCTCGCCTGCGTCATCCCGCACGACGGCACCGACCCGCTCACCCTGGAGGCGCTCCATGCCTTCTGCCGCGGCCGGCTCGCGCACTACAAGATCCCGAGCCGGCTGCAGATCCTCGACTCCTTCCCGATGACCGTGTCCGGGAAGGTGCGCAAGGTGGAACTGCGGGAGCGGTACGCGGGCTGAGGCGGGGGAGAGCTGCGCGGGCTGAGGCGCGGGAGGGGTGCGCGGGCTGAGCGTGGCCGTGGCCGATCGGCGGGAGTGCCGGGGGCGGTGGGTCAGGTGTCCGTGGTGTTCAGCTTCTCGGCCGGGTCGTTCACCGGCTGAGGGCTGCCCGTGAGGTCCAGCACGAACAAGGGGACGCCCAGCGTGTCGGCACGCGCGCGGGCGTCCTCGGTGTATCCGGCGAGGGAGAAGTAGACGCACACCGCGGACTCCGTCATGGCCGTCAGCCACAGGCACTCCACGTCCCGTACCGAGGCCGGGCGCACGGTGGGGTCCACCTGGGCGACCAGGCCCGGAGCGGCGATCCCGATGCCGGACGGGGGCCGCTGGTCGGCGCGGCGGACGGCGCCGTACCCGAGCCGGCGCAGATACAGAACCGCGGCGGTGACCGCGTCGCGGGCGGTGCGTATGGTGACGGGCCGGAACGCGGCCCGGCCGGCGGCGGCCTGTGAGGCGTCCGCGATCTGTGAGGCGTCCGCGATCTGTGAGGCGGCCGGGACCTGTGAGGTGCCCGCGATCTGTGAGGCGGCCGGGACCTGTGAGGTGCCCGCGATCTGCGAGGCGGCCGGGGCCTGTGAGGCGGCCTGGGTCGGCCGCGGCGGCGCCGGGGCGTCGGTCACCGCGAGGCGCAGGACCGTGCCGCACGGGCAGCCCAGCTCCGGGTGCGGCCAGTGGCTGGTGCGGCCGCAGCCGCCGCACCGCACGGTGACCCAGTCCTCGTCCCAGCTGCGGTGCTCCAGCACGGCGGGCCCGGTGGCCGGGTCCAGCCGCGGGGCGGCCGGGGTGCCGCAGGCGCACGGATACGGCGGCGCGGTGTAGAGGTGCGCCCGCCGACAGGCCGGACAACGCACCGGCACGCTCTCGGGCATGGCCCCTCCCGGCGTCATGGCGATACGGCGCTCCCATCGTGCTCCTGCCGGACCTTCCGTGTCCCTCTCTTGACGACCTTCGGCACCCCCCCTACATTGATTTCAGATAGCAGAAACTACTTTCCGCAATACGGAAGTACTCGCCGCGGGGCGCGACGGGAGTACGCATCCGACAGCCGAAGCAGGAGTACTCGATGGCTCGTATGACCGCTGCCCGAGCGGCAGTTGAGATCCTCAAGCTCGAGGGCGTCACCGACGCCTTCGGCGTGCCGGGCGCGGCGATCAACCCCTTCTACAAGGCGCTCAAGGAGGGGGGCGGCATCAGCCACACCCTCGCCCGCCACGTCGAGGGTGCCTCCCACATGGCCGAGGGCTACACCCGCACCAAGCCGGGCAACATCGGTGTCTGCATCGGCACGTCGGGCCCGGCCGGCACCGACATGATCACCGGCCTGTACTCGGCCATCGGCGACTCCGTCCCGATCCTGTGCATCACGGGCCAGGCGCCCACCCACGTGATCCACAAGGAGGACTTCCAGGCCGTCGACATCGCCTCGATCGCCAAGCCGGTCACCAAGATGGCGGTCACCGTCCTGGAGGCCGCGCAGGTCCCCGGCGTCTTCCAGCAGGCCTTCCACCTGATGCGCTCCGGCCGCCCCGGACCGGTCCTGATCGACCTGCCGATCGACGTGCAGCTCACCGAGATCGAGTTCGACCCGGAGACCTACGAGCCGCTGCCGGTCTACAAGCCCGCCGCGACCCGCGCCCAGATCGAGAAGGCCCTCTCCTTCCTGCTGGACGCCGAGCGCCCGGTCATCGTCGCAGGCGGCGGCATCATCGGCGCCGACGCGAGCGACCTGCTGGTCGAGTTCGCCGAGCTGACCCAGACCCCGGTCATCCCGACCCTGATGGGCTGGGGCGCGCTGCCCGACGACCACGAGCTGAACGCCGGCATGGTCGGCGTCCAGACCTCGCACCGCTACGGCAACGCCAACTTCCTGGAGTCCGACGTCGTCCTCGGCATCGGCAACCGCTGGGCCAACCGCCACACCGGCTACAAGCTCGACGTCTACCGCGAGGGCCGCAAGTTCGTCCACGTCGACATCGAGCCCACCCAGATCGGCAAGATCTTCCCGCCGGACTACGGTGTCGTCTCCGACGCCAAGGCCGCGCTGGAGCTGTTCGTCCAGGTCGCCAAGGAGCTGAAGGCCGAGGGCCGGCTGCCCGACCGCGCAGACTGGGTCGCCTCCACCCAGGAGCGCAAGGCCACCCTGCTGCGCCGCACCCACTTCGACAACGTGCCGATGAAGCCGCAGCGCGTGTACGAGGAGATGAACAAGGCCTTCGGCCCGGACACCCGCTACGTCACCACCATCGGCCTCTCCCAGATCGCCGGCGCGCAGATGCTGCACGTCTACAAGCCGCGCCACTGGATCAACTGCGGCCAGGCGGGCCCGCTCGGCTGGACCATCCCGGCCGCGATCGGCGTCGCCAAGGCCGATCCGGACTCCCCGGTCGTCGCCCTGTCCGGCGACTACGACTTCCAGTTCCTGATCGAGGAGCTGGCGGTCGCCGCCCAGCACCGGATCCCCTACGTCCACGTCCTGGTGAACAACGCCTACCTGGGCCTGATCCGCCAGGCGCAGATCGGCCTGGACATCAACTTCCAGGTCAACCTGGAATTCGAGAACGTCAACGCCCCGGAACTCGGCGTCTACGGCGTCGACCACGTCAAGGTCGCCGAGGGCCTGGGCTGCAAGGCGATCCGGGTCACCGAGCCCGAGCAGCTGGGCGCGGCCTTCGAGCAGGCCAAGAAGCTGGCGGCCGAGTACCGGGTGCCGGTCGTCGTCGAGGCGATCCTGGAGCGCATCACCAACATCTCGATGAGCCGGACGATGGACATCAGCGACATCTCCGAGTTCGAGGACCTGGCCACCGAGCCCGGCCACGCGCCGACGTCGATCAAGCCGCTGAAGGTCTGAGCATGCGAAGGTCTGCGCATGTGAGGGCCTGAGCATATGAAGGTCTGAGCACAGGCGCACGAGGGGCGGTTCCATCCTGGGGGATGGGGCCGCCCCTCACGCATGGACGTCCCCGCAGCCGAAGCCCCCGCCGCCCCCGCCCTCGCCGCTGCCCCAGGACGTGCGCAGTCCGCGTTCCGTGGTGCCGCCGCGGCCCGTCAGGCCCGCCTCCCGGGTGAAGCGGGGAGCCAGCAGGGTCAGCGCCTTGTCGCCGTGGAGGGCCACCAGCAGGAGCGTGTCGTCGGGGGACAGGCCGGAGCGGTGGGCGGGCAGCGGGTTGCGGGAGCGCAGGCGCCTGAGCACCCGGCGGGCGGCCCGGGTGGGGCCCGGGAGGGTGCGGCGCAGCATGCCCGCCGCGATCAGTTCCGCGCGCAGTCCCGCCAGGGCCTTGCGGACGCCCTGCCGGTCGAGCAACTGCCGTAGCCCGGCGGGACGGTAGAGGGCCGCGTGCACCGCTCGCGCGAGGGCCGGCACAGGGCCTCGCGGCGCCGGGCCCGAGGTCCGCATCGTGCCCGCGCTTCCGGCCTCCACGGCACCCCGCAGATGCAGCCCCAGCACGGCCACCGTCACCGCGGCGCGGGTTCCCCCGCGCAGCAGGGCGAGCGCGTGCGGGTCCGTCGGAACGTTCGTCTCACCGGCCATGTCACACCCCCCTGCGGGGCCCGCCGTCCCCGTGCCGACGGGCCCCGCTCAACGGTGTTGTGCCCGCCCGAACCGGCGGGCCAAGCCTCCTCGGCGGTAGTTCAGAGGTGGATCTGAGGGTTGCGTAGGCCCGGGTACGGCCGCTGCCGTACCCGGGGTCGTCACACCTCGTGCTCCGACAGTCCGGGCCAGTCGTCCGGGCCGCCGCCCTGCCATTCGACGACGTCGCTCTCCTCGACCTCGACCCGGTCCAGGTCGGCCAGCCGCAGGATCTCGATGACGTCGTCCAGGTGGGAGGCGAGCCCCAGGGTCACGTCTCCCTCGGTGACCCGCCGGGATCCGTCCAGGGCCGGGGCGTGGACCACGATGTGCGGGTACTGCGTCGGATTGCCCATGGCTTCAGCGTCCTGCGGATACGGCCGTCGCGCACGTCGTGTCCGGGACACCGGCCGGGGCATGCGAAAGCGCCCCCGGGCCGGGGGCGCTGCGGTGGTGCGTGGTGTCCGTCCGACGGCGCGAGGCTGGGCGCGACAGGTCGTTCGCGCCGCCGGACGGGGCATGGGGCCTCCTGCGGAGGCGGTGGCTGGGGACCGCGGCGCATGCGATGAGACCCGGGGCCCTTCCCTCTGGTCGAGAAGGGGACTCGGATCCTTCACCACCGCACTGGCTCGCACGGCGCCGCGGTCCTGCCCTGCCCGCACTGCCGGGCGATCACCCCTCATCCGGATCGCTCGGCGGCGGGTCCTGCGCGTCCGGAGACCCGACCTCCCCGTCGGGTCCCGGACGCAGTTCGTCGGCTCAGTCCTCGCGCAGGGCGCGGACCGCCTCCTCCACGCGCCTGCCGTACTCCGGGTCGGCGGCGTGGAAGTGGGCCAGGTTCTTCTCGATCACGTCGTCGCGCGAGACCTGGGAGAGGCCGCCGGCGATGTTCGCGACCAGGCGGGACTTCTCCTCCGCGGACATCAGGCGGTACAGCTCGCCCGCCTGGTAGAAGTCGTCGTCCTTGGTGTGCTGCGGGGCCACGTGGGTGCCGGTGTGGCCGGACACGGCGAGCGGGGCCGACAGCGGGCGGCCGGTCTCGGCCGGGCCGTCGTACGAGTTGGGCTCGTAGTTCTTGGCGTGGCGGCCCTGGGAGTTGGACGCCATGAGACCGTCGCGGCCGTAGTTCTGCGCGGTCGTCGCCTTCGGGGCGTTGACGGCCAGCAGGGTGTGGTTGACGCCCAGGCGGTAGCGGTGCGCGTCCGCGTAGGCGAACAGGCGGCCCTGGAGCATCTTGTCGGGGGAGGGGCCGATGCCCGGAACGAAGTTGTTCGGGGAGAACGCGGCCTGCTCGACCTCGGCGAAGACGTTGTCCGGGTTGCGGTCCAGCACGAGGCGGCCGACCCGCCGCAGCGGGTAGTCCTTGTGCGGCCACACCTTGGTCAGGTCGAACGGGTTGAAGCGGTAGTCGGCCGCCTCGGCCGCCGGCATGATCTGGACGTACAGGGTCCAGGACGGGTGCACGCCCCGCTCGATGGCCTGCAGCAGGTCCGTCTGGTGGGAGTTCGGGTCCTTGCCCGCGGTCTCCGCGCCCTGCTCGCTGCTCAGCGAGCGCACGCCCTGGTTCGTCTTGAAGTGGTACTTGACGAAGAAGGCCTCGCCCTCGGCGTTCGTCCACTGGTAGGTGTGCGAGCCGTAGCCGTTCATGTGGCGGTACGACGCCGGGATGCCGCGGTCGCCCATCAGCCAGGTCACCTGGTGCGTGGCCTCGGGGGCGTGGGCCCAGAAGTCCCAGACGTTGTCCGGCTCCTGCTTGCCGGTGAACGGGTCCCGCTTCTGCGAGTGGATGAAGTCGGGGAACTTGATCGGGTCCTTGATGAAGAACACCGGGGTGTTGTTGCCGACGAGGTCGTAGTTGCCCTCCTCGGTGTAGAACTTCAGCGCGAAACCGCGCGGGTCACGGACCGCGTCGGCGCCGCCGAGCGAGTCGGCGACGGTCGAGAAGCGCGCGAACACCTCGGTGCGCTTGCCGATCTCGCCGAGGAAGGCCGCGTGGGTGTAGCCGGTGACGTCGTCGGTCACCTCGAAGTGGCCGTAGGCGCCGGAGCCGCGGGCGTGGACCACACGCTCCGGGATCCGCTCACGGTTGAAGCGCGCGAGCTTCTCCAGGAGGTGCTGGTCCTGGAGGAGGAGCGGGCCGCCGACGCCGGCGGAGGCGGAGTTCTGGTTGTCTGCGACCGGGGCGCCGGACTCCGTGGTGAGAGTTCGCGCCGTGAGCACGCGCTTCGACATCGTGGACCTTCCGTGCGAGAGTCAGCGGAAACCTGTTTCCGCTTCGTGGAGCCTAGAAGTGGGGCGATCTGAGCGTCAACAGTTTGTTGAAGCAGATTCCGGGCCGCGGCGCCGCCTGGGCGCGACAGGACAGGTGTCGGCGGCGCCGCGGACCGGAGGTTCGGGGGTCGTCGGACCGTCGTCAGACCTGGGCGCCCGAGAGGCGCTCCACGGCCCGCAGCAGGGCCGAGTGGTCCAGGCCGCCGTCACCCTGCGCGCGCAGGGAGGCGACCATCTGGGCGACCACGGCGCCGACCGGCAGGGCCGCGCCGACGTTGCGGGCGGCGTCGGTGACGATGCCCATGTCCTTGTGGTGCAGGTCGATGCGGAAGCCCGGCTTGAAGTCGCGGTTCAGGAAGTTGTCCTTCTTGCGCGTCAGCACGGTCGAGCCGGCGAGGCCGCCGTTGAGGACGTCGAGGGCGGCCGCGAGGTCCACGCCCGACTTCTCCAGGAAGACCACGGCCTCGGCGCACGCCTGGATGTTCACGGCGACGATCAGCTGGTTGGCCGCCTTCACGGTCTGGCCCGAGCCGTGCGGACCGCACAGCACGATGGTCTTGCCGAGCGCCTCGAAGATCGGCTCGGCCTGCTCGAAGTCGGCCTGCTCGCCACCGACCATGATCGACAGCACGGCCTCGACGGCGCCGGCCTCACCGCCGGACACCGGGGCGTCCAGGACGCGGATGCCCTTGTCCTTGGCGGCGGCGGCCAGGTCGACGGAGGTCTGCGGGGTGATCGAGGACATGTCGATCAGCAGCGCGCCGGGCTTCGCGTTCTCCAGGATGCCCGAGGGGCCGTAGGCGATGGCCTCGACCTGCGGGGAGGCGGGCACCATCGTGATGACCACGTCGGCGTCGCGCACGGCCTCGGCGATCGAGGAGGCGACGGTACCGCCGGCCGCGGCCAGCCGGTCCAGCTTGTCCTGCTCCAGCGTGAAGCCGGTGACGTCGTAACCCGCCTTGATCAGGTTCTCGGACATGGGGGAGCCCATGATGCCGAGGCCGATCCAGGCGATCGCCGGGCGGGAAGAGTCCGCAAGGTTGCTCATGATTGGGGTGCCTCTCTCAACTGCTGTGCAAAGTCGGGGGGTTCAGCGCGCGGGGCGCGCTTCGCGCGGGAGCCACTCGAAGGCCTCGGCGCTGGGCTTGTCGCCCGGCTTGTACTCCAGGCCCACCCAGCCGTCGTAACCGGCCTTCCGCAGCTGGTCGAGCAGCTCCTCCAGGGGGAGCGAACCCGTCCCGGGGGCGCCGCGGCCGGGGTTGTCGGCGATCTGCACGTGGCCGGTCTTCGCCGCGTACCGCTCGATGACCGAGGGCAGGTCCTCGCCGTTCATGGACAGGTGGTAAAGGTCCATCAGGAACTTCGCGTTCCCGAGGCCCGTCGCCGCGTTGACCTTGTCGACGACCTCGATCGCGGCCGGTGCCGACACCAGCGGGTACAGGGGCGACTCGGGCCGGTTCAGGGTCTCGACCAGCAGGATCGCGCCGATCCGGTCGGCCGCCCGCGCCGCGAGGGCGAGGTTCTCCAGGGCGAGCGCGTCCTGCTCGGCCGCGTCCACGCCCTCCACGCGGTTGCCGTACAGCGCGTTGAGCGCCGTGCAGCCCAGGGAGGCGGCGAAACCGGCGGCCACGTCGATGTTGGCGCGGAACCTCTCGGACTCCTCGCCGGGCACCGACAGGGCGCCGCGGTCCGGGCCCGGCAGCTGTCCGGCGTAGAAGTTCAGCCCCGTGAGCTGTACGCCCGCGTCCTCGATCGCCTTCTTCAGGGCGTCGAGCTCGGACTGCTCGGGGGTGGGGGAGTCGACCCAGGGCCACCACAGCTCGACCGCGGTGAAGCCCGCCGCGGCGGCGGCCGCGGGACGCTCCAGGAGCGGGAGTTCCGTGAAGAGGATCGACAGGTTGACGTTGAAGCGCTGGTCTGCGAATCCCATGTGGGTCGGCGCTCCCTTCCGTGGGGCGTGTTTCCGTATTGCGGAAGTTCGTTTCTGCTTAATGGAAGATTGCCGCCGGGTGTCGCCGCTTGTCAAGGGGGTTGGGCGGCTGGACCTCGCAGGGGTGGCGGCCGGACCTCGCGGGGATGTCCGAAATCCGTGCCGCGCGTTAGGTTGTGCGCGTGCGATTGAGAGTGGAGTTCACGACCGAACCCTTCGACCTCGACGAGGCGCCCGCGCACGCCGTCGTGGCGCGACAGGTCCTTGAGGCCGCCGATCTGGAGGCCGTCGACGTCGGACCGTTCGGCAACACCGCGGAAGGGGGCGCCGACAGCGTGCTCACCGCCGTGGACGCGCTGCTGCGCCAGAGCCTGGAGGCCGGTGCCACCCGGATCTCGCTCCAGCTCAACGTGGTCGGGGAGGGCGATAGGTGATCGGGGAGGAGCCCTTCATCGCGGCCGTGAAGCCACTGGTCGACGCCATGGGCGGGGAGATGCTCCCGCCCGACGAGGCCGGGTCCGAGGACGTCGTCCTCGCCTGGGAGGGCGTCGACGTCGTCGCCGTGCGCCTGCCCCAGCTCGCCGACTCCCTGGACCACATCCTCGCGGCCATGGAGCGCCGGCAGGGCCGGCCGCTGGCCGACCTGGACCGCAGGACCAAGCAGGAGGTCGTCCGGTCGCTGGAGGCGCGCGGCGCCTTCTCCGTGCGGCACGGCGTGGAGACCGTGGCCGGCGCGCTCGGCGTCAGCCGCTTCACGGTCTACAACTACCTCAACCGGGAGAAGGAGGGCTGAAGCCCCCCGGGGGGAGGCGGGGCGGGGGCCCCGGGCGCGGGCGCTGCTTGTTACGCGGATTTTTCAACAAAGTGTTGACGCAGTGTTTCCGAGGGCGTTAGCTATCGGCAGCCCGTTCAGCACGAAGGCCCGACGCGGCCACGGAGGCTCCCGTGACTTCGACTTCCACGCCACCGGGTCTGGCCCGGTTCAACGTTCTGGAGGAGAGCGCGGCCCTCGCCGCACTCCACGAGGCGTGCGCCTCCACCGAGTGGGCCCGGCGACTGTCCGCCGCCCGCCCGTACCCCACCGTAGAGGACCTCTACGCCACCAGCGACGCCGCCATGGCCGAGCTGAGCACCGCGGACCTGGAAGAGGCCATGGCCGGCCACCCGCCGATCGGCCGCCCCAAGCCCGGAGACCCGACCTCCGCGCGGGAGCAGCGCGGCATGGCCGGCGCCTCCGAGGACCTCAGGGCCGAGATGCTCGAACTCAACCTGGCCTACCAGGAGAAGTTCGGCCACGTCTTCCTGATCTGTGCCACCGGCCGGACCGGCGAGCAGATGCGCGACGCGGTCAAGGAGCGGATCGGCAACGCGCCCGAGCGGGAACGCGAGGTCGTCCGCACCGAGCTGGGCAAGATCAACCGCATCCGACTGGCCCGACTCGTCGAAGAGGACGCCTGACACCATGAGCACCAGCACCACCGCCTCCGTGTCCACGCACATCCTGGACACCTCGATCGGCCGCCCCGCCGAGGGCGTCGCCGTCCAGCTCTCCGCCCGCGGCGGGCGCGAGGGGGACTGGCAGGCGCTCGGCGGCTCCGCGACCGACGCCGACGGCCGGTGCAAGGACCTGCCGGCCCTGCCGGAGGGGACCACACACGTACGGCTCGACTTCGCCGTCGAGACGTATTTCCTGAAGTCCGAGAACAAGCAAGCCGATGCGCAGCAGGACGCCCCCGCGAATCGGGACAGCGGTTCCGTGTTCTTCCCCGAGGTGGCGATCACCTTCGCCGTGAAGCCCGGGGAGCACTACCACGTACCGCTGCTGCTCAACCCGTTCGGCTACTCCGTTTACCGAGGGAGCTAGCAGAAACATGCCCACGATCCTGGGACAGAACCAGTACGGCAAGGCAGAGAACCGAGTCGTAAAGATCACGCGGGACGGCGCCACCCACCACATCAAGGACCTCAACGTCTCCATCGCCCTGAGCGGCGACATGGAGGAGGTCCACTACTCCGGCTCCAACGCCAACGTCCTGCCGACCGACACCACCAAGAACACGGTGTACGCGTTCGCCAAGGAGTACGGCATCGAGTCCGCCGAGCAGTTCGGCATCCACCTCGCCCGCCACTTCGTCACCTCGCAGGAGCCGATCAAGACCGCGCGGATCCGGATCGAGGAGTACGCCTGGGAGCGCATCGAGTCCTCCGACGCCAACTCGAAGTTCATCGGCGCGGACGACGTCAAGCACTCCTTCGTCCGCAAGGGCCAGGAGACCCGCCTCACCCAGATCACCTACGACGGTGAGAAGTGGGAGGTCATCTCCGGTCTGAAGGACCTGGTCGTGATGAACTCGACCAACTCCGAGTTCTGGGGCTACGTCAAGGACAAGTACACGACCCTCCAGGAGGCGTACGACCGCATCCTGGCCACCCAGGTCGCCAGCCGCTGGCGGTTCAACTGGACCGACGACGAGCAGAAGATGCCCCACTGGGAGAAGTCCTACGAGCAGGTCAGGAAGCACATGCTCCAGGCCTTCGCCGAGACGTACTCCCTCTCGCTGCAGCAGACGCTGTACCAGATGGGTTCGCGGATCATCAACAACCGCGGTGAGATCGACGAGATCCGCTTCTCCCTGCCGAACAAGCACCACTTCCTGGTCGACCTGGAACCCTTCGGGCTCAAGAACGACAATGAGGTCTACTTCGCCGCCGACCGGCCCTACGGCCTGATCGAGGCGACCATCCTGCGGGACGGCTGCGAGCCGAAGATCCCGCTGGACCTCACCAACCTCTGATCCTTTCCCTCTCTCGGCACCCGTGACCGGGGAGCGCGTTGCTCCGGGTCCCCGGTCACGGCACTCAAAACTTCTAGGGTCCTGCCGTGCCCTCCCACTTCAGTCCGCTGAGCGAAAAGGACGAATCATGGCAGCAGCCCAGCGCATCGTCATCGAGAACTGCGCGATCGCGACCGTCGACGCCGACGACACCGAGTACGCCTCCGGGTACCTCGTCATCGCCGGCAACCGCATCGAGGCGGTCGGGGCGGGCACGGCACCCGAAGGCCTGGAGAACGTCGTACGCCGTATCGACGCCTCCGGGCATCTCGTGACCCCCGGTCTGGTCAACACCCACCACCACTTCTACCAGTGGATCACCCGGGGCCTGGCCACGGACCACAACCTCTTCGACTGGCTGGTCGCGCTCTACCCCACCTGGGCGCGCATCGACGAGCAGATGGCCTACTCCGCGGCCCAGGGCTCGCTCGCCATGATGGCCCGCGGCGGCGTCACCACCGCCATGGACCACCACTACGTCCACCCCCGCGGCTCCGGCGACCTGTCCGGCGCGATCATCCGCGCCGCCCGGGAAATGGGCGTCCGCTTCACCCTGGCCCGCGGCTCCATGGACCGCAGCGAGAAGGACGGCGGACTGCCCCCGGACTTCGCCGTCGAGACCCTCGAAGGCGCCCTCACCGCCACCGAGGCCACCGTCAGGGAACACCACGACGCCTCCTTCGACGCCATGACGCAGGTCGCCGTCGCCCCCTGCTCGCCCTTCTCCGTCTCCACCGAACTCCTGCGCCAGGGCGCCGAGCTGGCCCGCCGGCTCGGGGTACGCCTGCACACCCACGGCTCGGAGACGGTGGAGGAGGAGAAGTTCTGCCACGAACTGTTCGGCATGGGCCCCACCGACTACTTCGAGTCCACGGGCTGGCTCGGCGAGGACGTGTGGATGGCGCACTGCGTCCACATGAACGACTCCGACATCGCCGCCTTCGGCCGCACGAAGACCGGCGTCGCGCACTGCCCGTCCTCCAACGCCCGCCTCGCGGCCGGCATCGCCCGGGTCCCCGACATGCTGAAGGCGGGCGTCCCGGTCGGCCTCGGCGTCGACGGCACCGCCTCCAACGAGTCCGGCGAACTCCACACCGAACTGCGCAACGCCCTGCTGATCAACCGCCTCGGCGCCCACCGCGAGGCCGCGCTGAACGCCCGTCAGGCACTGCGCCTCGGAACCTACGGCGGAGCCCAGGTGCTGGGCCGCGCCGCCGAGACCGGCTCCCTGGAGGCGGGCAAGCTGGCCGACCTGGTGCTGTGGAAGCTGGACACCCTCGCACACGCCTCCATCGCCGACCCGGTGACCGCACTGGTCTTCGGTGCGGCGGCCCCGGTCACCGCCTCCTTCGTCGACGGACGCCAGATCGTCGAGAACGGCCGTCTGCTGACCGTCGACGAGGACGCCATCGCCCGCTCCACGCGGGACGAGGCACAGCGCCTGGCACGGATCGCCGCCCAGGCCTGAGCCGCCCCTTCGACTCCGGCCGGGAGGGACGGCTCCCGGCCGGCAGCCATGGACCTTGCTCGGGTCCATGGCGGCCGTCCCCGGGGCGCGCGTGAGCGCGCGCGCTCCGGAACGGTCACCGTCCCGCGACCCCCACGGGTCTCACCGGTCCCTCCCCCACTCTCGACTTCGCTCGAGCGGGAGGTACCCCCATGTCCGCCGCGCACCACCTCCCTGACACCCACGTCCGAGACGACGTGTCTAACCGACCGGAGGAGCCGCCGTGTCCGCCAACCCCGTCGACGGGCCCCACCCCGTTGCAGAGAAGGCCGTCCACCCCGTGGACGAGAAACTCCCCGCACTGAAGATGGCGACCAGCGGCCTGCAGCACGTCGCCGCCATGTACGCCGGAGTCGTCGCCCCGCCCCTTATCGTCGGCGCGGCCGCAGGCCTGTCCGGCACCGAACTCACCTTCCTCACCGGCGCCTGCCTGTTCACCGCGGGCCTTGCCACGTTCCTGCAGACCCTCGGCATCTGGAAGATCGGTGCCCGGCTGCCCTTCGTCAACGGCGTCACCTTCGCCGGTGTCGCGCCGATGACGGCGATCGTCGCCTCCACGCACGACAAGTCCGACGCGCTGCCGATCATCTTCGGCGCGGTCATCGTCGCCGGTCTCCTCGGCTTCCTCGCGGCCCCCGTCTTCTGCAAGGCGGTCCGCTTCTTCCCGCCCGTCGTCACCGGCACAGTCATCACGCTGATCGGCGTCTCCCTGCTCCCGGTCGCCTTCAACTGGGCCCAGGGCCCCAACCCGGCCGCGCACGACTACGGTTCGCCCACCAACCTCACCCTGGCCGGCCTCACCCTGCTGATCGTCCTGCTGCTGCGCCGCTTCACCCGCGGCTTCGTCAAGCAGATCGCGGTGCTGCTCGGCCTGGTCGCCGGCACCCTGATAGCGATCCCGTTCGGCGTCACCGACTTCGGCCCGGTGGCGACGGCTGACCTGGTCGGCTTCCCGACCCCGTTCCACTTCGGCGCCCCGCAGTTCCACATCGCGGCGATCCTGTCGATGTGCGTGGTGATGGTGGTCTCCATGACCGAGTCCACGGCGGACATGCTGGCGCTGGGCGAGATCGTGGAACGCCCCGCGGACGAGAAGACCATCGCCGCGGGCCTGCGCGCCGACACCCTCGGCTCGGCGATCAGCCCGCTCTTCAACGGCTTCATGTGCAGCGCCTTCGCGCAGAACATCGGCCTGGTCGCGATGACCCGCATCCGCAGCCGCTTCGTGGTCGCGGCCGGCGGCGGCTTCCTGGTCCTGATGGGTCTGTGCCCGGTCGCCGCCTCGCTCATCGCCGTCGTCCCGCGTCCCGTCCTCGGCGGCGCCGGCGTCGTCCTGTTCGGATCGGTCGCCGCGAGCGGCATCCAGACCCTGGTGCGGGCCGGCCTGGAGAAGGACAACAACGTCCTGATCGTGGCCGTCTCCCTCGCGGTCGGCATCATCCCGATCACGGCCCCGGAGTTCTACCACGCCTTCCCGGAGACCGCGAAGATCGTCCTGGACTCCGGCATCTCCGTGGGCTGTGTCATGGCCGTCCTGCTCAACCTGGTCTTCAACCACCTGGGCAAGGGCCGCGACGCGGAGGACGTCACGCATCCCATGGAAGCGGGCGAGGAGCTGGCCCCGGCCCACTGACCCCTGGCCCACTGATCCCTGTTCGCGGTGGGCTGAGCGTCGTCCGCGCTCGGGGTACGGCGATCGCCGTACCCCGCGCGCGGACGAGGGCGTGAGGGCGGACACCCGTGCCGGGCAGGGGGTTCAGACGCGACGCGGTGAGGCCAAGAGGTAGCGCACCCGGGTCCGCGGCTCGGTGTAGGCCCCGGCCTGCCAGCCCGCCCGCTCCAGCGTGGCCGCGCAGGCGTCCAGGGTGCGCGCGTCCGGCGCGTACACGGCGACCGCCTCCGGCTGCGGGGTCGCCCGCACCCGGTAGCCGGCTCCGTCCGGGCCCTCGGGCCGGTGCCCCGCGGCCTCCAGCGCGAGCGCGGCGGCCCGCACCAGATGCGCGCGCTCCCAGCCGCAGGGCCGGTCCACGGCGCCGTCCGGGTTGGTCATCCGGCGCAGCTCCAGCAGCCCCTGCCAGGCACTGTGCACCTCGCGCCGGCGCGCGGGACCGGACGGGGGCGCCTGCTCCTCCCCGCCGACGCGCGCCGCGAACACCGCGGCCGACGCGGTGGTCTCCTCGCGGACCTCGGGTGCCGCCTCCCGTATCCGATGCCCTGCCGGGGTGAGGAAGTGGGCGTGCGGCGGGCGTGGGTGCCGGAACGCGAGCCCATGTCTCACCAGCGCCGCGAGCTGCGCCTCCGTGCCCCGCAGCCGACCGGTGACCGGATCCGCGGCATCGATCACCCGCCGCTGCGCGGCGGTCGGCGGTCGGGTCACGACGTACTCCCTGCGATGCGTCGAGGTGACGGAACCGCCAGGTGGCGGCCGTATTCGAAGAGTACGACCGGGGTCTGACAACGCCGTCCCGGCAGGTGAGCCGGTGGTGCGGGGTGGTGCGGGGGCGCGCGTGGTGGTGCGGGGTGGCCGTCCGCCGCCGCCCGGACCGGGAGGGTCAGCAGGAGTCCGAGGAGGGCTCCTGTGCGCTGGGTTCCCCCCAGGACGACTCCGTTCCAGCGCCCGGCGAAGCCGCCGGACGTACGGTTTCCTACTGGCGGTATCCGCTCAGGAACCGCCCGATCCGGCCGATCGCCGCCTCCAGATCCTCCGCGTGCGGGAGGGTGAGGATGCGGAAGTGGTCCGGGGCAGGCCAGTTGAAGCCGGTGCCCTGGACGACTTGGATCTTCTCACGGAGCAGCAGGTCGAGGACGAATTTCTCGTCGTCGTGGATCTTGTGCACCTTGGGGTCGAGGCGCGGGAAGGCGTACAGCGCGCCCTTGGGCCGGACGCAGGAGACGCCCGGGATCTCGTTCAGCTTCTCCCAGGCCACGTTCCGCTGCTCGTACAACCGGCCGCCCGGCGCGGTGAGTTCGCGGATGGACTGACGGCCGCCGAGCGCGGCCTGGATGGCGTACTGGGCGGGGGCGTTGGCGCACAGCCGCATGGAGGCCAGCATGGTCAGGCCCTCCAGGTAGTCCTTCGCGTGCTGCTTGGGGCCGCTCACCACCAGCCAGCCGGAGCGGAAGCCCGCCACCCGGTACGTCTTCGACAGGCCGCAGAAGGTGAGGACGACGAGGTCGGGGGCGAGGGCGGCGGCGCAGTGGTGGACGGCGTCGTCGTACAGGATCTGGTCGTAGATCTCGTCGGCGAACACCATCAGGCCGTGCCGGCGGGCCAGGTCGAGGATGCCCTCCACGACCTCCTTCGGATACACCGAGCCCGTCGGGTTGTTGGGGTTGATGATGACCACGGCCTTGGTGCGGTCGGTGATCTTCGACGCCATGTCGGCCAGGTCCGGGTTCCAGTCGGCCTGTTCGTCGCACAGGTAATGCACCGCCTGGCCGCCGGCCAGGGTGGTCACCGCCGTCCAGAGCGGGAAGTCCGGGGCGGGGATGAGGATTTCGTCCCCGTCCTCGATCAGTGCCTGGACGGCCATGGAGACCAGTTCCGAGACGCCGTTGCCGAGGAAGACGTCGTCGACGCCGACCTCCAGGCCCAGGGACTGGTAGCGCTGGGCGACCGCCCGGCGGGCGGAGAGGATGCCGCGCGAGTCCGTGTAGCCGTGCGCCCGTGGCAGCATCCGGATCATGTCCTGGAGGATCTCTTCCGGTGCCTCGAAGCCGAAGAACGCGGGGTTGCCGGTGTTCAGGCGCAGCACGCTGTGGCCCGCCTCCTCCAGCGCGTCGGCGTGCTCGATCACCGGGCCGCGGATCTCGTAACAGACCTCGCTGAGCTTGTTCGACTGCCGGAACTCCATGCGCCCCTCCAGGAACTCGTGTTGCTTGGTTTTACCAAGTGTGAGCTTGGAAAGTCCAACAACATGTCTAGACTGCGTCGCATGCCACCTCGCCGACGCTACGACCAGTACTGCTCCGCGGCCCGCGCCCTCGACCTCGTCGGGGACCGCTGGACCCTGCTGATCGTCCGGGAACTGCTGGCCGGCCCCCGCCGCTACACCGACCTGCACGCGGACCTGCCCGGGGTGAGCACCGACGTCCTGGCCTCACGGCTGAAGGACATGGAACGGGACGCCCTCACCACCCGGCGCCGGCTGCCCCCGCCGGGCGCGGCGAACGTGTACGAACTCACCGAGCGCGGACGCGCGTTGCTGCCGGTGCTGCAGGCGCTGGGGGAGTGGGGGCAGCCCGAACTGGGCGAGCGGCGGCCCACCGACGCCGTGCGCGCGCACTGGTTCGCGCTGCCGCTGCTGCGCGGCCTGGACGGTGAGGGGGTGGTGGAAGTCCGGCTGGAGGAAGGCGAGTTCCACCTGCGCGTCGGCGCCGAGGACGGGCCGGTGTACGGCGACGGACCCGCGCCCGGCGCCGCCGACGCACGCCTGGAACTGGACGCGGCGACCTGCGAGGCCGTGGCCCGCGGCGAGTTGAGGCTGACGGACGCCGTCCGGTCCGGGCGCGCCACCGTGACCGGGGACGGCACGCTCGCCAAGGCGCTGCGGGAGGCGTGAGAACGGACCGGCCGGCTCGGGTGAGCGAGCCGGCCGGGCGGGGGGCCGGCGGGTGGGTGTCGGCCGGGTGGGTGCCGGGCGCGGTGGGTGTCGGCCGGGTGGGTGCCGGGCGCGGTGGGCGTCGGGCGGGTGTGGGCCGGCCGGCCAGGTGTCGGGCGGGTGGGTGTCGGCCGGTCCGGTGTCCGGCGGGTGGGTGTCGGCCGGTCGGGTGTCGTGCGGGTGGGGGTCGGCCGAGCGGGTGTTGGGTGGGCGGGAGCCGAGTGGGGGAAAGACGGAAGGCCCGCCGTGAGGCGGGCGGGTTTGGGCCGGGTGGGTGTGGGCCGGGTGGGTTTCGGGCTCGGCCGGGTGGGAGTGGAGCGGGTGGGTTTCGGGCTCGGCCGGGCGGGAGTGGAGCGGGTGGGAAAGACGGAAGGCCCGCCGTGGGGCGGGCCTTCACTCACTCATGTCGGATCACATCGTGGGCGGCACCCGGGACGGGCGGCCCGAGCCGCGTGTCAGTGCGTATCCGCCGATGCCCGCGAGCGCGGCCAGGACACCGCCGAGCGCGGTCCACACCCAGCGGTCGGACCACCAGCCGGAGGCCCACCCGTCGTCCGGCTCGATGCTCGACAGCACCGCGGACTTCGTGCCGTCCTGCTCCGCCGCGGGCTTGACGGCGATTCCGGGGACGAGCGGCTGGGACAGCGAGCCGTCCACCGCGGCCGAGCCGCCGATGTCCTTGGAGCCGACACGCACCTCGGTGCTCACCGGCATGCCGAGGTCGGAGGAGTTCAGGTTCACGACCGTCAGCCGGACGTAGTACGTGCCCGGCAGCGGGTCGTTCGCCCACGGCTCCGACCAGGCCCGAACCGTGCGCAGCACACAGGTCAGTTCGGCCGAGGGCGCGTCCTGCGCGGCCGTGCGCGTCGCCGCGCCGTACTGGCAGGCCTGGCGGCGGCGCAGACCGTCGTACACGTCGATCTGCCAGGTCTGGGCGGCATGCGTCTGCGGCAGCTTCACGGACGCCTCGACCGTGGGGCGCTGCCCGGAGTCCGCCGGGAACGACCAGTACAGGTAGTCACCGGTGGAGCCGGACGCGGTGGCCCGCTGCCCCTGCTCGATCTCCGTCGCCGTACGGAACGAGGTGCCCGCCCGGGTGGGCGCCGAGCCGTCGGCCGAGGCGCTCGGCGACGGCGAGGAGTCGGCGGCGGCGAGCCCGGCAGCCGGTCCGGTGGCCACTCCCGCGGCAAGCCCGAGCGTCAGCAGGGCGCTGCTCAACACACGTGTCACACGCATCAGTTCGTCCTCCAGACCGCGACCCGCCAACGAGACAGCCAGCCCCACAGCAGACCGGCGACGAAGCCGGTCAGCACGAGCGCGCCCAGCAGCCACCAGCCGCGCCCGAGGCCGAACGCGGCCACGTCGCCGGCCTTGTTCGGACCGTCCACGACGTCGACCGTCAGCTCGACGGGCAGACCCGGCGTGCTCTTCACGCCCGTGGCCGCCGAGAAGGAGTTGGTGACCTGCAGGCACACCGTCTCCGGGGTCGCGGTGTCGTCGTCGCTCTCGGGCCTCGGGTAGCGCAGGCCCGTGGACAGGACGTCCGTACGGCCGGTGCCCGCCGCCTCGCCGCGCACGATCTCCCGGCCGTGCACGGTCACCGCCCGCAGCAGCACCCCGTAGTCCGGGGCGACCGCCCGGTCGTCCGCGACGCTCACCGAGGCGCGCAGCTCCTGGCCGGGCTTGACGTCCACCTTGTACCAGCGCTGCTGCCCGAACTCCTCACGGTCGGTGTACAGACCGGACGTGAGGGCAGGCGCGCTCGCGCACTGGTCGGTGCCCTCGGTGGCCACCGGAGTCACCACCGGGTCGGCCGCCCGGTCCACCAACTCCCCGACGCGGTCCGACAGTTCCTCCTTGTGCCGCACATCGGTGTACGTGCCGCCGGTCGCGTCCGCGATGCAGCTGAGCTGGTCGCGGGTCTTGGCGTTCGGCACCAGGCCCAGGGTGTCGATGGTCAGCCCGATGCCCTTGGCGGCTATCTCGCGGGCCACCTCGCACGGGTCGAGCGGCTGGCAGGTGTCCTCGCCGTCACTGATCAGCACGATCCGGCGGGTGCCGTCGCCGCCCTCCAGGTCCCCGGCCGCCTTCTGCAGCGCGGGTCCGATCGGCGTCCAGCCCGTCGGTGCCAGCGTGGCCACCGCGGTCTTCGCGTCGGTCCGGTCCAGTGGCCCGACCGGGTAGAGCTGGGCGGTGTCCGTGCAGCCCGTCTTACGGTCGTTTCCACGGTAGTTGGCGCCCAGGGTGCGGATACCGAGCTGGACCTCCTCGGGTGTCGCGTCGAGCACCTCGTTGAACGCCTGCTTCGCGGCGGCCATCCGGGAGCCGCCGTCGATGTCACGGGTCCGCATGGAACCGCTGACGTCCAGCACGAGTTCGACCTTCGGAGCGGGCCGCGCCGTCTCGTCGGCGGCGGCTCCGCCGGGAAACGCGATCCCGGCCGCCAGGGCGGCGAGCAGAGCACATACGCCTGCCGCCAGCCGTTGTCTTCTGATCATCGGCGGATCCTATTGATCAGATGCGCCCGGCTCCAAAACGAGCGGGTTGGGCAGGGCGGTCCACTGGTCGCCGGGAGTCTCCGGGGACAGGCGCATCAGCGTCAACGCCTTGGCCGGCAGGGGGCCTTCACGCAGCGCCACCAGATCCGCGGTACCGGGCAGATCGGGCAGCGCGGCCCGCAGCGCGGCGCCCAGCGCGGGCCCCGACCCCGCCACCCCCGCGAGCGCGCCCGCCACCAGGGAGCCGAACAGCTTGCGGCGCAGGGCCGTCTCGTCGTCCGTGATCAGACGGCCGGTCAGATCGGGCGGCGTGATGCCGTGACGGGCCAGGCGGGCGGGGCTGATCCGGATGTCGGCCAGGTCCCGATAGACGAGGCGCAGCGGGGTGTCGTCGGGCCCGAGGACGACGAGGAGGTTCTGGCCGTGGGCCTCCAGCGCGACCCCCAGGTCCAGCAGGCGCAGGCCGGCCGTGAGGGCGAGCCGGGTGAAGGCGGCCAGCCAGGCGGGGTCGCCGGGCAGCGGGGTGGTGGCGAGGGCGGCCACCGGCAGGACGCGTTCGCCGGGACGCGCGTACGCCTCGGGCGACTCCCGCAACAGCGCCGCCAGGTCGGGGGATTGGGCGCTCGCCGCGCCCAGGGTGCGGGTCACGTGCAGCAGACCGTCCGAGCGCGCGGCCAGTTCCGTGCCGAGCGCGGACAGCGCCGCCGACGCGGCCACGGAGTACGTGGAGATGTCCCGCACCGACGAGGTCAGCCGGGCGCTCAGCGCGGTCTTCACATGCGGGCCGCCGGGCAGCGCGAGGGTACGCAGCGACATCAGCGGATGCGCCGGGCGCCAGGGGTCGTACGACCGCTTGAGCACGTGGGCCGCCTGCCAGGGGTGCACCGGCAGCAACACGGCGTCCCCGTCCCGCAGTTCTTCCGGCCACTCGCCCGACACCAGGCACTCCGCCGCCGGCACCGCCACCGTGCCCAGCTCCACCACCGGCCGGTGCTCCGGTCCGTACGCCAGCTGGTCCGCGACGGAGAAACCCGGTCGGGTACGGCAGTTGGGATGGAACGGATGCCCGTCCACCACCCGCTGCTCCCACTCCCAGTCCCGCACGGGCTCCTCGCCTGCGGGCTCCGCGTCGGCCCGGGACAGCGCCAGCGAGGCGACGCTGTGCGCCAGTTCGACGGCGAAGGCCGCCGCGTGCGGTACCGCGAGGTCGCTCATCAGCCGCGCCGGGTCGTCGTAGCGCTCCCGGTCCAGATGGACGGCGGTGACACGGTCGCCGGTCGCGTACGGATCGGCGACCGGCCCGTGCAGCGTCCGGCCGCTCTCGAGGCGCAGGGCGAGCCGGTGCGCCCCCGGGGAACGGCCGGTGATCCACGGCAGCGGCTCGTGCGCGAGCGCCCGCCACAGCCGGGTCAGCACCGCCGCGCGGGCACCCGGCAGCTCGGCCGTGTACCGGGCGAGCAGCCCCGGCCGTACGGAGGCCAGCTCCTCGGCGACCTCGGCCTCGGCGGTGGGGGAGTGGGACACGTTCGGCTCCTCGGGGGCGGGTGACTCGGGGCACGATTGTCGGATACGCCAGACATACTGATCGTGAGGCCCCCCGCCCCGGACGCCGTACCGGCATCACGAAGAACGAGATCACGCACAACGGCATCAGGCACAACGGCATCACGCACAACGACATCACGAAGATCGCCCCGACGCAGAACGCCCCGTAGTAGATCGCCCCGGAGTAGATCGCGCCGACGCAGAACGCCATCACGCAGAACACCCCGACGAAGAACGAATGGATCGAGTGGACCTCAAGCCCCCCACCGACGCCGTCGATCGTGCCGCCGACGCGTACGCGGCCGCGCCGCTGCTCAACTGCCTGCTGCGCGAGGTGGCCAGGCCGCTCCCGGACGACGCCGGGGCCGGGGACCGGCCCGTCCACCGGCTGCCCGGCACCGGGCGGCTGCTGCGGGTGCGCCCCGGCCGGCGGCCCGCCGACCCCGAGGTGTACGCGAACGGCGCCTGGCACCGCATCGGCCACACCGAACTGGTCAAACTGGTCGCCGAGGAACTGCGCCGGCTCACCGGGCTGCCGGGCGGCGATCTGCCCGCCGAGATGATCGACAGCCGGGACGCCGTCGCCGCCCTGCTCACCGCCCGGCACCGGGCCGCCCCGCCCGAGGACCCGTACCTGCGCTCGGAGCAGTCCCTGATCACCGGCCACCCCTACCACCCGGCGCCCAAGGCCCGCGGCGGCGGACCGGTCACGGCCTGGCTGCCCTACGCCCCCGAGGCGCACGCCCGCTTCCCCCTGGTGCTGCTCGGCGTCCGCGAGGACCTCGTCGTCGAAGAGGGCGACACCCGCGCCCTCGACGCCCTCGGCACGGCCCCGCCCGGCTACCGGCTGCTGCCCGCCCACCCCTGGCAGCTCGACCTCCTCGCCCGCGACCTCGCCCCCGCCTTCGCCGACCGGCGCCTGCTGCGGCTCGGCACCACGGACTTCGCCGCCTGGCCGACGGCGGCGATCCGCACGCTGTACGCGCCCGAGCGCGACCTCTTCCTGAAGTTCAGCCTCGACGTCCGCATCACCAACGACATCCGCCGGCTGTGGCGCCACGACCTGCTGGACCTCCGGCGCACCGACACGGCCGCCACCCAGGCCTTCACGGCCATGGGGCCGCCCGCCGCCTGGCTGTCCGACCGCGGCTACCGCACCGCGGCCTTCGCCTTCGAGGAACTCGCCGTCCTCGTCCGCGACGGACTGCGCGACCACCTCCTGCCCGGCGCCACCCCGCTGCTCGCCGCCGCACTGGCGGAGGGCTTCGAGGGCAATCCGCTGCCCACCGCGGCCGATCCGCACGCCTGGTGGGAGGCCTACCTGCGCCAGGTCGTCCCGCCCGCCCTCACGGCGTTCGCCGACCACGGTGTCGTCCTGGAGGCGCACCTGCAGAACACCCTGGTCGCCGTCGACGCCGGCGGCACGCCCGTACAGGCGCTGTTCCGCGACGCCGAGGGCACGAAACTGCTGCCCGAGGTCTCCCGCGCGGCCGGCTGGGAGCGGCTGGTGTACTGCCTGGTCGTCAACCACCTCAGCGAGATCGCCGCCGCCCTCGCCGAACACCACCCCGGCCTCGACCCCTGGCCCGCCGCCCGCCGCGAACTCGCCCGCCACGACCTGCCCGAGATCCCCGCGCTGCTCGCCTCGCCCACCCTGCCCGGCAAGACCAACCTGCTGCTGCGCTGGACGGCGGCGGACGGCGCCGCCGCCCGCTACCTGCCCCTGCCGAACCCGCTGGCCACCGGCTGAACCTCCCCGGGGGTGAGCGCGCGTGCCCGGCGGGATTCCGGGGTGAGCGCGGGCACCCCCCTCCAGGATTCCGGGCCAGTGATGTCCTACCTCGGCCTCCGTGCGTGATTCTGCGCTAAAAGCGGTCTATGCAATCACCAATACGCAAGAGAGGGACGGTGATCGGAACGCTGCTGGGGCTCTTCGGGCTCCTCGCGGTCCTCTCGGGCCCCGGCGGCGCACAGGCGGCCGAGCCGACCGGGACGACGGTCGGCGACGTCACCGCCTTCTCCGCCGGCCCCGGCGGCTCCGTCTACCATCTGACGGCCGGGAAGGCCGAGGCCCGGATCAGCTTCGTCACCCCGGACACCTTCCGCCTCGAACTCGCCCCCGACGGGACGTTCACCGACCCCACGGGCGACGACATCGTGCTCCCGCAGGGCAAGCCGCCCACGACACACTGGAGGGACAAGGGCGACCGGTACGAACTGAGTACGTCGAAGGTCACGCTCCAGGCGTACAAGAGCCCGCTCCGCTTCGCCCTCCACCGCGCCGACGGCAGCCTCGTGTGGGCCGAGACCAAGGGCCTGACCTGGACCGCGGACACCACCACGCAGAGCCTGGCGCGCGGCGCGGACGAGCAGTTCTACGGCGCCGGGATGCAGAACGGCCGCGGCAGCACCTCGCACCGGGACAAGACCGTCCAGGTGAGCGTCGACTACGACTGGAACGACGGCGGGCACCCCAACTCCGTGCCGTTCTACCTCTCCACGGCCGGCTACGGCGTCTTCCGCAACACGTACGCCCCCAACACCTACACCTTCGGCGAGCCCGTCACGGCCGCCGCCCGCGAACAGCGCTTCGACGCCTACTACTTCACCGGCCCCGCCGGGGACGCCAAGGACGTCATCGGGCAGTACACCTCGCTCACCGGCAAGCCCTTCATGCCACCCGTCTACGGCCTCGAAGCGGGCGACGCCGACTGCTACCTGCACAACGCCAACCGCGGTGAACGACACACCCTCGACGCCGTGTCGGTCGCCGGCCAGTACGTCGCGCACGACATGCCGCTCGGCTGGATGCTCGTCAACGACGGCTACGGCTGCGGTTACGAGAACCTCGCCGACACCGCCCAGGGCCTGCGGGGCGACAAGGCGCAGCTCGGCCTGTGGACCGAGAACGGCATCGGGAAGGTCGCCGACCAGGTGAAGGCGGGCCAGCGCGTCGCCAAGCTGGACGTGGCCTGGGTCGGCGCCGGCTACAAGTTCGCACTGGACGGCTGCAAGGACGCCTACCAGGGCATCGAGGACAACAGCGACGCACGCGGCTTCACCTGGGCCCCCGAGAGCTGGTCCGGCGCACAGCGCTGCGGCGTGCAGTGGTCGGGCGACCAGAGCGGCAGCTGGGACTACATCCGCTGGCAGATCCCCACGTACGCGGGAGCGACGATGTCCGGCCTCGCCTACACCACGGGCGACATCGACGGCATCTTCGGCGGCAGCCCCAAGACGTACACACGCGACCTGCAGTGGAAGTCCTTCCTGCCGGTGACCATGTCCATGGACGGCTGGGCCGCCAGCGACAAGCAGCCCTTCCGGTACGGCGAGCCGTACACCTCGATCAACCGCACGTACCTCAAGCTCCACGAGTCGCTGCTGCCGTACCTGTACTCGTACGCCCACGAGGCCACCCAGACGGGTGTGGGCGCCGTACGGCCGCTCGCGCTCGAGTACCCGGACGATCCGAAGGCGGCGACGGACGCGGCGAGGTACGAGTTCCTGACCGGCGAGGACTTCCTCGTCGCGCCGGTCTACCAGGACACCTCCGTCCGCGACGGGATCTACCTGCCCAAGGGCACCTGGATCGACTACTGGAGCGGACGGACCTACCAGGGCCCGGCGACGATCGACGGGTACAGCGCACCGCTGGACACCCTGCCGCTGTTCGTCAGGGCGGGCGCGGCCGTGCCCATGTGGCCCGGCATCCGCTCCTACCAGGACCGCACCGCCGACTCGCCGCTCGCGTGGGACATCTACCCGCAGGGCACCTCGTCGTTCACCCTGTACGAGGACGACGGCGTGACGCGGCAGCACCGCACCGGCGAGTACAGCACCCAGCGCGCCGAGGTCACCGCACCGCGGCGGGGCGACGGTGACGTGCGCGTGCGCATCGGAGCGAGCCGGGGGCAGTTCGACGGCAAGCAGAGCGCACGGCCGTACGCGTTCACCGTGCACACCGGCGACGAGCCGGGCCGCGTCGATCTCGACGGGCGCGCCCTGCCGGAGTTCGCGGACAAGGACGCGTACGGCAAGGCCGCGCGGGGCTGGTTCTACGACCGCGACGACCGTGGCGGCGTCGTGCTGGTGAAGGACCGGCACCCGGTCGACGGCCGAGCCCTTCGAACTGGAACTGGGCGGCACCAGCGCGGTCGGCGGCGCCCCGCCCGGCGCCCCCGCCGTCGTGACCGCCCCCGCGGACCCGGAGCTCGGCGCGGGCGTCCCCGGCACGGTGAGCGTGGACGTCACCGCCGGCACGAAGGACGCCACAGGGGTGCGGGTCGGCCTCGACGCGCCCGCCGGCTGGCAGGTCACCGCACCGGCCCCGATCGGCAGCATCCCGGCCGGCACCACCCGCCGCGTCGACCTCACCGTCATCCCGGACAAGGACACGAGCCCCGGCGAGGCGACCCTCACCGCCACCGCCCGCTACCGGGCCGCCGGTCGCGAGCGCACCTCCACCCAGAGGTTCGCGGTCGCCGTGATGCCGCAGCCGCCGACCGCGGACACCTGGGCGAGCGACCTGGTGTGGCTGAAGTCGGCGAACGGCTGGGGGCCGCCCGAACGCGACCGCAGCAACGGCGAGTCCGGCGCCCACGACGGCCACCCCCTCACCCTCGCCGGGACGACGTACGACAAGGGCATCGGCGTACACGCCGACTCCGACATCGAGGTCTATCCCGGCGGGCGCTGCACCCGGTTCACCGCCGACGTCGGTATCGACGACGAGATCAACGGATACGGCGAAGTCGCCTTCTCCGTCGAGGCGGACGGCAAGGTGCTGTGGACCTCGCCCAAGGTGACCGGTGCCTCGGCCACCGTCCCGGTCGACGTCGACGTCACCGGGGCCCGGCACGTCCACCTCCGGGTCACGGACACCAACAACTCCAAGACCGGGGACCACGGCGACTGGGCCGCCGCCCGGTTCACCTGCGGCTGACGCCGTAGCGGAACACCGGCGGAACACCAGCGGGGCGGTGCGCCGCCGGCACTGTGCTGCCGGCGGCGCACCGCCCTCGTCTCCGTGCGAACGGGCTCAGTAGGCGTAGACCGATGTCGCCTTGATCTGCCTGTCCGTGCCCCATGTCGGGCACAAGGAGGTGCCGGACCTGTCGTACCGGGTGCCGTGCGCGACGATCCGCCAGCCCGGGTAGGCGACGAAGCCGCCGCCCTTCTTGTACAGACCGCCGTTGCCGCCCCTGGTGTAGCCCACCAGCAGGTAGTGGTACCCGGCCGCGGAACGCAGGTACACGCACCCGTCGGCCTGCTGGTAGGTGCCGTAGAACGTTCCTGTCCGGGACGCGGCCGCTGTCGCGGTGGGCACCTTCTGGACGGGGACGGCGGCTGCCGGCACCGCGGCACCGGCCATGAGGGCCAACGTGGCCGCGGCCAGGGCCGCTGTCTTCCTCTTGATCATGTTCCGTTCCCTGTCTTCTCCGGGTCAGCTGGTGCTGTCCCGCCTCCAGCTGCTGCAGTTGTCCCCGAAAGGCAGGCTCACGCAGACGCGGTACTTGATGGTCTGGCCGCCGGTGAAGCTGCGGTTGAAGTCCGAGTAGTGGTGGCAGCCCTGGGAGTTGCTCAGCTTCTGCATGCGCGCGCCGGCCCGCTGGTACTGGGCGTAGACCGAGTGGCCGTCGCAGAGGGTGTCGGACACCCTGAAGTCGTCGGTGCTGCTCCAGTAGGTGACGCGGGCCGCCTCCCTGCCCATGGAGTACGCCGAGGTCTTGCCGGATGCGGACGCCGAGCCGATCTGGAGGATCCCGAGGACGCCGATGGACGTCACGGCGACGGCCGCGCGAGAGAGGTTGCGGATGGACATGGTGGTGCTCCTTCGGTCTGCATGCGGGTGTGTGCCGAATCCCCACCGCACCCTCCGTGGCTGCGGTGGCCGGACGGCGACGTTCTGGTCAGGCGGTGGGGCCGACGATCCTGTCGGTGCGAGCGAGCGTGATGCGTTCTGCGCAGGTCAGCGCCACTGCGGATCGCACTTGCCGTCGGTGGTGCACGCTTTCACGCCGATCCAGCTGATCCGGCGGTCCGGCCCCGCACCGTAATCGACCTTGTGACCGGGCTTGCAGGCGCGGTCACTGGTGTAAGTGCCCCCGCCGCCGCTGGAGAAGACGACCTTGATCTTCGCGTAGGCGCAGCGCTGATCCGAGGCCTTGTCCCAGACGGTCCCCTGGATCCTGCCGTCGTAGACCTGTCCCGCGCTGTTCTCCTTCCACGAGATCCGGCCGGAGGTGTAGGCCCGCCCGCCGGGGCTGGTGCTACGGAACACGCGGCTGTGCGACTCGGCCGTCACGGCCGCCGCCGTATGTCCCAGTCGGGCATCGCGTGCCGTGTCCGGCACCGCCGTACCGGCGAAGGCGGGTGCCGCTTCCACGGCGAGTGGGGTTCCCGCGCCCATCGCGAGTACGGCCGTCACCGCGACAGCGCTGGTGCGTACTTTCATCGGTTCTCTCCCCCGTGAACGGTTCGGTGTGCGCGCGGCTCGCGCCGCGGCCGAGGTGGGTGTGCCGCGAAGGTGGTCGGCCTCGCGGCCTGGTGTGCACGATCCAGCGTTCCGTCAGGGCACCGGTCGCGTCATGAGCGAGCAGCGCAATCGACTTGGCGCAGGGCGCACTTCTCTCAGCCACCGTCCACCGGTGACGATCGTGTACGGGGCCGGTGGACGGGCAGCCTTGTCGCATCGGCGCCATCAGGAGGCACCAGGTACGCCATCAGGCGGCACCGCTTATGCCATCAGGCGGCACCACCCATGGGGGCGTCATGCTGACCACCATGTTCCCGGGAGCCCGAGGGGTGCTGCTGCAGTTCCCCGGCGCCTTCTGCCCCTGCCGGACAAGGCCGTGGCGCCGCTGTGCGGAACAGCTCTCCCGGGACGATCGGGCGTCGGGCAGCTCCTGAGCCGGCTACTGACCGGCCTCACCGACGCGCACGCCGAGCTCACTTCCGGCGACGACGCCGGCAGCAGCGCCTCGCCCGCTGCCGACGGGACCTGGCCGACCCTGCGCAGCACACCGTCCCCATCGGCGCCATCGGAATGCGCTGGGGATACCCGCGATCATCCGATTTCACCCGCGCCTTCCGCGCCGCCACAGGCACGACGCCCAGCGAGTACCGCGCCGCCGGCCGGGCAGGCCGGTGACCGGGCTCCGTCGTGCGGATGCTTCGACCGCGGGCTCGGGCACCCCCTCTCCGGCTGTCACGCCTGGTTACTATGCTCACTTCATGCCGAAGGCCGGAAGCAAGGGTCGCACCGCCCTCGACGGGCGTTTCCCCCGGAATGCGGCCCCTCGGATGTGACCGTGAAATGTAAGGTGGACGCGTGACGGAACCTTCGAAGATGCTGAGGGAGGTCACCGCCACCCGCTACCTGGAGCCCCTGCACTCCGGAGGCTCCGTGCCCGCCATCGTCGAGGCCGACGACCTCGGCACGTACGTCGTGAAGTTCACCGGCTCGGCCCAGGGGCACAAGGCGCTGGTCGCCGAGGTCATCGTGGGTGAACTCGCCCGCGCGCTCGGCCTGCGCTTTCCCGAACTGGTCCTGGTCCACTTCGACCCGGCCATCGCCGAGGGGGAGCCGCACCAGGAGGTGCGGGACCTGCACGACGCCAGCGCGGGCGTCAACCTCGGCATGGACTACCTGCCGGGAGCGAAGGACTTCACGCCCGAGATCGCGAAGGTCTTTCCCGTGGATCCCGTGGAGGCGGGCAGGATCGTCTGGCTCGACGCCCTGACCGCCAATGTGGACCGTACGGTCCACAGCTCCAACCTCATGGTCTGGCCGACCCTCGGCACCGTGCCCCCGCGCCTGTGGCTCATCGACCACGGCGCCGCCCTCGTCTTCCACCACCGCTGGGACACCACGACCCCCGGCAAGAAGTACGACTTCCGCCACCACGCCCTCGGCCACCACGCCCCCGACGTCCGGGCCGCCGACGCCGAGCTGGCACCCCGGGTCACCGAGGAACTGCTGCGGTCCGTCGTCGCCGGGGTGCCGGACGCCTGGCTGGCCGAGGACGCCGGTTTCGCCACGCCCGACGACGTCCGCGCCGCCTACACCGACTACCTCCTCGCGCGGGTACGGCTGTCGCGGGAGTGGCTGCCCACCGACTTCCCGAGCCGCGAGGAACTCGCGGCCGAGGAGGCCGCCCGCGCGGCGAGGACCCAGGCCGGCCGCCCGGCCTGGCTGAAAAGCGTCCCCGACCTGCACGGCAGGCCCGCGGCGGAACAGGACTGGTCGACGCACCTGGGCTGAACGCGGAACGTGGTGGCGGTCCGCGCCTCCGGTACGCCGGCCCCCCGGTACGCCGGCCCCCCGGTACGCCGGCCCTCCGGTACGCCGGCCCTCCGGTACGCCGGCCCTCCGGTACGCCGGCCCTCCGGTACGCCGGCCCTCCGGTACGCCGGCCCTCCGATACGCCGGCCCTCCGATACGCCGGCCCTCCGGTACGTCTGGCCTTCGGTATGCCGCGCCTCCGGTACGCCGGGTCTCTGGCGCGCCAGGCCGGTATGTCTGCCCTTTCGCGCAGGGGGCTGCTTCCGGTCATGGCTGGAATATGGCCATGATGCTTCGCTCGTTCCACGTGCGATCAGCTGTGGAGGGCGTGATGACGAGTACCGCCGGACGAGATGGCTCCGACAGAGGCAAGACCGTGCTCGTGGCCGCGCCGAGCGGCTTCTGCGCCGGTGTGGAGCGAGCCGTCACCACGGTCGAGCGGGCACTCGCACTGTACGGCGCGCCCGTGTACGTCCGTGGCCAGATCGTCCACAACCGCGTGGTGGTCGACCAACTGCGGCGTCAGGGAGCCGTGTTCGTGAGCGAGGTCGACGAGGTGCCCGAAGGGGCCGTCGTCATCCTGTCCGCCCATGGCGTGGCGCCACGGGTCCGGGCCGCAGCGGACAGCCGTGGACTGCTGACGATCGACGCCACATGTCCGCTGGTGTCGAAGGTCCACCGCGAGGCGCGGCGGTTCGCCTCGGAGGGCTACGACGTCCTGCTCATCGGCGAGCCCGGACACGACGAGGTGGTGGGAACCGTCGGTGTCGCGCCCGAACGCACCACCGTCGTCGCGGGGTTGGACGGCGTGGACGCCGTTCAGGTGGCGGATCCGGACCGCGTCGCGTGGCTCGCGCAGACCACGCTGACCGTCGACGAGACGACCCGTGTCGCGGCGGCGCTTCGCGAGCGGTTCCCGCGGCTCGTGGATCCGCCGAGCGACGACATCTGCTACGCGGCGCAGAACCGGCAGGCCGCGACGCAGCGGGTGGCCGCGGCGAGCGATCTCGTCCTGGTGGTCGGATCCGCGAACTCGCACAACTCGACCCGGCTCGTCCAGGTCGCCCTGGCCGCCGGCACTCCCGCGTACCTGGTCGAGGGCCCGGACGACGTCAGGCCCGAGTGGCTTGAGGGCGACCCCGAGGTCGTCGGACTGACGGCGGGGGCCTCGGCGCCCCGCCTGTCCACGGACGCGGTTCTCGCGATGCTCGCCGAGCGGGGCTACGGCGAGGTCCGCACGGTCGAGGTGGCCCGCGAGAACCAGGTCTTCACGCTGCCCCGCGAGCTGGATCAGCCCCGGCCCCGGTCTCCCAGGGCCACGTCCACGAGTTCCGCGATCGCTCCGATCGTGGGATCGGCGAGTACGTCCTCCAGCTTGAGCGACACGCCGAACTCCTTGCGGACGGTGGCGAGGAAGCGCACAGCCGCCAGTGAATTGCCGCCCAGTTCGAAGAAGTTGTCGTGACCGTGCGGGGCTGAGACTCCCAGGACGTCGCCGACGATCCTGATGATCACGGCCAACGTCGTTCCGTCACCGCCTGCTTCCGTGCCGCCGGGTTCTCCACTGCCCGGCCGGCGGCGGACAGAGCGGTGATCGTCCGCGCGCTGCCGGACCCGGGGGACCTCCGGCTCATCGGGGAGGTCGCCCAGAAGGTGCCGCACGTCGATCTCGGAGAGGCGTGTCTCCGGTACGGCGGCCATCGTGCGAAGAACCTCGCGGTACGCCGCCAGCATCCCGAGTACCTGGCTCTCGCCGAAGAGCGCGGTGTCGTACTTCCAGACCACGTCCAGCCCTGAGAGCGCGTCGAGCGGGCTGGGGTGCACCGCCGTATCGGACCGCGGTATGTGAAGGAGCGCACCTTCGTAGCGGCTGATGTGCCCCGGTGACGCGTAGCTCGGGAAGACCGTCACACTGAGGTCGAACTTGGTGGTTCCGTTGTTCATGCCGTCGATGACCGTGATGTCGAAGGGCACGGAGTCGAGCGACTTCGGCTGTGACTCATGGAAGTTGAAGGCCGCCTGGACCAAGGGGTTGATCCCGGGGGTCCTGGGCACCTCAAGACCGGCGATCACCTCCTCCAGGGGAAGTTCCTGATGGTCGTAGGCGGACAGACAGGTGCCCCGGACACGACGCACCGTCTCGGCCAGGGTCGGATCGTCCCCCAGATCACCCCGGATCACCACCGTGTTGATGAACATCCCCAGCAGGTCCTGGGTGTTCTGCCAGGTACGGCACGCCGCACCCGTCGCCACCAGCAGATCCCGCGCACCGCTCATCCGGTGCAGGACGACGAGATACGCGGACAGGGTGATCATGTAGAGGGTCGCACCGTGGCGTCGGCCGAAGTCCTCCAGTTCCCGGGCCAGTTCCCGGTCGACGCGCAGCCGCGGTGCCGCGCCCGGGGGCCCCCCCCCCCGGGGGCCCCCCCCCGGGGGGGGGGCGCGGGGGGGCCCCCCCCCCCCCCAACACCCCCCCCCCCCCCCCCAAAAAAACCCCAAAAGGCCCGTTTTAACCC